>PMBG01000021.1:226-7913 GCA_003153755.1 Chloroflexota bacterium | reverse complement strand
CACTGGAAGTTCTACCTGCGCGCGATCACCAACGCCATGATCGATATCGAGATCCACGCCGGTTCGATGACGCGTGAAGAAGCGATGGATCTCATGGTCAAGGGCGGATTCCAGGAGGAGTCCGAGGCGAGCAAGAAGTGGGACCGCGCCCGCCTCACCTCCACGCAGCTATCCACGTACTTCGTGGGCTCGATGGAGATGTGGCGCCTCGAGCGAGAGCGGCGCGTCCGCGCGGCAATCGCGTCGGGGGATCCGCGCGGCGCGGCAGCCGTCCCCGAACCGCGCGTCGTGGGCGGCTTCGGCGAGACGCCCGGCTTCTCGTACAAGGAACACCTGGAGTCGGTGATCGCACACGGCTCTCCGCCGATCTCGCTGATCCGCCGGATCCTGCTCGGGGACTAGGCGGGCGCCTCGTTCCCCGGGCTACCCTGGCCGCGTGAGTCTTCGCTCCGAGTCACCCGAATCCGCTCCAGCCTCCCTCTGTAAGTGGTAGACCGCAACGGAGGGAGAAGGTTGGTGACCGTCGCATTCGCCGAAGAGGCAGCTGACTCCACTTTCGGCGACGCGCTCGCCCGGCATGGCGCCGTCCTTCTGGCAGCGGCGCGCCTCATAACGCTCGACGAAGCCGAGGCCCAGGACGTTGTCCAGGCCACGTACGAGATCGCCCTCAGACGCCGGCACACCCTCCGTGATCCCGAATCGCTTCGCGCTTGGCTGCTCGCCATAGAAACGCGAGAGGCCATCCGCCGTGTTGGCGTGATGAGGCGGTTTCTATCGTGGAACCCGCTCATCCACGACACGGCGTCCCTCGACCCGTGCCCGGACGACACCCTCGCGCTCAAGGCCGGGATGCGTGCCCTGCCGCGCAGGGTGCGCGCGGCGATCGCGCTGCACTACCTGGAGGGCCACTCCGTCCGCGAGACGGCGGCGGTCCTCGGTGTGACTGAGAACACGATCAAGACGCAGATCAAGAAGGGCCTGGCCCGTCTGCGGGAGGAACTCGGAGATGAATGACTGGCCTGCAGATCCCGAGCTGGATTCGCGGCTCCGGCGTCTCGTCGATGCGGAGCTCGCCGCGGCGCAATCGGATGGAGCAGTTCCTGTGCGGGGCGCGCCGCGACGCGTCGGCCGCACGCGTTTGCTCTCCGGCCTCGGGTCCGCCGGAGCCGGGGCCATCCTTCTCGTCATCGTGGCCGCGCTTGTCCTGAGGGGGACGATCACGGGACCCGCCACTGGACCCGGCGCCTCCGACTCGCCGGCCGCGGGCTCGAGCGCCTCGCCTTCGACCGAGTCGGCGTCGCCTCCCGCCACGGGCCAGGCCACGTCTCACCCGGTTGAGCCGGTTTCGCCCTCGCCGTCGCTCGCATTGCCGGCGGGTGCCGGCCGGTTCGTGCCCGCCGGGAGCCCGATCGGCAACGTCGGCCCCGAGGTGCGGCTCGCCGACGGCCGCGTTCTGTTCATCGACAACCCGGGTGCGGAGATCTACGACCCCGCCACCGGCAGGTTCACCCAGACGGGAGACCCGGCCGCAGTCCATACGGTCGGGACCTTGACCCTGCTCGCAGACGGCCGCGTCCTGCTCGCAGGCGGCTACGAGGCCACGACTCCTGACGTCTCGACGGAGTCGAAGAAGGCCGAGCTCTACGACCCGTCGACCGGCAAGTTCACCAGCACGGGCTCCATGACGACGGGTCGCAGCGGTCACACGGCCACTCTCCTCGCCGACGGACGAGTACTGATCGCCGGCGGCGGCGTTCAACACATGGGCGTTGAGGGCGACATCCGCCGCGGCCCCATCGACCCGAGGTTCGCCGGCCCCACCGCCACGCTATCGATGCTCCCCACGGCGGAGCTATACGACCCGAAGACCGGCACATTCCACGCGACCGGCTCGATGACCATGGGCCGCGACGGGGCCACGGCCACCAGGCTGAAGGATGGGCGAGTGCTGATTGCCGGCGCCGGCGACGAGGGCAATGCGGCCAACGCGTCGGCCGACCTCTACAACCCGGCCACGGGCACGTTCAGCGCGACCGGCTCGATGATCACAGCCCGGTACGCACACAACGCGACACTGCTCCCGGACGGCCGCGTGCTGGTGTCCGCGGGCAACGATGGCACCGGACCGGTTACCACCCTCGAGGCGTTCGATCCGGCAACCGGCCGATTTGCCGACGCCGGGACATCCGGCGGGCGCCAGTTCTACTCGGTCGCTCCGCTGAAGGATGGCCGGGTGCTCTTCCTCGGCGGATACACGGCTCCGCTCGAGAAGACCTCGTTGGACGACGCGGCATGCGCCATCTACGATCCCGCGACCCACAAGCTGAGCCCGGCTGCCTCGCTCGGCGCGACGGGGAACTTCTATGTCGGAGCCGTCGTCCCGCTGCTCGACGGCCGAGTGCTTGTGCTCGAGACGACCAGGACCGACACGACGCAAACCACAACGGCCGAGCTGTACGAGCCCTGACGCGCGAGCAGCCGGGCGGTTACGCCGGCCCGAACGCGACGCCGTCGCCCGGCAGCGGGCCCGGTTCGGCAAGTGAGCGGTCTTCCTCGAACAGCGGCACGAGAAACGCGAGCAGAAGCATCACGGCACCGGCCAGGCCTACCAGCATGTTCAGCGTGCTGCCCTGTTGGTACGCCTCGGACTCCACGAATGGCCGCGCAATTGGGTCACTGAGGATCCATATCACGATCGAGGAGACGCACATCGCGCCCGACCCCAGGAACGCGAGTCTCCAGAACCGCCTGGGAAGCTCGCCGTCTCGCAAGGCCGATAGCGAGCACCAGGTAATCGCAAGGACGAACGCGATCGAAAGCGGATGTAGCGCCGACTGCGCTGCCCACAGCCAGAAGACGACGGGGTCGAATTCGCCGACCGCGTTGCCGAGGAACACGGCCAGCGATCGGCCTCCCATCAAGGCCACCACGATGAGCGCGGCCGCCACGACCGATCGGCGCCAGCGCGTCCGCGCCTTCGCGGTGCGGCATCGATCCAGGCCGATGGCCATCAACAGCGGCCCCGCCACCGACACCAGCCCCACGACGAGCTGCGCGTAGCCGATCCACGTGGGCCACGACTGGTCGCCATCACTGGCGAAGTGGAAGCTCAACTGGAGGGCGATGTCGACCGCTCTCGGCACGAGCGTCCCGACGATGGCGCCCAGCAGGACCAATGGGGCGGAGCGCCAGGCATCTCGGCGCCACAGCAGCACCGCGGCCGCGAACAGGCCGGTCACGAATGCGGCCAGTGTCGAGATATCGAATGGGAAGAAGCTGGCATCCAGCCAGATTTCGATCTGCGGGAGCCACGAATGGACAACCCCGGCAAGCCAGGCGACCGGAATCACGGCGGCCAGCGGCACCAACGGCGTGATCCGCCCTCTCAGGGCGACGGCCGCGTGTGACCCGCGCCTGCTGCGTTCTGGAGCTTCAGAATCAACGCGTCCCAGATCGTCGACTCGTGGATCGGTCAGGAACCTGGCGCCGCCCGGAAGGACCGTCTCGCGCCACTCGACCGGCGATGGCGATGCCGGAGCCGGAGCGAAATCGGCCTGACGTTTGGTACCCCTCATTGTCCCCTCCCAGGGCGGGTCCGCGCCCGCGCACATCGATGATAAGCCCGGACGCCGAGTCCGGCCTCCGTGTGACATTCCGGCGCCGATAGGGGTTGTGGGGCAGAATGTGCGAACCGCAGCCCGGTCCGGCTGCACACGCCGCTGGAGGTGGCCCGTGCCGATTGACCGCTGGATGACCGGCGACATCGCCGCGAACGGAACGACGCTGCACTGGACGAGAACAGGTGGAGACCTGCCGCAGGTGGTTCTGGCACACGGCCTCACCGACGACGGCCTGTGCTGGGCGCCGGTGGCCCGCGAACTCGAAGGCGACTACGACCTGGTGATGGTCGACGCGCGAGGGCACGGGCATTCTGCGGCTCCGGCCGCGGGATACGAGCCGCTCACGATGGGTGCGGACCTCATCGCGGCCTGCGAGGCGCTCGAGCTGCGCCGCCCCGTGCTGGTCGGGCACTCCATGGGAGCCGTGGCCTCGCTCCTGGCGGCCGGGCTCCGGCCCGACGTGGTCCGAGCGCTTTTCCTCGAGGATCCACCGGGAATGTGGGCCATGTCGCGGCCGGAGAACGCTGAGGAAATCGCGGTAGGCCTTCGACGGCAGATCGAGGCGAACGCGTTGATGCCGGCCTCCGAGCTGGCAGCGATCGGCCGCGCCGAGAACCCGCGCTGGAGCGATCAGGAGATCGCGGCCTGGGTAGCTGCCCAGCAGCGCGTGCAGCCGGCGGTCACGGCGTTCTTCGACGGCGACGATCTGGAGAGCATCAAATGGGGCGAGCTGCTCGGCGCTGTGAAGTGCCCGGTGCGCCTGGCTCTGGCCGACACGGCGGTTGGATCCCTGCTTACCGACGAAGGGCTCGCGGCTCTCCGCCGCTACATTCCGCGGCTGCAGTCGAAACGATTCCCGTCCGCCGGGCACAGCGTCAGACGCGACGCGTTCGTGCCGTACATGGAGAACCTGCGCGAGTTCCTCGGCGCGAACACGCGGGCGTAACCACCGGCGAAAGGCCGGTGGTTACGCCCGCGATCAGCGTCGAAGCTCGGATTGTAGTTCGGAGCGTTACTCGGTTCGGCGGCGCCGGATCGACATCGCGGCCAGGGTCGCGATCAGACCGATAAGTCCGATGGGAAGCAGCCAGGAACTGCCGGACCCGACGATGGACGCCGAGGCGGCGTCGGTGCTCGTGGGCGGAGGCGTCGACGAGGGCGCAGCCGTTGGGGCAGCCGTCGGGGCAGCCGTCGGGGCAGCGGTCGGGGCAGCGGTCGGGGCAGCGGTCGGCGCAGCCGTCGGATCAGGAGCCGTGACGTAGGTCCGGAAGGCCAGGTCGTAGGTCGTGAAACCGAGGTCGGTCCAGGTGGTCGTCTGCACGAACCACCACTTTCCGCCGGCGTACGTGTCCGTGCTCTGGAAGCTCCCAAAGACGTAGGCGTTCGTCACCGAAGTCACGATCGCGTATTGGTGTCCGGCAACGACGCTCACAGGAGTGTTCAGCGTGAAGACCACCCACTGGGTGACGTTCCTGTCCGTGCCCGTGATGGGGTTGGAGCCGGTCGCGAGCACCGTTCCGCTCGGCTGAAGCGAGCCGTCCAGCGTTTCGATGGAGACGTTGATCGTCTCCGATCCGTTTATGGACAGGAGCAACGAGACGGCGGACATCTGACCCGTTATACCGGCCGTGAACGTCTGCGCCTCCATCAGGGCCGTCTTGGTACCGCCCGCGTAGTCCGGGCCTGCTTCCTGGTGCTGGTCCAGGGTTCCCGGGATCGCGAGAGCCATAGCCGGCAACGCGCCGGCAATCAGCAAGCCGGCGAACACCGCAAACACTCGCCGTTTCATATGGTTGCCACTCCTTGGTATTGAGGACGCGTATCTGGGAGCGATCGAGCAGGATTCCTCGGGGAGCCGGCCGTCCCGTTGCGCGTCACCCAATCGCTAAGCGACCTACTCCTTGATGCAGGAAAGTAGCACGTCAGTGCTTACGATTCGCGCCTGTTGCGGTACTCGCCGCAACACGCCGTGGACTGAAGCCACACGCCGGTCGGCCCGAGCGAGCATCCTTACGGTCCTTCCGCGCGGCTTCGTCGTCCCTGGGAGCTGGGGCATCTGCGACGGCCCTGGTACCTGCGCGCCGTTCCTGTACGGAGCCGCCGGATCGTCAGCGTAGCCGAGGGAGGGACGGACGGTACGACGTTCGGTCGAGTGGGTCGGCGTGTCGGCGGAACGACTTGACCCCCGTCAGCGTCGCGGCGCCGCGTCCTCCGCAACGATTCTGTGCCGTCGGGAACGCGGCTCCCGACCGAAGCATGGGGAGACCCACGCGACCGCGCCGTCCAGCCGGTGGTTGTGCGGCGCCCGTCGTCAACGAAATCGGCTACAGAGCTTGAGAGCCCGCTCGAGTTCCTCGCGCGAACGTGCGCTAGGAGGCCGGGCTCCCCCGCTTACCCTCGCCGGCCGCGTCTTCAAGCTTGTCCAGCTGATATCCGGCCGTTTCTGCGGCGGCGGCGAGCCTGTCGACGATGGCAGCCGTCTCCTTGAGCGACTTCGAGGCGGCGGCCGGCTTGTCACCCGAAGCGGCGACGTGAAGGGCATCGAGCGCGCGCATCCACCACAGGACCTGGGCGAACGACTCGCGGTTGAACCACGTGACGCCTTCCCAGATGTTTACGCGGATGTACGGCCGGACCGACTCGTCGGCGATGAGGGCACGAGCCAGCGCGGGCGCGCGGCCGGCGGCGGGTAGTGCGGCGACGGACGAGGGCAGCGGCAGCGTTTGAAGCATCTTGATGAGCGCCACAAGGCGCCAGGCGGCGCTTTCGTCCAGGCCGAAGTCGCGGAAGATCCCGGCCAGGATGGGGCCGAGTTGCAGTTCGTCGAGCGCGTCCGCGCCCTCGGTGGTGTCGGCGACCGACGCCAGTGCCTCTGACGCGAGGCGACCGAGCAACGCGAACCACGACCACTCGTCGGTGAGGCCGGCGCAGACGGTGGTCGGCCCTACTGCCTGGAGACGGAGTGCCGCCTCGACGCCGCTCCTGAAGTGGCGTGCGGCCGCCTCGGGGTCGCCGGACGCGTTCGTCACATCGACGAGGGCACGCAGCGCGGCGAGCAAGCGGGCCTGGGCGTCGTCGAGCACAGCGGCGATATCCGCATCGGCGGCCGCGGCGGGCCTGCCGGCGGGAGCCGCGGCCTTCGTGTCATCCGTCCGTCCGGCCGCGCCACCTCTCGGCTTCGCCGCCGCAACGTCGAGCGTCACCGGGCCGTGTAGCCCAAGATCCACGCGCTCCGCCGCGGGACACGCCGAGGCCGCCCGCGCCGACCCGATCTCCGCCACTCGTGCAAGTGCGCCGCCTTTGGCGAGCCCGCGGACGGCAGCGTGGAGGGGTTCGAGCTGCATCTCCCGGAGCGCGGCGTGGATGCTCGCCACTCCGGCGCCGTTCAACCGCTCGCTGAGGCGCCGGAATTGCCCGGACGGCCCATCCTCGATCTCGCGGATGTCCATGAATACCTGGCAGCCGTAGGCACGCAGCTCCACGAAGAGCCCGTCCCGGCACAGGTCGGACGATCGGCGGAGGAACTCCAGGCCGGAGCGATGCTCGCGCAGCAGGGTGTACCACTCGCCGTCCGGATGGAGGCCCAGTCCCTCACCGAGCGATCGCTGGACGATCTTCCGTCCGCCGCCGTCGGCCACGGAGTAGCCGGTGCTCATCTTGATCCAGCCCTTGGCCTCGGCAAATCGGTTGTGGTAGACAACCAGAGCTCGTTCGTCGCCGTGCCGGTTCGAGTACGCGAAGATGTCCTCGTTGACCCAGCCACCCGGGTCGAACACGTCGTAGAGCAGGAAGTCGGTGACCTCGGCGAAGAGGGCTCGGCGATGGAACAGAGGGAAGATCTCGCGCTCGTGCCGTTCGATCAGCCAGCCGTCCGGCGCTTCGTCGCGGTAGGCGCGGCGGTATTCCATGCCGTACTTCTCGGCGAAGCCTTCCACCTGCCCGTGCCCGATCATCGGCAGGCCCGGCATGGTGGCGAGCAGCGTTGACACACCGAAGTACTTGTCGCCCTTCCCGAACTGGTCTATCGCGGTCTTTTCGTCCGGGTTGCTCATGAAGTTGACATAGCG
>PMBG01000021.1:0-212 GCA_003153755.1 Chloroflexota bacterium | reverse complement strand
GCCTCGGCGAGGAGCAGCGTGTCCGGGACTTCGACCGCTACCCGGTCCACGACTTCCCGCCAGAACTCGTTGGGCATGCGCTCGTCGAAGACGGCCCTGGTGGTGGCGTGCTCGGCGCGGGATGGGATAGCGCCGCCCTGGCCGGGTTCGGGGAACCAGAGCCGCTGGATGTGGCGGCGGGCGAGGGTCATCGCGGCGTCGAAGCGGATGAT
>PMBG01000161.1:4994-5233 GCA_003153755.1 Chloroflexota bacterium | reverse complement strand
CGCGAAGAACATCGGCCCGGGCGACGTAACGATTGCACCCGGATACCTCGATGCCGTCAATCCCTTCCCGCCGGCCCTGGAGTGGATCCGGGATCGAGCGGCAGTGTCGAAGGCTTAACGCGCAGGACGCAAGCAACAACTGGATTTTTCCCAGCGCCGTCGCAGACCGCGCCGGCGCTCAGAACCAGGAGGAGGACTCGAATGCTCGATCTGACCGGAAAGACCGCGCTCGTCACCGG
>PMBG01000161.1:0-4986 GCA_003153755.1 Chloroflexota bacterium | reverse complement strand
GACCGTCGCCGACATCAAGGCGCTGGGTCGCAAGGCTCTCTACATCCCGGCGGACGTAACCGATCCCGAAGCCTGCGACCGTGCGGTCAAGGCCGTCATCGAGGCCTTCGGCAAGCTCGACATCCTGGTNNAACAACGCCGGCATCACCCGCGACGACCTGATCATGCGCATGCCGATCGACGACTGGAAGAAGGTCCTGGAGGTCAACCTCTTCGGCGCCTTCTACATGATCAAGGCCGCAATCCGGCCGATGCTCAAGGCCAAGGGCGGCCGGATCATCAACATGTCCAGCGTGTCCGGGCAGGCCGGCCAGACCGGCCAGTCCAACTACTCGTCGTCCAAGGCGGGGCTCATCGGCCTGACCAAGGCCACCGCGCGCGAGGTCGCCTCACGCGGTATCACCTGCAACGCCGTGGCGCCGGGCATGATCACGACGGATCTCACGACGGTCCTTCCGGAAACGCTCAAGGAGCAGATCGTGGCCGCCACGCCGCTCGGCCACTTTGGGGAAGTCCAGGACGTCGCGAATGCCGTGACCTTCCTCGCCTCCGACGAAGCCGCCTACATCACAGGTCAGGTCCTCGCCGTCGACGGCGGCCTGGTGATGCAGTAAGCGGAAGAACCACCGATCCGCGGGGCGAAGCGCTCGGGTCCGCCGGCTGAGGCCGTTGCCCGAGCGCCGTCACCGCCGCCCCGCCCGGTGCGTCTGACGGCGGCCACACGCAGCCCAGGAAGGCACACAAGGGGACTGACACGGACTCCGACACCGCCGCCGATCCCACGCCGCCCCTCTCGGCGCCCCAGACCCTGAGCCGCGCGACCCGTCTCAGGAGCGTGCTGGCAGCCCGACCGCCACTGGCGGCGGCCTTCCTATCGTTCATCCTGCCGGGGCTCGGCCAGTTCTTCGTGGGCCGACGCCGCGCTGCGATCCTGTTCGCGGTGCCCGCCATCGCGGCGATGGGCTGGTTCGCCGTCCAGCTGTCCCAGGGATTCGCCTGGTTTGGACTGAGCGTGTTCGACGAGACCTTCGCGATGACGCTCATCGGCGTCGCGGGCTTGCTCGGCCTCTGGCGCATTCTCGCGGTCGCACACGCGTTCCTGGCCACGCGGAGGACCGGTGGGCGTCGTGCATGGCAGACGGTGGTGGTGGCGCTCCTGCTGGTGAGCATCGTGGCCGTCCACGGCTACGCGATGGCCATCACCTGGGACAGCTATCAGTCCGGCGTCAGCATGAACAACAACGAAATGCTGAGCAACGCGAACCTCGCCGATCCCTCGGACAACCCCACGACCCTGCCGGCTACGCCCTCGCCATCTCCGACGCCTCTGGTCACGCCCGAGCCCACGCCGCGCGGCTCCTCGCTCCTGGCGCCCGAAATCACGCCGAGCCCCACGCCGATCTGGCCAACAACGAACCCGGACCGGATCACGTTCCTGCTGATCGGCGTCGACTTCATGGTGGGCCGCGGGCACGCCCTGACGGACACGATGATGCTCGCCACGTTGGACGTGCGTACGAACAAGGCCACGATGATCAGCGTGCCGCGCGATTCCGCCGGGTTCGACCTCTACTACGGCGGCCGCGTTGCCGACAACTTCAAGCTCAACTCGCTTCTGTCGGCCGCGGCGAACGCCAGTTTCGGTTCGCCAGATACCGCGATCAACACGCTGAAGAAGGAGATCGGCTTCCTTACCGGCCTCCCGGTCGATTACTACGCGGCCGTCGACATGGACGGGTTCGTGGCGGTGGTCCAAGCCCTGGGCGGAGTGGACATAGACGTCAAGACGGCCGTCAACGACCCGTCAACCGGCACCTTCATCCCCAGGGGGATGATCCACATGGACGGACACGTGGCGCTCAAGTACTGCCGATCCCGCGAGACCTCCAGCGACTACGCCCGGGCCGCCCGGCAGCAGGAAGTCCTGACCGCACTGGCCAAGAAGGTGGTCACTCCGGCTATCGTGCCGCAGCTTCCCGCCCTGCTGGCCCTCGCCGGCTCCACGATTGCCACGGACTTCCCGCTGAAGATCGCGCGCAACTTTGTCACGGCGTTCAGACGCGTCAAGGAACCGTACAAGTGCGTGCTCGGGCCGCCGTACAACTACCACCCGGATAGCTCTACCACCGGAGGGAGCTGGACGAGCCGCCTCGACATCGCGAGGATCGCGAACCTCTCCGTCTGGCTGTTCGGTACCGAGAGCACTTACTACGGCAGGCCGGGAGTCACGCCCGCGCCGTGCGGGGCCTAGAGGCCCCACACTTCGAGCGCCGCGAGATTCCTAGTAGGTGACCGCCGTGCCCACCGGCACGCTCTGCATGAAGATCTGCCCACGAACGAAGGGGATCTCGGCGCCCGACGCGTCGTACAGGCGTGTCACCGCGCTTGTCGAGGTCTTCTTCCAGGTGGCCGCGATGGCCTTGCCCTCCTTGAAGACGACAGCCTTGCCCGAACCCACGTTTGCGATCACGGGCCGGTTGTGGCCCGGATCGACCTTCGAGTCGTAGGAAAGCGGCTGGAATAGCACGACTATGTTTCGCGCGGTCACTTGCTTCTTGCTGCCGGCGTCGATCTGCGCCGCGCCACTGACGAGTCGGAGGTACATGTCCGAGGTGGGATCGTATGTGTAGCTGACCGGGCCGGTGTGGTAGGGGATCGAGATCGATTCCGAAGCCGGACGCGTGGCGGACGGGGTGTCATCGATGAACGTGTAGCCGGCCGGGCCCTTGTAAGTCAGCGGGTACCCGTACTTGCTCAGGCACGTAACCTGCGCGTCCGTGTTCGTGAACGCGTTGTGAGGAGCGGCCCGATTATCGACGCGGTGGTAGGCGCACGGCTGGCCGTTCAGCGCATCCATGTTGTAGATGTACTTGGCCATCGCCGGGATCGTGGTGCCGAGCGCCGTGGCGTCGCCGCCGTAGTGGCCGTATGACGCCCGCCACTCCGCGGCCCATTCGATGTAGTAGGGGCGCGCGCTGCGGACGGGGCCGATGTCGGTTGCGGGCTCCTCCTGGAAGATCAGCATGTAGCGATCCTCGCCGCCGTCTGCCGGTGCCTGCCAGACGATCGAAGCCCCCGTGAAGCCGGCCTGCGGGCGGGCTGCGGCGTTGTCGTCGACCATGATGGCCATCGGCAGGCGATGCGCCGCGTCGGTTGTCGCAGCGGTGCCGTCAAGATCGCTGTATGCCCAGCCGCTCGGAAGCGCCGTGAGCCCACTGGGCAGCGGAGTTGCCGTCTCCGTAGGCGTGGGGCTGGGGGAGTCGGTCGGAGTCAGGGTCGCGCTTGGCGACACCGCGGGCGAAGGGCTTGGGGTAGGTGTCGATGAGCCGCAGGCCGCCGTCGACAGCAGCACCGCAACGAGAATCGTGATCGCTCCACTTCTACCAAAGCGGGCCGCGACCTTGTGACCGATCAAGTTGAGTTCTCGCACGGGTTGTTTCTCCATGGGATTGACCGGTGCCAGCATACCCGGCATTGGCCCGTATGACGGTGACGGGACGAATTGGAAGACGCGTGATCAGGCGGCGGGGCCCGATTCGAGCCCGTATGCGATTAGCATGTCCCGCAGGGTAGTCTCAATCGGGATCTGCGGCTGCCATCCCGTCATGCGGCCCACCAGCGACCGGTCGCCGCAGAGCTCCGGCGGATCGTTCGGACGGACGAGAGCCTGATCGACTCGGATTGGGGCCTGCACTTCTGCCAGGCGGCACAACATCTCGACGATCGATCGGATGGAGAACGTGACGCCGGACGCCACGTTGACGGCCAGGGGGGTCGACGAGCCACCGCTCAGGGCAAGCTCGAGGAGGAGTCTGTAGGCCCTCACGACGTCGCGGACATCTGTCAGGTCGCGTCTGACGTCAACGTTGCCCGCAGGTATCGAGCTTGTCTGACCGGCGCGGACCGCCAGGACACGCTGCGCCATTGCCGGCACGACGAACACGGGACGCTGGCCCGGTCCCGTGTGGTTGAAGGAGCGCGCCACGACTACGGGGAATCCGTAGCGGACTCCTTCTTCGAACGCGACCGCTTCCTGGCCCAACTTGGACAGGGCGTAGGGGTGTCTGGGGTTCAGCGGCGAGTCCTCGTCGATGGGCCCGGGCCTGCCCGGCTGTCCATATACGTCGGCTGAGCCGGATACCAGGACGGGAGGACGAGACCCGAGGGTACGAAGCGACTCAAACAGGGCCACGGTGCCGCCGACGTTGACTCTGAAGCCCTCGGCAGGGTCGCTGCGCGCATCGGGCGCGAAGGCCATCCCTGCCAGGTGGACGACGGCGTCCGGGGGTCCATCAGGGTGATCGAGCCAGCGGACGAGGGCCCCTTGATCGCAGATGTCCATCGTCTCGGGGCCGGGCGCCGGCACCACCTGATGACCGCACGCGGTGAGCTCGCGGGACAACCAGGCTCCAACAAATCCGACGGCGCCCGTGATGAAGACACGCATCTGAGGCGTCAGCGGCGTTGGCTTGCGGGCTGTGCCCCGGCCGCGCTGAGTCGCGCGCCGACGCGCGCCATGTCCGAGTCGACCATCATGGTCACAAGCTGTTCGAACTCAACCTTTGGCTCCCAACCCAGCACGGCCTTTGCCTTGGCGGCATTACCGAGCAGGTGGTCCACTTCGGCGGGCCGGTACAGCGTAGGATCGATGACGACGTACTTCTCGTAGTCCAGTCCGGCATGGCCGAACGCGATCCTGCAGAGATCGCGAACCGAGTGGGCTACGCCGGTGGCGATGACGTAGTCGCTGGGCTCGTCCTGCTGGAGCATTTGCCACATGGCGCGGACGTAGTCTCCTGCGTACCCCCAGTCTCGCTCGGAGTCGAGATTGCCCATCTTCAGCTCGTGAGCCTGGCCGTGTGCGATCCTGGCCACTCCATCGGTCACCTTGCGGGTTACGAACTCGAGGCCGCGGCGAGGAGATTCGTGGTTGAAGAGAATCCCCGAGACGGCGTAAAGGTCGAAGCTCTCTCTGTAGTTGACCGT
>PMBG01000175.1:371-5012 GCA_003153755.1 Chloroflexota bacterium | reverse complement strand
ATCGAGCCGGTCCGGCTGAACGTGCCCACGGACGCGCAGCCCGCGACGGCCAAGACGATGAGCATCGTTGCGACGATCTCGTTCCAGGCGTAGCTCAGGGCCGTTTGACAGCGGCTGGCCATCAGAGTCCCCTCCTCAACCGACAACCCGAGGCGAGTGCGAGCGGGCTTCTTCTTCGGTCGGCCTCATCAGCCTCGGACAGGGTGACTCTAGCAGTTGGGAGGAGCCGATCGCGAGACCGCACGACGTGGTCATCGTGCCAAGGCAGCGCCCGTGGTCCGTGAGCGGGATTATGCTTCGAGTGGCGGCGGCATCGTTCGAGCGAAACGAGGGGAGGGCTACTGATGGGCTTCTTACATCGGGTGGGGGCAGAGGCCGTCGGCGCCGGATCAGTTGAGCGCGCTCATCCGCGTCATGCTTGGCCTGACACGAAGAAGGCGTTGGCCAGACGCGATCGCATCGAGCTCCTTATGCACGAGTACGACGCGATCTCCGAACAGATCGTCCACTGGGATGCCCAACGGTGGCAGTTGAGTCAGTTCTTCGTGGCGGTTGAGACGATCTCCCTCGGCATCGTGGGGCAGTGGCTGCTACCGGCTCTTCAGGGCAGCGTGCCGGGCACTACGGCGCCAAACGCTCCAATAACCGCAGGAGTTCTCAGCATTGCTGGCGCGCTCAATCTCTACCTGTGCTACTCGTGGTTCCGAACCGCTCGGTCGAACCTTGAATACTGCGCCACTCGATTCAACCAGGCGTGTGCCATCGAGGACAACGGTCTGGTGGCCAAGACGCTCCAGCTCTACCGACAGGCTGATTCCGAGCTAAGGGCGGGTCGCCGCAGGAACCATTCTGGATCGGCATGGGTCCGACATATTCCTAGCGCGTTCATTCTTGCTTGGCTTGTGGTCCTAGGCGCCAGCGCGGCAATCGCCTACCCACAAGGGCCTGAGTTCGTTGCTCCACTGGTCGTTATGGCTATCGCGACCTTGGTGATCACCGTAACCGAGGCAATTGGTTGGTCGGCGAGCATCAGGAGCGACCACCCCTGGCAGCCCTAGCCGGGATATCGAAGTGAATGCGTTCAGTCGAGCTTGCCACGAATACCTAGACGCGTAGCGAGCCTGCTGGTGTCAACGTCGCGGCGGAGACGATCAAGCCAAGGTGTCCGCACCCGTGCGGCGCTCGGACCACGGATCTTCGCTCAAGATCGGAAGCCGTGACCCAAGAGACGCGCGACGACCCGCCTCAGAAGCCTTTGGCGCTCGTCGCCTGCGTTTCACGAAGGACCGCGGCCAGTGGCCGAGGCTATGCTGGTCCTGCAGAGTTTCGCGTTGCACAAGTTCGGGCCCTTTGGGTTGTGGAGGCCGTCATGGCGGACGAGAAGAAGCCTAAAACGAACTTCGGCGGGATGATCGGGAAGAGGGCCGGCAAGGGACCGGCCCAGCAAGGTCAAGGCAAACCGGCGAGCCACCTGCCGAAGGCACCGGCAAAGAAGACCGGCAAGTAGTCAGTGGAACTGCTCGCCAACATCCCGGACGCGCTCCTCTATTTCTTGCCCGGTTTCGCCGGCCTGAAGATCTTCTACACATTTGGTTTGAAGACAGCACGCACCGACGTTGAATGGGCCATTTGGAGCGTTATGGCGAGCGTGCTCATCTACACCAGCACGGCGCCGATACGAGCCGATGTCGGCCTCTCCGACACGGCGACAGCGACTCACGTCCTGTTGCTGCTCTTGGCCTGCCTCCTCGGTGCAAGCGGAGCGCTGATATGGAACAGATGGATGGCCCCCCGCTGGAGGGGAACATTCATTGTCGAGCCGTGGGATATGGCCTATCACGAGGCCGTGGCCAAGAAACGCCAGGCCTTCGTCGAACTCGATGACGGACGTGAGGTCCAAGGGGACATCGCGTGGATGGGCCTAGTCAGCGAGGGAGGTAGCCGGGCCGTAACGCTCATCAACGTCCAGATCTCGGATGGGCGCGGCAAATGGACGGCCTTACCCCCCGATGAGCAGCTCCACGTTCCGGAGGACGCGATGCACCTTCTCCGGCTCGTGAAGTTCGAACCTCGTTAGGTCACTCGTCCGCTCTGTGGGACGGCGGCCTGGCTCAACGATCCATCTCCCGGGCGGTCAGCGCTCGCCTTTGGTCACCGCCTCGGATCCTTCGTCCCGACAGTCACGATCGGGTGATGGCGACGCCCATTTGGCGACTCTCGAAGCACGCTCGTCCTTGCTTCTGCACCTAGACCGAACTGGCCACTGCGGCACCGTCCCCTAGGCTCGGTTCCGGGGCATCCTCCGGAGCCCAGGAGGGCGTAGAGTTGGGCCGTCCGGAGCGAAAGGGGTAGACGTGGCGTCTCAATGGTATGGCTGCCCGAACTGCCGTGGCGGGGTGGCTCCAGGCGCGACCGGTTGCTCATGGTGTGGTATCAGATTCGCGCAGCCGATGCCGAGCACGCCGCCCCATTCGGCGGCCCCTGCGCGACCGTCGGCTATTGCCGCTTGTGTCGTGTGTGGAGGACCAGTAGCAGTGACGGCGGTGACCTGCCCGCATTGCGGTCATCGTTCTCCATCCGTGCCATCCGGTCTGAATGGCGGGGCGATCTGCTTGGCTCTGGCCGGCGCCCTGATCGGCGTTGCCGCAGTCTTGCCCTGGGAGACGGTGTTTGGCGTGGGCTTGAACGGCTTCGATGTCGGCACGGCGGGAGCGCTCTCGCTTAGCCTTGGGCTGATTGTCGGGGTGTCTGGGTTGCTCCAGATCCGCGGTCGAGGGATCGGACCAGGCACTCGAGCGGTTGCCCTTCTAGGCGGGCTGGCGGCAATCGGGCTGGCCATCCTCGGGTATGTCCAGATCCACAAGCAGACGCTGGACTACGGCCTCGTTTCCACTGGCTCTGGAGTCTTCGTGGTTGCCATCGGCGGAGGGCTCGCAATCGCCGCAGCTCTGTTCGGGCGCGGACGAAGCGCCTGACCCGCCCCACAACGAAGCCGCGATCGTGACTGTTGACAGCGTCGGAGTATTCGTCTGGACGCCATACGACCCTGGTGCCTTCTCCGGGAGAATGGCAAGCGCCCCCGACGGTGAATAGGCCGACCGAAGCGCGTCATAGGAAGGTTCCTTTGAACCTCCAGTAACGCGGTCCGTTCCACCATGCCGAGCAAAGGGGCACCTCAACGTCGCCGTTGACATGAGTAACAAGGGACAAGTCCGAGATCTCCTTGAACTCAGGCCGGATGTACCTGAACAGGCCCCGGCCTACCGAGCTGATCGCGTGGGTTGCGCGTATCTGTCGAAGTCCGTCGTGCCAATGCGTTCCGTGGTGCGGTGTCAGCACCACGGAGAAGCGATTTCGCTCCTTCCCCACCAGAGCCGAAACGACCTCGCCGATCTCGTGAGACTCAAGGTCGCCCAAGAAGAGGATTTTGTTGTCCTCATGAAACGCCAGACTGCCCGACCGTGCTCGGATCGAGCGCCAGATGCGCGAGCTTGCCCTTGATCACGTCGGCGGGGGCATCAGCGACGAAACGTACCTGGAGCGGATGAAGCGGCTACGAGCGTCCCTGGCGGAGGTAGTGCAGACGGCTCAGGTCGGAGTGCCGGCTGATCGAGCGGTGGAGTGGCTGCGGGCCCTGGCCGAAACCTGGGCTCAGGCGGATGTTCCCGAAGCCCGAAGCGATCTGATCCACGCCATCTACGAACGGATCGTAGTCGCAGGGAGGGAATTCGTGTCTGCCCGCCTCACGCCGGCCGCATACGCCCACGGTCTGGCGCTGGCTCTGCCAGAACAGGTTGCAATGGCGCGCCCGACAGGATTCGAACCTGCGACCTTCGGCTCCGGAGGCCGACGCTCTATCCACTGAGCTACAGGCGCGCGAGGCGCAAGGATAGCAGCGCCGTCCGGTGAGGGGAATCGGCAATCGGACACAGTGGCCGGCGCGGCGCGGCGCCGCAGCCCGTACTCTCTACGCGTGACCGATCAGCGCGCCGATTCCGCCTCCCGGCTCCGCCGCGTGGAAGCCATCAACGTCCGTGTCCCATTCCGACGGCCGTTCCTCGACGTCACCGGAGAATTCACGCACCGGCCCGTGTGGCTGCTGCGCACGGTGGACGCGGATGGGTTCGAAGGCCTGGGCGAGGCGGCACTCCACCCGGCGGCGTCCGATGCCTCCACGGCCGGCCTCGCCGCGTTGATGCGGGCGATGGTTCCGGCCCTGATCGACGGGAGGCCGCCGTCCGAAGCCGATCTGCTTGCCGAGGGTGAACCCGGCCGGGCGGCACTCGCGGCCCTGGACGGGGCACTCGGCGCGCTCGCAGCGAGCCGAGGCGAGGCGGCATCGGGCAGAGCCGGCGGCGCGGGCTCGGCCATCTCCGTTGTCGCATCGATCGGGTTCGGCGGCCCGGACGCCGGCGGTGAGTCGGCCGCCCAGGCGGTGGAGCTCGGTTTCGAGACGCTCAGGCTCCGCGCCGGTCACGAGCGGCACACCGACCACCTCGTGGACCGCGTGCGCGCCGTCCGAGCCGCGATCGGCCCGGGCCCACGGCTGAGAATCGAAGTCGGCGGAGCGTGGGACCTCGAGACGGCCACCGAACGGATCGTGGCGATCGAACGGTTCGGGATCGAGTTCGTGGAGCAGCC
>PMBG01000175.1:0-341 GCA_003153755.1 Chloroflexota bacterium | reverse complement strand
CCGACGCCGGCGTGGACGTGGTCCTCGGGGCGTTCTTCGAGACGGGCGTGGGCATCGCGGCGGCTCTCCGGATCGCGGCGAGACTGGGGCAGGGAGGGCCGGCCCACGGTCTGGCGACCGGCGGCGTTCTTGTGCACGATCTGCTGGCCCATCCACTGCCGATCGAGCGCGGCACGATGGCTGCGCCGGCGGCTGTGACCCTGGACGAGGATGAGGTGAGCCGTCGCGCGGTGGAACGCGTCGTCGGCGAGCGGCAGGGGGACTGACCGAGCGGCCGGGGCGGGGCCGGGCTGAGCGGCCGGGGCCGCGCCGGGGTGAGCGGCCGGGGCCGGGGCCGGGGC
>PMBG01000165.1 GCA_003153755.1 Chloroflexota bacterium | reverse complement strand
AACCGGCGGCGGCGCCCGAACCGGCGCCTCGTTCGGCCAGTGTCATCGGGCGGCCCCGGCGCCAGCGCCCTGCCGTGCCTCGACCAGCGGCTCGATCACCGTCCGCATGCGCTTGAGCGCCTCCGTGAGGTTCGCGCGCGAGTTCGCGTACGAGAGGCGCAGATGGTAGCGCCCTACCGCCCCGAACGCGGTTCCGGCCAGGACGGAGACCCCGCTTTCGTTGAGCAGCCGGTCGGCAAGCTCGGCNNCCCGCGATCGCATTCAATCCGTCCACCACCAGATCGCGGCGGGCGTGGAACTCGGCGACCATCGCGTCCACCGGATCCTGTGGCCCTGTCAGCGCCTCGACGCCCGCCCACTGAGTGGCCGCGTTCGTGCAGCTCACGCTGTTGACCATCAGCCGGCTGAAGTGCGTGACGAGCGGCTCAGGCAGGATCGCGTAGCCCAGCCGCCAGCCGGTCATCGCGTATGTCTTCGAGAACCCGTCCAGCACGATCGTCCGTTCGGTCATGCCCGGCAACGACGCGATCGAGACGTGCTCGCCCTCGTAGAGAATCCGGCCGTAGATCTCATCGGCCAGGATCATGAAGTCGTAGTCGCGCGCCAGCGCCGCGATCCTCTCCAGGTCCTCGCGCGTCGATACGCCACCGGTGGGGTTCGCGGGCGAGTTGAGGATCACGAGCTTCGTCCGCGACGTGACGAGCGACGCCAGCTCGTCGGGATCGAGTCGGAAGCCATTCTCCTGGCGGATCGGGCAGGGGACCGCCGTGCCGCCGACGTAGTCGATCATCGACTGATAGATCGGGAAGCCCGGGTCCGGGTAGACGACCTCGTCGCCCTCGTCGACGAGCGCCAGGATCGCGAAGAACATCACGGGCTTGCCACCTGGGACCACGACGACGCGGTCCGGCGTCACTCCGAATCCCTTGCGGGCCGTGGCGTCGGCGGCGATGGCCGCGCGCAACTCCGGGATGCCAACCGTCGGCGTGTAGTGCGTCGCGCCGCGGTCCAGGGCGCGCTTCGCCGCGTCGCGGATGTTCGCCGGAGTGTCGAAGTCGGGTTCGCCGATCTCCAGGTGGATGACGGATCGCCCGGTCGCCTCGAGCGCGCGTGCCCTGGCGGCGGCCTCGAAGGCAGTCTCCGTGCCGATTCGTGCCATTCGTTCGGCGAGCTTCATCGCAGCAACCTCGCGATCGTGCGGCTTGTTCGGGCTGCGTCGGCCGGCCCTTCGTCCGCCCATTTCGATCGAGCATGGCACCGGGCCCACGTCACNNCTGCGCGAGGTCTCGCTGCGCGGCTCAATCCGGGCCGCGGCCGATGCGATGAGTATCAGCCCATCGGCGGTGTCGCAGCAGCTGGCGATCCTGGAGCGCGAGGCCGGTGTCCAGCTTCTCGAGAAGAGCGGCCGGCAGGTGCGCCTCACCGACGCCGCACGCCTTCTGGTCCGCCACGCCGATACGATCACCGGCGCCATCGCCGCCGCCGAGGCCGACGTCGCCTCCATTCAGGGCTCGGTCACGGGGACGTTGCGCGTCGCCGCCTTCCCAACTGCCGCCCGTGCCGTCATGCCGCCGGTGATGACCGCGCTCTCTCGCCTCCATCCGGAGCTGCGCGTGACGCTACGCGACCTGGAAGCCGACGAGAGTCTGGCCGCGCTCCAGATGGACGAGATCGACCTTGCGATCGTCGACGATTACGGCGACGGCTCGCGCGTGCCGCCGGCCGGCCTGAACGTATGCGAGTTCATGCGCGACCCGATCTACCTCGCCGTGGCGACGGGGCCCGATGGGACGGCGAAGCCGACCGAACGCGGGACGCGGGCCGGCCCGACTCCTCAGGCCCTGAGAACGCCTCCAGCCGGAGAAGCCCGGCTGGAGGAATTCCGCGATGCCTTCTGGATCATGGACACGGACAACAGCCACCTCTCGCGAGTGACTCTCCGCGCTTGCCGCGCCGCCGGCTTCGAGCCGCACATCCGCTCCAGTTGCCGCGACTTCGGCGTGATAATCGCGCTCGTGGAGGCGGGGCTCGGTGTAGGCGTGCTGCCCGGTCTCGCGTTGCTGGACCGTCCCGTCCGCGCTACCGTCCGGCCGATCTCCCCGCCGCTCGTCCGGCGGATCTCGTCGGTGATCCGCCCCGAGCGTCGCACTCACCCGATGATCGTGTCCGCGCTGGCGGAGCTGGAGCGATTCGGGGCGGAGTACCCTCGCTAGCGTCGGGCCGCGGCCCGGAAATGCCACGACGGGCCGCCCGAGGGAGTCCGGTTACGGCGCCGTGCTTGCCGCCGGGCTGGGGCTCGCCTGCGGTGCGGCGCTCGGCGCCGGCGGCACGCCGCACGGAGCGTACTTGTGCAGCAGCGACGACGTGCAGGCCTGATACGAGTAGTCGTTCGGGTTCTGCGGCCCGGGTCCAAAGAACGGGAATGCCGCGATGATCGAGAACGTCAGCATCCCGGCCAGGATCCACAGCGGGCTGACGCGCCGGAGCAGCCAGAAGGTGATCAGCACCAGACCGAGAGCCAGCACTCCGGGGAAGATCGGGTCCAGCACCGAAGCCTGGATGTTCAGCTGCGCGCCGTAGATCGAGACTGTCGGAGCCAGATACAGGGTCACTACCTTCGCGGCCAGTGCGCCAAGTACGAGGTTTCCCAGCACGCCGGCGCCGGTCAGGACGCGGTCGATCGTGCCCGAGCGGAGCAGGTCGGTGACGAAGGCACGGCCGCGCAGGTAACCCTGCATCCACGCCACGTAGCCGATCCCCACGATGATCACCGAGACCAGGGCCACGTAGATGATCGGGCCCAGGACGTTGCCTGTGGAACCGGGCGCGAAGTTGGGAATGGATGAGCCGGTGGCCGTGCCGCCGGCGATGCCGATGCCCAGGGCCAGCAGAATCGGCGCGATGGTGCTCTGGCTCAGCGTGTCGCCGATACCGGAAATGGGGCCCATCAGTCCGGACTTCACGGAGTTGATGGCATCGTCGTCGATGGGTGCGCCGTTGGCCCGCTGCTCCTCGAGCGCGATGACCGCGCCGTGGATCACGTTGCCAAAGTTGGGTTCGGTATTGAAGAACACGAGGTGCCGTTTCAGCGCGGCGCGGATCTCATCGGGCGTCGTGTAGAGCTTCCTGATGATCGGCGTCATCGCGTGGGCGAAACCGGTGCCCTGCAGGCGCTCGTAGTTGTAATTCGCGTGGCTGAAGAACGACCAGGTGATCCACGACCGGAGCACGTCGCCGCGCGTGAGATGGCGCCCGGCCGGTGCGGTCTCGTCGGAGGTCATGAGTACCGGAGCCGTGGCGATCTCGGCGGCGGCCTCCGTGGACTTCGGAGCCAGACCGCCCGTGAACGTCAGATGCAGATATGCCAGCGCGACACCGATCGCGGCGATGACGACCAGCGACATCGAACCGCCGCTGAACGTGAAGAGGATGAAGCCGATGAAGAAGTACGGGATCGCGGACCCGCGGAAGATGAAGCGCATCGTCAGCGCGATGCCGATCGCGGGCAGGATTCCGCCGGCGATAACCAGGCCGTCGCTGAACCAGAGAGGCAGCCTGTCGATCGCGTCCTTCACAAAGCCGGGCCCGTTCAGGGCAAGGAGGAACACCGGGACGAAGCTGATGACGAAGAGCAGGATCTGGCCCGGGACCACGTTCATGAAAGCCACGCCGTTGATGTCCGCCTTCTCGGCGCGATCGTCGGCCCAGTGCGCGAACACCGCGGACACGGACATGCGGCCGTAGAAGACGAGAGTCCCGAGCAGCCCGAGCGGGATCGCCACGGCGATTGCCGCGGCCGGGTTGAGGCCGCCGGCGAGGGCGATCGTGGTGCCGACCCAGCCCGCGAAGGCGACGTCGCTCGGGTAGCTGCCGCCGGCAGAGATGAACCCGAGATAGGGCACGTTTATCGCCGCGCCGATGAGCGTGCCCTCGGCGGGATGGCCGAGGATCAGGCCAACGAGCAGGCCGGCGACGAGCGGCCTGAACAGCGTGTAGTACGCGAGCCCGAAAAGCCACGGCGAGTTGGCGAGGTAGTAACCGAGTGCGATCAGCGCGGCCTGCCCGAAGCCCACGGTGATCGGGGCGGAGNNCCCGCCAGCGCGAGTTTCCGGTTCATCGATCTCCTCCTGCCGTGACGCGGCCGCCCAAGTGCGCGCCGCTAGTGGGTCGAGTCCAGCGACCGGAACGGGATGGGCCGGTCGTCCGCGACGATCTGGATCTCCACCCGTGTTCCGAGACGCTCCAGCTCCCGAAGCTCAGCGAGTTCGTCGGGGCTGATGGATATGGTCTTGTGAAGGCGTTTGCGGCCCGGGCCGGAGCCCATGCCGCCGAGGTCCACGACTTCGATCGGCACGCCGGCCTGCCGCAGTCCGAGCACCGTGCGGGGCGAACGAGCTAGGACGAACACGGGCTCGGGCGAGGCGGCCAGCTCGATGCAGCGTATGGCGCCGTCGGCGATGTTCAGCACCTCCACCGGCACGTCCGAAGGCGCGGCGAGGGTGAGCACGTCGCGGAGGAACTCGTCGCGGGCGGTGGCGTCGTCGACGATCACGATCCGGCGCGCGCCGAGGGCACGCAGCCAACCGGCCACTACCTGGCCGTGGATCAGGCGGTCGTCGATGCGGACGAGTCGGAGGCTCATTGGATACTCGGCTGCGGCAGTGGCATTGGCGGCGGAGTTGCGGCGGGCGCGGCTAGGAGGCGCGTTGAGCGCGGTGGCGCTCCGTCTCGACGATCGCGTCGCGGCCCGTGGCGAGCAGGCGCTCGACGAGGGCGTCGTCCAGATCGCCGTCCGCCAGAGCGGCCTCGACGGCCATCGCCAGGTTCACTCCCGAGATGCACACGATGCGCGGCGAGCGGCGCGAGATCGCGGAGGCGACGTTGAACGGTGTGCCGCCGAGCAGATCGCACAGGACCAGGACGCGGCCCTTGCGCGTGGAGCTTCGAGCCGTGCGGCCTGCCTCGGCCGGGAGGCTTGCCCCGGAGCCGGCGGCGTCGGACTGGGCGGGCACGTGGTCTGGGGCGCCATCCCGGCCGATGGCAGCGCGCAGCGCTTCGGCGTACCGGTCCGGGGTGTCGGTGGGTTCGATGCCTGCCGCGACGATGTCCGCCAGCGGACCGCAGATCATCTCCGTGGAGGCCAGCAAGGCAGCCGGGAAGGCGCCGTGGCCCGCGATGACGATCCGAAAGCTGCGCACCGATTGTCTCCGTTGCTGCTGATTGGCGGCGGCTCGCGACGTCCGCGGCCCGCCGTGGGGTGCCGATGCTAGGAGTGGCTGCAAAGAATTGCACGCAATCTCTTGCATCAACCTGTCCAGCGCTATACTCGCGGTTGAGGCATCGGGCTGTCAAGAACGGGCAGTGCGGCGCCCAGTGGAGGTGCGGATTTGTCTCTCGTGCCCGACGTATCACCCGATTCCGAGACCGCCAGCCAGCGCGAGATGATGCGGCTCGTGGCGCAGCTTTACTACGTCCGCGAACTGGGTCAGCCCGAAATCGCCTCGCTGACGGGCTTCTCCGTGTCCAAGGTATCGAGACTTCTGGCTGCCGCCCGCACCGCCGGGGTCGTTCGCATCTCCGTCGAAGGAGCGCTCGCCGAACAGACCCCGCTCGCCCGATCGCTGGGAACCGCCCTGGGAGTCGAAGTCTGGATCACGCCCGGCCACGACACCGCGCCCGCGCTGGCGGCGCGGCTCTGCGGGGTGGCCGCCGCGCCGCGACTCGCGGACGAGCTGCCGTCGGAGGGCGCGATCGGGCTGACGGGCGGGTACACGGTCGAATCCCTCGTGGGCGCGCTGCCGGCCGCCGTACGTCCCGCGGTCGTGGTGGTGCCTCTCGTGGGCGGCTGGGATTCGAGCAACCCGCACCTCAACAGCAACGAGATAGCCCGCCATCTGGCCGAGCGCATCGGCGCCGGCGTTCGCCTTCTACACGCGCCGGGCTTGCTGGACAGCGAGGCGACAACGACCGCACTGCTCTCCGACAGCGCCGTCACCGCCACGACGCGCTTCTGGGGTGAGCTGACGTACGCCCTGGTGGGCATGAGCGGCGCCCCGAAGTACTCACCGGGATACGGGACGGTCATGGACCGGCTCGACGATGAGGGTCGGGCGCGCCTCAACTCGGAAGGTGCCGTGGGCGACGTGGCCGGGCATCTCGTGCGCCTCGACGGCTCGTTCGTTCAGGACGAATGGGAGCGCCGCACAATCTCGATCCCGATCGAGACTTTGCGCCGGGTCCCGCGCGTCGTGGGCATTGCCGCCGGCGCCAACAAGGTGGAGACGATCGTCGCGGGCGCGCGCACGGGGCTGCTCCATCTGCTCGTTACGGACGAGCCCACGGCCACGGCCGCCCTGGCACTGATCGGCGCCGAGCGCTAGCGCTGCCCCGGCCGCACTCCGTCCCGTCGCGCGGCGGTATAGTCGTTTAGACCCGTCGCTCCAGACGGGGTCGGGGGAACGGCCACGGCCGGCGCACTCCCGGATCCGCGAAGTTCGAGGTTCGGATGGCGGCAGGGCAAAGGGTTGCGACGCCAAACGCCGGGGCGGCCCGTATCAGTGGCGCACTCTTCGCCATCGCGGGGTCCATCGCCGTGGTCGCCGGCGTCGCGTCGATACTCCTCGGAAATCCCGACGCGGCCCACGATCTCGCTCCTCTCGCCGGTCCCGGCGACCTCCTGAGCCGCTTCTTGCCGATCTCGCCACTCCTGACGGCCGGGATCGCCGGTCTGGTCGCGGGCGTCGTGGGTTATCTGCTTGCCGTTGGCCGGCTCGACTCACGCGCGGCAGCTATTGAGTTGCTCGTCCTCGGCGCGGTCATCGACGGGTGCATCGGCGGCCTGGCGTCGCGAATCGGCCACACGGTCGACGGTGCGGTCATGACCGCCACCGTTGCGGCGCTGATGGGCGGTTCCGCGCTCATCGCCGGCGGAGTGATCGCGATGCTCGGACACCGCGCGAGCACGGACCGATGAACCGGCACGGAGGCAACGCGCCGGACCCAGCGAGCAAGGACCAGACCCGACTGGGGCCGAACAAGCCGTCGCAGCCCGCCATCGATTCGGCGCTGTATACCGAGCTTCCCCTCGACCCTCCGGCGCCGCCCGTACGACCCAAGCGCCCCGCGGAGAGCGGGTTCGTGCCCATCTTCCTGATCGATGCTCTGGCACTCCTTCTCGTGGTTGCCACCGGGCCCGCGGCATGGCTCTGGATCGATTCCTCGCATGCTGCTCCGGTGGTGCCCGTCGCGAGTCCCGCGGCTTCGCCGTCGGTGGATCTGGTGCTGCATTCGAGTCTGCCGGCGTCGCCGTCGCCCGAGCCCCTGCCGTCGATCGTCCCCGGGAAGAGCCCCCAGCTCGTCTTCGGGACCGGCACGTGGGCCAAGGTCGACTCGCTGTCGGTCCCGATCTGGGGTTCGGCCAGCGCGGTTCTGAAAGACGGCCGGGTTCTCGTAGTTGGCGGGGCGGCCGGCGCCTCGAGCCAGCAGGCGTCGGATCTCGTATCGGTATTCAATCCTGTGTCGGGCCACTGGACGACCGCAACGTCGATGCTTCAGCCTCGGGCCTATCCGATGGCCGTCACCCTGTCCGATGGGTCCGTGCTTGTCGCGGGAGGGTCGCGGAACGGCCAGCCTCTCGACACCGCAGAGCGCTACAACCCTGCCAACGGAACCTGGGTCACGGCCGGCCGACTAAACATCCCGAGATCACAGGGGAGCCTCGTGGTCATGGCCGACGGACGCGTGCTGGCCACCGGCGGCGGGATCGAAGGCGCGCCCGGCTGGAGTTCCACGGCAAGCGTCGAGATCTACGATCCCAAGACCGGAAGGTGGACGATGGGGCCGCCCATGATGGTCGCGCGGGCCAGGCATACGGCCACGCTGCTGCCAGACGGTGAAGTCCTCGTCTCGGGCGGGGCAACCACCTATCACGGCGAAATCGGGTCCGTGACCGCCACGGCCGAGCTCTACAACCCGCACTCCAATCAGTGGCGTCAGGCGGCGTCCATGTCGATACCGCGATACGTCCATCAGGCCGCGCTCCTCACCGATGGCCGCGTGCTTGTTGCGGGTGGCTGGTCATTCACCGCGAACTCGGACCCGAGCAAGTCGTCCGCCGAGATCTACGATCCGCACACCGACACGTGGGCCGCGACCGGTTCCCTCGCCACTGCCAGGGCCGAGTTCGTGATGCTGCGTGTCGGCGATGGTCGGGTGCTTGCCGTCGATGGGATCGATGCCAACTACCGGCTGCTGAGCACCTCGGAAGTCTTCGATCCGCCGACGGGCGCCTGGACGGCTTCGGGGAAGCTACAGGTTGCTCTCATGTGGCCGGCCGCCGCGCTCCTACAGGACGGACGAGTACTCATCGCCGGAGGCGCTACGGACATCGGCGGCAGTGGGCGAACCGCCACGTGCGAGCTGTACGCTCCGGCGCCGCGCTAGCTCCGCTCCTGCGGAATCGGATCCGTTCCGGCCGAAGGCGTCGCGAACGCCGGCGCTGAACAGGTACCACAACGTGCCGATCTCGAGCAGGATGGAGGCCGTGTGCGCACCGTCCGAACCGAGTCCGGCGCTGAGGATAGTCAGCAGCAGGGCGCCGATTGTCGCGGCCACGGCCAGCGGCCATGCCCACGGACGCAGTCGCCACACGCCGTATGCAAGAGCGAGTTCCTGTACGGCAACCGAGGCCAGGACGAGCGCGATCAGCCGAGCGGCCGACGAGTAAGGCGACCCGGCCGCGAAATCCGATGCTTCGAACCAGGCGCCCGCCCACATCAGCATCGCAATTCCGATCGACGCGACGCACAACGCCAGGATGGCAACGCCGGTTTGCCGCCGGCTGCGTGCGGTCGCCTCCGCCGCGCTCCTTGCTATGGCGTTCCCGCTGATGGCCATGGCGCTCACTCCGTAGCCCCTCATTAGCCGAGCATCGCGACGTTTCCTGAAAGGGATCCTGAATCCGGACGGGCGGAGCCAAATGCAAGCGGCGTGTAAGGATCGAGCAGAGGGAGCCGCGCCGGAATACATTGGTCCGAGCGGCCGGCCAGAACCGGCCCACCCTAACGGAGCAGCGCCAGGTGGAGACGGACGGGCAGAACGACCTGCCGGCGACCGACGGACCAGCCGCAGACGCCGCCCAACCCCGCGACGAGGCTGCTCCGGAAACGGCGTTGCCGGCGACTCCCAACGCACCCGTCCCGGATTCTCAGCCTGCGCCGCAATGGCCCGGCTACCCGCCGGCCGCCCCGCAGTGGCCCGGTCAGCAACAGTGGCCCGGCTATCCGCCGGCCGCGCCGCAGTGGCCCGGCTATCCGCCGGCCGCGCCGCAATGGCCCGGTCAGCAACAATGGCCCGGCTACCCGCCGGCCGCGCCGCAATGGCCCGGCTATCCACCGGCCGCGCCGCAGTGGCCCGGTCAGCAACAATGGCCCGGCTACCCGCCGCCGGCCCCGCAGTGGCCCGCACCGGTGCCGCCGCCCGCTACGCCCGCACCGATGCCTGCGCCGGTGACCTACATCCCGGCCCCCACCGAGTACCAGGGTCCCGTCTTCGGCGAAGACGGAGTTCCGCGGCCTCCGGGCCGCGTGGTGGTCATCCAGGCGGGACGCGCCGCTACGTACGAAATCCAGGTCGGAGGGCAGCTCAGAATCGGCCGAGCGCCCGGCGCGGACTTAGTCCTGCCGGAGCCGTGGGTCAGCCCATTCCATGCGCTCGTCGAACGCCGGGGCCCGAGCTGGATCGTGAGCGGCCTGGACCCCGCGAATCCCACGTTCCTGCTCGACGGCACCGGGCGCCCGCGTCCGATCGGGATGGAACTCGGACTGCACGCCGGCACGCTGCTCGTGGGCAGCACGCAAATCCTGCTCTACCCACCGGTCGGCTGACGCTCGCGCGGGCGATTGGAACCCCGGCGGGTGCCTTCCTCGTCGATTCAGCCGTTACGGCGGATTGCCCGGCGCGCACTCATGCATTCGAACGCACGACTGGCCGAATTCACACGAACGTCGGAGAGGCGACACGTCCCGATGCTCGCCGTGTCGATACTCTGTCTCGATTGAGCGACCAGGTCTTAGAGGAGGGCGGGACGGATGGCGAAGTCGAAGCTTGCCGCGGCGCGGCGATGGGTCGTCGTAGGGGTATTCATGGTTTTCGTGCCGGCCGCCGCCGGCTGTTCGAGCGCGGCCGTTACCGCCTCGCCCAGCATGGCGACCACCGCCACGGCGGCGTCGTCGCAGCCTGTCGGTGCCGCGAGTCCCACGGCCGCTCCAACGGCCGCTCCCACGCCAACTCCCGTGCCGACTCCCACGGCCAAGCCGACGTACGGCCCTCCGAACACGTTTGTGCCGACCGGCTCGATGACCGTCGGACGGGACAGCCATACGGCCACGCTGCTGGCGGACGGCCGCGTTCTGGTCGTTGGTGGCGAAGGCGCCGGCGCTGCCGCATCGGCGGAACTCTACGACCCCGCGACCGGCACGTTCGCGAAGACAGGCTCGCCATCTGTTGGGCGCGATGTCCAGTCGGCCACGCTCCTGGCGGACGGCCGCGTCCTGGTCGCCGGCGGGATGGGCTCGGGCGGGAACGAACTCGCATCGGCCGAGCTGTATGACCCGGCGAGCGGGAAGTTCACGGCCACGGGCTCGATGATCCAGGCTCGGGTTTTCCACACGGCCACGCTACTCGCGGACGGCCGGGTCCTCATTACCGGCGGCCGAGGAAGCGGATCAGGCACCAACTCGTCCGGCCTGGCCACGGCCGAGCTCTACAACCCCTCCACCGGCAAGTTCACCGCGGTCGCGCAGATGACCCGCGGCCGCATGTTTCACACCGCCACTCTGCTCTCCGACGGCCGTGTCCTTCTAGCCGGAGGGAACGGCGACAAAACGGCGGAGCTGTTCGATACGGCCACGCAGACCTTCCATGCGACGGGGTCGATGGCGAGCGTGACCGGATCTCACGTCGCCGCGCGCCTCGCCGACGGCAAGGTCCTCGTAGCCGGGGACGGCCTGGCCGGCGGAATAACCTATCCCAAGGCGGACCTATACGACCCGGCGACCGGCCAGTTTCACCCCACCGGCCCGATGCTCAACTCGTGCAACTGCAGCGGTCCGGTGGGCTCTCCGAGCAGCGCGTTGCCGCTACCCGACGGTCGAGTTCTCGTGCCCGATGCACGGGCCGCCGGCTCCGACATGGCATCCTCGGCGGAGCTCTACGACCCGGTTGCCGGCGTGTTCAGCCAGGCCGGGGACATGAGCCGCTACCGCTTCGGCATGAGCATGACGCTGCTCAACGACGGGCGAGTCCTGTTCGCCGGCAATGAAGGGGTCGTCCGCATGATGGCATCGCCCACCCTGTCCCCGGCGGCGGCAGCAGCCAACGAGGCGGATCGCGCCTCGGCCGAGCTGTACATCCCCTAGCCCGAGACGCTCGGTCGCCGAAGGCGCCGCCGGTCCTGATCGGCGCGTGCAGCGGGGATCTCGGAGTGCCGTGTGGGATTCGAATCCACGACCCGCCGATCAATGGTCGGTGGCATCGCCTGCGGCTCCCCGTGCTTGTGCACAGGGAGCCGCTCCTGGCGGCACGCAGAGACCCTGCTCTACCCGCCGCCCGTCTGACAGCGACGGCCTAATCCACCTATTCGTAGTAGCCGGTGATATCGAGAATGAAGTTGGTGCTCCCTCCGACGGAAGCGCCACACACAATCGTGACCTGACGTTCTGCCGATGCCGATCCCAGCTGGATCGTTCCACCAGTCGCCAGTGTCTGCCCTGCCGCGTACCAGTTGATGTTGGACGTGTTCACGGTCTTGCTGGTGCCGGGTAAGACGGCCAGGCTCCCTGCGCCAACCGTGCCCGTGATTGTCAGAGCGAAAGTCACCGCCCTGGCGCCGGCCGGGACGGCGTTGGTCTGAAGCACGGCACCGCTCTTTGAGTCGATCGCGTCCTTGACGTTCACGAGGCGCGAGATACCGGCGCCGATCGGGCCGCCAAAGCGGCTGAACCGCGAGTCGAAGACGCGCGCCGGGGTGATCGGTACGTAGGAAAGCTGGGGCAACGTGTACTGGTAGACCGCGCCCACGAAACCCTTCGTCGAGTCGAGACCGCTGGCGCCTATCAGCCATCGATGTCCAGTCGCCAGCGTGAGTCCACTCGGGAAGCTCATGGTGGCATGAACGAGGCCGGAACCGGTGGAGGTCGGCCAGTCGCTGCCATCAAGGCCGCCGGTGGTGCTGTCACGATCAAATAGCGTCCAAGTCTCAGTGCCGGCTACGGTCGTGCAGCCGTACACGTCTACCTGCCAGAGCGTGGCGCCTGCAGGAAGGTCGAGCGGAGCCTGGATGTAACCTCCGACGCTGCTGTAGAACATGTTGGTTGAGTTGCAGGCGCCCGTCATGCTCAGCCCTTCAGGGGCAATCACGTCGGCCTCGGTCACCGAGCTGACGTGCGCTCCGGGGATCAATGTTGGGCCCGTGGCCGCGCCGGGTAGCTGGACGGCACCGGCTCCGCCACCTCCCGGATTGCTGGCTGCCCCGTGGCTCGCGATAACAAGTGACAGGGTCGCGCCAACGCAGAGCGCGACCAGAATGGGTACGGACCGACCTAGGCGATGCACAGAGTCCCTCCTCATGTCGGGAAGGAGTGCCCGGCTCTCCGCACAGCGCCATGCCCCCTGTCGTAACGGTGGCGCCGGGCCGGAGCCCCATTCAGCAGGCCCCTCTTCCTCCTCCCGCTCACCTGATGGTATGTCGGCCGAGCAGCCGCGGCAAGAAGAACCGGCTCAGCGCCGGGCGCGCCACCGCGCCTCGAAGTTCCCGGGCCCGGAAGGGGATGGAGGGCCGTGTGGGATTCGAACCCACGACCAGCCGATTAAAAGAGCCCGTAGGTGAGGCCGCGGGGGTTCGTCAGCGTCCGGTCTGAGCGTGAGAGGCGAGCTCTGGGGTGGTCTTTGACCGCCTCCGTTCGCGGGCGAAGATGCCAACGAAGCTGCCACGTCCCCGCTCGCCAAGTCATCATCTTGGAGGTTCTACTGGATCTTGAGCCCGGGCTTTCCAGCTGATCCACATAGTCGCGTCGCTGCCGGGCGTCTGGTCGATGGGCGTAGTCAGCGATCGCACCGTACTTGAGGCAGAGATAGCCAACTGAGCCGTATGCCACGCGAGATTGGTGTCGGCGTCGCGTCAGGCGTAGTGCCCATGCTTATCAACCCACCTGCGAGAACGAAGCTGGCGCGCGGGACGCGCAAAGGCTGGATAGCCCTAGGCGAGCGTGGCGACACAGCAGGATCTGGATCGCACATCTGCGCCGAGACCCGGTGTTCGTGACCATCGGCGGCCAGATCCGAGGGCGCCCCGGATCCTTTCTGAATACCCGTCCGGAGACGCACAGTCTCTGAGCGGACAGGTGCTCAAGCGGAAGTCGACAACCGCGTTCTGACACGTGTTTCAAGCGAGTACCCCGGGCGGACGGCTTGTCGGACACCGGCATGTTCAAGCTTGCTACACTCCGGGGGTGGAAGGGGATCGGAGTGAATGGCAGAGAGGGGCCGCGCGCTCGCTCAACAAGCTGGCATCCCGCCCTGGCCTGCCGGCGCTCTGGGCCGCGGTCGCCCTGGCCATCTTCCTAGCGGGGATTTCTGCGCCGTCTCTGTGGATCGATGAGGGCCATGCGTGGGCCTACGCCAGCAGATCGCTCGGGTCCATCCTCTCGACGACGGTCGGCCAGACGAACGCAGTCGAGGCCCCCTACTACGTGCTCTTGCATCTCTGGATTCGGGTCGCCGGCGACTCGGAGCTGTCACTGAGGCTCCCATCGGCTGTCGCCATGGCAGTTGCGGTGTGGGCTACGGCAAAGGTTGCGTTTGACACGGCAGGGACGAGAGCCGCACTGGCCGCAGGCTTCGTCATGGTGGCTCTGCCCGGAGTCACCCGCTATGCGCAAGAGGCTCGACCTTACGCCTTCGTCGTGGCCGGCGTGGCCCTTTCCACGTTGTTCCTACTGCGGGGATTGACCCGATCGGAGAGACGTTGGTGGGCAGGTTACGGTGCCTCGATTGCCTTGGTCGGCTACTTCCACGTGCTGTCGTTGCTTGTGATGGCCGGGCAGCTGGTCGTGGTGGTCCTTGTTGATCGGCAACGCTGGCGTCCGTTCGTAGTGGCCGCCGCACTTGCCTTGTTCTGCGTGGCCCCGATCGCGGTGCTCGGGTTTGCACAACGCGGCCAGATCGCATGGATACCGCCGGTCCAATTCGACTGGCTTTGGAGCGGACTATCCGCGCTCACCGGCAGCCTCGCAGCGAGCGCTTGCATCGGCGTGATTGCCATCTATGGGTCGGGTCGCGGCCGGCTGTTCATCGTTGGCCTGTCCATGGCCATCGCGACCCCGATACTTCTCTGGACGATCGGCCACTTCGGGCCCTGGTACCTGGCCCGCTACCTTCTTGGAGCCGCTCCGGGCATAGCCCTCGTCGCCGCGGCCGGCCTCGCGTCCGCCAAGGGCGTACGTGCCCTCGTAGTCGCGTGCCTCCTGGCGGCCTTGGTCCTGCCTCAGCACATCTCGCTGCGCGACCCGGCTTCCCACGGCCAGGACTATCGGTCGGCGGCGCAGCTGGTGGCCACCGATTGCTCGGCCGCGATCAGGTATGACGGCATGTCTCGGGACGCGATGACCTACTACTTACAGCATCAAAGCTGTGCGCCTTCGGAGGGCGCATCTTCCGCTCGGCTCTGGGTCGTCCAGGCCGAAGGGCCGCAAGTCGCTGAGCCGGGCTACCAACTGCTGTCTTCGAACGCGTACGGCAGCGCTCTCGTGACCTATTGGGTGAGGAAGTGAGTTCTCGAACGTGAGCAGTGCGGCGGTCGTGTCCGAGAACCTCCAATTTCAGGCAAACCTGGATCCGGCGATCCGGGGGGCCTACCTGAACGGGTCCATGATCGACGTCGGCGGCGGTGTTGCCGTCATGGCCGCGTCCTTGCCAATGCCCGCACGGGGCACGGTCACGGCGTAGTACGCCTTGGCCACGTACGGGCGACCGTCGGCTTGTAGTTGCGAAAGACCCTGCGACCTCGCCTGGTCGCCGCCATAAACGTAGATGCGGTAGAAGACGTCGCCAATGTTGCACTCGAATTGCCAGGCGCCGTCAAACGCGTAGGTTTGTTCGCTGTCGAAGTTGCCGCAGTTGGCGTTCGACGCCACCGAGTAAGCCACGTCCTCGGCCTGCGCTTCGTTCGCGGCCAATGTGTCCGCTGGAAGGCGACCGTGGACGAGTCCGCAAGCCGCGACCAACAGTGCCGTCGCGCAGAGGGCCAGAGGCTTTCGAGAAGAGAGGGCGATAGGACGCATGTTTAGCCTCCGATGGTGACACGCGGGTAGTTGCCGAGGTTGATACCGACGCGGAGATCGACTAGATGGAGCAGGATCGAGGCCCGGGCCCGATCCTGCTCCGACAATCAGCGCGGATCCATTACCAAGCGTACGGAGGGTTGCATTGGTCCAGCATCGTTTGGCCCAACCCTACATGGACCCGATACTCGTCGAGGTGGTAAACGGCGCCGCCTTCGATCCTGAGAATGCCCGCGAATAGAATCTGGTGGCATTGATACTGATCACTCATGCCATCGACGTTGGTGTTGATGTAGTGGTGGACGTCCTTGCTGACGAGCTCGGACCAGCCGAACACGGCTACAACGGGATTGCCGGACATGTTGATCGCCCACGGAGTAGGCCACACATAGTCCGACCACCCGTTCTTTCCGTTGTGGGTGTAGGTCACCACCCATTGCCAATGATCAATCAGGTCGATGAAGAGATAGGGGTCCGCCACTACTGGGTACGCCAGGGCGGCAAGATTGGCATCAATCACCTGAACAACTGAGTTGCCCTGTACGGTGTAGTGGGTCGGCACGCTGGCACCATTGCGGTCCTTGGCCCAAGGCGGGAGTAGCCCGCCCAGGAAAGACCCGTCCGGCCCGACGATCAGCACGCCGCCGTTGTCTTGAACCTCGATGCGAGAGCCCTTCTGGAGGTCCAGCGGATAGCTGAAGGAAGATCCGGCATCCTGTGAGGTCAGTGTCGTCGACATACGAACGCCATTCGTGAACCCTTGGACGATGATTGACGATGGGCCGGCGACTGAGCCATAGACGACAGAGCCATCGCTCGAAAGGACGGCGTCTGCGGGAGTGACCTCCGCGGGGAGGCCTATGGTGAGTGTCCTCGAGCTCTGGGAGCTTGCGAAAGCGAGCTTGCCGCGGGAGTTGGCCGGAGCGCTCGTCTTCGTGTGAGCCGACCTCGTCGAATATGAGCCGTCAGGATTCCTGATCGCTCTTGTTTGCACTTCCCCTTGCACCGGCGGCGCAACACGCGTGACGGAATCTGCCGCCTGTGAGGCATTGTCCCCTGGATGCGCGCTAACGACCGCTGTCGACCACGACATCAACGCGACGACTACGAGCGCACAGCTAATTAGTCTCCGGTGCATTGTTCCTCCTCATGACGACCATGCTCGCTGCCCGCTGGGAACAGGCCGAGGCGTCGCCCACGGGCAGGGTATCACCCTTGTTGACCGAGCAGTTGCCCGGTATGTGACAGCCGGCTGCGTCCGGCCGAAGGGCGGGCCGGCCGGCGTGTGCGCCGCAGGCGCGCCTTGATCTCGTAGAGAAAGTTGTAACAAGCGGCATCCGAGGTTCAGTCCAGCCGGGCAAGGACGCCGCTCCGCGGGCATGATCACCATCCCCGCCCTCTCGGTAGGTTCCTACGAGCGGATCGCGGCGATAACAGGCGAACCCGCCCGATGACCCCGTGCATCGGGCCATACTCGCCGGTCGCAGCGATCTAGCGAAGTCCGTCGGGAACGATACCGTCCGACGACCATGTAGCCCTCCCGGACTGCGGTTGCCACATGGCTGGCGGTCGCTCCGCCGGTTGCGGCCCGAATTTGGTACGCAATTTTGTACGC
>PMBG01000117.1 GCA_003153755.1 Chloroflexota bacterium | reverse complement strand
AGCCAGAAGATCCTCGCTCAGGCGAACGTCAACCCGGACACGCGTGTTCGGGATTTGACTGAGGAGCAGGTCAACCGACTCCGCGAGATTATCGACCGACGTTACAAGGTTGAAGGCGACCTTCGCCGCGAGGTTGCGCTGAACATCAAGCGGCTGATCGAGATCGGCTCCTACCGGGGATCGCGGCACCGCCGCAACCTTCCGGCCAGAGGCCAGCGAACCAAGACCAACGCACGCCAGCGCCGCGGACCTAAGAAGACGGTCGGCGTCCGTCGCAAGGCGACGAAGTAGTAGGAGCCGGACGCAGGAATGGCCGAACGTAAGCGCGCAACTAAGCAGCGCCGCCGGGAGCGGAAGAACGTACCCCAAGGGCACGTTCACATCCAGGCGAGCTTCAANNGCCGGGTTCAAGGGCTCCCGCAAGAGTTCACCGTATGCCGCGGCGCTTTCCGCCGACCAGGCCGCTAAGAAGGCCATGGAACACGGAATGCGCCAGGTCGAGGTCTACGTCAAGGGACCCGGTGCCGGGCGCGAGCAGGCCATCCGCTCCCTTCAGGCCGCAGGCCTGGAGGTCAGCGCGATCACCGACGTTACCCCAGTCCCCCATAACGGCTGCCGCCCGCCCAAGCGGCGCCGCGTCTAGGAGGACGACCAACACATGGCTCGCTATACCGATCCCGTTTGCCGGCTCTGCCGGCGCGAGGGTACCAAGCTCTTCCTGAAGGGCACACGCTGCTACTCCAAGAAGTGCGCATTCGAACGCCGTCCTGCGCCTCCCGGCCAGCATGGTGTCCGCCGCCGCAAGGTGGGGGACTACGGAATGCAGCTTCGCGAGAAGCAGAAGATTCGCCGCATCTACTCGGTTCTCGAGCGCCAGTTCCAGGGCTACTTCGAACAAGCCAGCTCTGCCCCCGGCGTTACCGGCGAGAACCTGCTGCGTCTGCTCGAACTCCGGTTCGACAACGTGGTCTTCCGCATGGGCTTCGCCGCCTCTCGGGCGGAAGCTCGGCAGATGGTTGGCCACGCGCACTTCGTCGTCAACGGTCGCGTCGTGAACATCCCGTCGCTCCAGCTCAGGCCGGGCGACAAGATCGAGGTCCGAGAGACCCACCGCAGCCGTGACCCATTCAAGCAGGCCGTGGAGGCCATCAAGTCGCGCCAGGCGCCGGAGTGGCTGACCATCGACTCGGCGAAGCTCGCCGGCTCGGTCCTTTCCGCTCCTCGCCGCGACCAGATGCCCATGGACCTGAATGAGCAGCTCGTCGTCGAGTACTACTCGAGGTAACGCCCCCCGATGATCGAACTCGAGACTCCGCAGATCGCGCCGGTTGAAGAGCTCGGCTCGTACGCCAAGTACGAGGCGAGTCCGCTGCCGGCCGGCTACGGCGTCACCCTGGGCAACGCGCTGCGACGGGTTCTGCTGTCCTCTCTCGAGGGCGCGGCGGTCACCGCGATCCAGATCCGTGACGTCTACCACGAATTCACCAGCATCCCCGGCGTGAAGGAGGACGTGACTCAGATCGTCCTNNGTCAAGAAGCTCCGACTCAAGAGCTTCGCGACGCACCCGGTCCAGCTCAAGTTGATCAAGAGTGGCGCTGGAGCCGTTACGGCAGGCGACATTCAGGAGTCCGCGGACGTCGAAGTCGTCAATCCCGACCTGGTCCTTATGACCCTGGACTCGGACGATGTGACGATCGAGATGGACCTCACCGTCGAGAAGGGTGTTGGCTACCTGGCCGCCGAGCGCGCCGAGTCCAACCCCATCGGCGTCATCCCAGTCGATGCGATCTTCACGCCCGTCCGGAAGGTCAACTACTCGATCGANNGACAAGCTGACGCTCGAGATCGAGACGGATGGGACCATCTCGCCGGAGGAGGCTCTCAGCCGATCCGCCGACATCCTGGTCCACCAGTTCTCCCTGTTTGCCAATATCGGCCTCGTCGCGATCGGTTCCGACCGAGCCGTGACCAGCGTCCCGCAGCTTCCCCCGAACATGCTCGACATGCCGATCGAGGAGCTGGACCTGCCGATGCGGGCTTACAACTCGCTGAAGCGGAACAACATCGTCAAGGTGGGGCAGCTTCTGCAGCTCTCCGATGACGACCTTCTGCGAATGCGCAATTTCGGCAAGAAGTCGCTGGACGAAATGAAGGAGCGCCTGAGAATGCGCGGCTTCATCCTTCCGGACAGCGAGGAGTCTTCGCTCGGCGACGACCTCGAGGACGTCGGCGATGACGAGCAGTACGACGATCTGCCCCCGGAGGAGGTCTGAGCCATGGCCCATCGTATCGACGGCCGGAAGCTCGGCCGCAAGCAAGGCCCTCGCCTTGCGATGTACAAGAACCTTTGCGCATCGGTGCTGCTGCACGAGCGAATCCAGACCACCGAGGCGAAGGCCAAGGAGATCCAGGGTCGCGTCGAGCGGATGATCACGATCGCCAAGCGTGGTGATCTCTCCGCGCGCCGCCTCGTGATCTCTCAGCTCCCCAACGAGCCGCAGATCGTCACGAAGCTCTTCAATGAGATTGCCCCCAAGTACGCCGATCGCTCGTCCGGGTTCACCCGGATCGTCAGCCTCGGCCAGCGGTACGGAGATGCCGCCCACATCGTCCAGATCGAACTGGTCTGACGCTACGGGCCGGCCCTCCAGGCTGCGCTAGGTGTCCGAGAGGGCACACCCGATCCGCTACGCGGCGAGGGTTGAATACGACGGCACGGACTTNNGGACGGTCCAGGGAGAACTCGAAGCCGCACTGGCCAGGATCTCGGGCGGAAGTCCGGTCCGGGTCGTGGCGGCGGGTCGAACCGATGCCGGGGTGCACGCCAGCGGACAGGTGATCGCATTCACCGATCCAAGGAGCAGATCGGCAACGGAACTGGCAAGGGCGCTCGACGCGCTCCTGCCGGAGGACGTGGCAATCCGCAATCTGCGGCGCGTCCCGGCCGGGTTCAACCCACGCTACGCGGCGCGATATCGGGAGTATCG
>PMBG01000134.1 GCA_003153755.1 Chloroflexota bacterium | reverse complement strand
AACCGGAGCTGATCGATCGGCTGTGGACCAACACGCGCTACTTCAAGGCCGGGCTGGCGCGGCTTGGCTTCGACACCGGCTCATCGGAGACGCCGATCACGCCCGTGATGATGGGCGACTCCGCCACGGCGCAGCGCTTCAGTCAGCGGCTGTTCGAAGAGGGCGTCTTCGCCCAGCCGGTGGTCTACCCCACGGTGGCGCTGGACAAGGCGCGAATCAGGACGATCGTCACCGCCGAACACACCACGGCGCAGCTGGACCGCTGCCTGGAGGCATTCGCGAAGGTGGGGCGGGAAGTGGGGCTGGTCGCGGGCTAGCGCTTGCCGGGCCCACGGCTGCCTCCGCTATTCCTCCACGTCGCCGGAGAACTCCCGATTGAGGAATCGCTTCCGACGCCCTAGGGACTTCTTCGACTCGATGGGCCCGAACCGCTGGCTCGCCAGTTCCTCATCCGTCGTTTCCGACGGCACGACGGTCATCATCGACCAGACTTCGCGGCCGTCGCCCGGCGCCCCGAAGAGCTCGAATGAGCTGAGGACTTCCGCCCGTCGCCAGACGACCAACTGGCCATAAGGATTGACGTGTTGGACGGGATACCGTTCCGCTTCCGCTTCGGCCTTCCGGAGGGCCTTCCGATGCGAGGCTGCTCGCACCAGAACGACCCTCTCCTCGACGAGCGTTCCGTCCGGGTCGTAATCCTCGTCGATCACTCGCGGCTCGCCGACGACTTCGGATCTGTAGAGGGACTTGACTGCGAACCAGGCCTTCTTCCGACCGTTCGCGTTGCTGCTCTTCTTGGTCATGCGGCCTCCGCAGGCTGGTCACGGGCTAGCGCTTGAGGGCGCCCGTCACGGCACCCCGCCGGTGAACGGCAGCACGGGGCTCGTTGAGCGGTCCGTGGCCAGTTCCCCGCGGAGCAGTGACATGAAGCGACCCGAGATCAGCTCCATGTATTCGATGGGCATGTACGTGACGAACCAGCCGTTGTCCATCCCGAGGGCGTTCAGGATCTCCACCGGGATCTTGGGGCCGCACAGCCGCAGGCTCCGGATCGTGCGCTCGGAGACGTCGAGAATCGCGGCGATCCGCTCCTGATCCGTGAGGAACTCGTCGAGCGACGCGTTCACACAGCCCGTGAAATAGCCGGCCGACTGCAACAGCCACCGATCGCGAAGCTCGTGCTGCCAGCCCGGGTCATGGGCCTGGACCATGTGCAGGCTCAGGAACCGCAGCCACACTTCGATCAGCGAATCGCGGCTCCAGAAACCCTTGCCGTGGAATTCAGTGTAAGAACTGCCCAAACCGCCAACTCCTCGAGTGCACTCCGAGAGTGTAGGGCGCCGGGTGGTCGCCGACCGCCCGCACGCGCGCCCCAAGTCCGGCAAGATAGAGTCGATGACCGATCCGATCAGTGCCGATGCCCGCAGTTCCGGCGTAACGCCCGCTCCCGCGTTCGAACGTGTGCCCGGCCAGGTTGCCGATTTCCCCATCGACACGCATATGCACACCGCCTTTTCCCACGATTCGCACGTTCTGCTCGAGCTGTACGCCGCGCAGGCGGCGCAGTACGGCATCGGCGAGATCGCGATCACGGATCACGTGGACTTCATGCCGGGCACGCCGGGATACCGCTACTTCGACTACGACGTACGCCGAGCGGTGATCCGGGACGCGGCCGAACGCTGGGCCGGCAAGGTTTCGATCCGCCACGGCGTCGAGATCACCTACGAAAGCCGGTACCAGGACGAGATCGCCGAGTACCTGCGGCAGCACTCGTTCGACTATTCGATCGGTTCGGTGCACGCCGTGCCGGACTCGCCGTATGCGCGCGACCGGATCGCCACCTTCGTGTCCGGAAAGAGCGTTGCCGACGCCGTTGCGCCGTACTTCTCAGAAGTGGAGCGCGGCATCAGGAGCGGGCTATTCGACACGATCGGGCACCTGGACCAATGCAAGCGGTGGCTGCGTCCCTGGTACTCGCCGGCCGACTTCACCACGATCCCGGGCTCGTACGAGCCGCTGCTGGTGGCGCTGGTGGAGAACGGCACCGCGCTGGAGGTCAACGCGTCCGGGCTGCGCTACCCGGAGCGTGAGACGTACCCGGGGTCGTGGGTAGTGGCCCGATTCCGCGAACTCGGCGGGCAGCGGGTCACGGTGGGATCGGACGCGCATCAGCCGACGTCGTTCGGATTCGGACTGGAGGAGGCCGCCGAAATCGTTGCCGCCGCGGGCTTCGACCGGCTGTCCCTGGAACGCGCCGTGGACCGCGGCGACCTCGTATTGCCGGATCGGTTCCTGCGGCGGTAGCGCGTCGCGCTCGCCGGCCGGCCGGCATGGGCCGGGCGGGAAGGAACCGCGCCGCCGCCCCAAACTTGACGCGCAGCCGACACTTTCGGGCTTCCCGGGCCGCGTAACCTAGCCCGATGCAGCTGACGATCATCGGCGCCGGGCCCGCATACACCAACCGCCGAGGTGCGGTCGCGTCCAGCTACCTCGTTCGGGCGACGGAGGCCGAGGGCGGCCCGGCGTCACTGCTCATGGACCTCGGCCAGGGCTCGTTTTCGAATCTGGCCGCCGAGATCGAGCCCAGCACCCTCGCCGCAATACTTGTGAGCCACCTGCATCCGGACCACTTCATCGATCTCGTAGCTCTGCGCCACTACCTCAAGTGGGAGTTCGCGCCTCCGCGCCGTGTCATCGTCTTTGCTCCGGCCGGCCTCACCGAGCGTCTCGATGCGCTCGACGGCCACACCGGCTTCACGGCTGAGGCCCTCGACGTAGCGCCGCTCGCAGAAGGAGCCAGGCGGATCGGGCCATTCGTGGTCGAGGCGCGGCTCGTCGCCCATACCGAGGAGAGCTACGCGTTCCGTGTGTCGGCGGCGAGCGGATCGGACGGCGGCAGCCCCGCGGGAGCGCCGGACGTGAGCACGTCGATCCGGGGTCTCGTCTATTCCGGAGACTGTGCCAGCACCGACGGCTACGTTCCGCTCATCCGCCCCGGTGACACCCTCCTATCCGAGGCCACGTCCGGCGAGAGGCCCGTTCCCCCCGGTGCACAGCACATCACCGCCGTCGACGCCGCCCGGGCCGCCACGGCCGGTGGAGCCGCTCGCCTGCTGCTCACTCACATACTGGCCGGCAGCTCGCGCGAGGACACGTACGCGGCCGCCCGGTCGGCTTTCGCCGGCCCAATCCGGCTCGTCACCGAAGGCGAGACGTTCGAGATCTAGCGCCATCCGAATATGCTTCTGCGATGAGCGCCGACCTACCGCCCGGCTACGTGCTGGTGCCCGTCCGAACTACCCACCTCGAGATGCTCCGCAACGAAGTCCGGGTTGCGCCCCAACCGCCGGCCGGCTGGCGCGTGGAGCGATGGCTTCGGCCGGCTCCGGACGCGTACCGCGACCTATTTACCGCGGTCGGCGGGGAGTGGGGTTGGACCGGCAGCCTGCTGATGACCGAGCACGAGCTGGCCGAACTGCTCCGCGACGATCGGGTCGAGGTGTGGCGCCTGCTCAGCGGTGACACGGCCGCCGGGTTCGTCGAGCTGGACCGCCGGGTTCCGGGCGAGGCGGAGATCGTCTACTTCGGCCTCCTGCGGGAGTTCATCGGCCGGGGGCTCGGCGGATTCCTGCTCCGCTGGACGATCCATCACGCGTGGACCTCGCCCGCGGCGGACGATGCGCCCGGCGCCGGAGCCGGCGCGGGCCCTACGAAACGCCTGTGGCTACATACCTGCGAATACGACCACTCGGGTGCCCTGGCCGTGTACCTGAAGGCCGGTTTCCGTGTCTTCCACGAGGAATCGGGTCTGGAAGCCTACCCGGAGGCCCACGTCCGGCGACTCAACTCCGAGGCAGCCGGGACAGCCGGATAGCGCCGATTCCCACCGTCCGACCCCTGGGTTCCAAAGGCATCCTCGAACGGGCGGTCGCCCGAAGGCGGCCGGCGCCCACTCGCGCGAGTCGCTCGCGGCTGAATTCGCTCGGGCGAGAATAGCGCCTGGCCCCGACCCGGTTTTCGTCGGCATCCCGCCCGAACCAATTGTTCCCAAACGCGGTCCTGACACCGAGCGCAGACTCGTTCAAGATTGACGCGCGTACCGACAGACATCTCGGGTAGACATCTCGGGCACCGAGCCAGCAAGGGAGAACACGCGATGGCCGAAAGCGCAGCGAACGGACCGCTCAGCGCTGAAGAGCTCCGACTCATCGACGCCTACTGGCGGGCCGCCAACTACTTGAGCGTCGGCCAGATCTATCTGCTCGACAACCCGCTCATGCGCCGGCCGCTGGAGGCCAGCGACGTGAAGCCGCGGCTGCTCGGCCACTG
>PMBG01000048.1 GCA_003153755.1 Chloroflexota bacterium | reverse complement strand
GCCGGCGGCGCGCTCGGCGGTCTCGGGGGCATGGCGGGTGGCGCCCTTTCGGGAGCCGAGGGCATGGCGAGCCAGGGCCTCGGGCAGCTCGGCGGCATGGCCGGAGGCGCTCTGTCCGGACTCGAGGGCATGGCCGGCGGCGCGCTGGGCGGTCTCGAGGACGAGGCCAGCCACGGAATGGGAGGACTCCTCGGTGGACTCGGCAGCGCCCTGGGCGGCCTGTTCGGCTGACCCTCGATCCGGGTCGCCGGACCCAGTGGGACGCGTGGCGCGAAACGGTCCTAGATCAGGCCCTGCCGGATCGCGTATGCGACCGCATGCGCGCGGTTTCGGAGGTCGAACCGCATCATCACGTCGTGGATGACGTTCTTTACGGTGCGCTCCGAGAAGTACAGTTCACGTCCGACTTCGGCCGTGTCGTGGCCGTCGGCGATCAGCCTCAGGACCGACACTTCTCGCTCGGTAAGGCCGCCCAGCGTGAGCCCCCGCGGCGTGAGAACCTGCCGCTGCAGCCGGCCCACCTGCGCCAGAAGGCGCCCGAGCAGATCCGGGGGTAGCGTTCCGTCGCCCTCGGCGGCACCGCGAATCGCCAGCTCGAGCGCCGTAGCGTCGCTACTGCGGCGCACGAGACCGCTCACGCCGGCCTCGACCGCGGCCAGGAGTCCCGCGTCATCGATCCGCCCCACGAGCAGTACGACTCGCCGTCCGCCTGTGGCCGGCGCCAGACGGATCGCATGCAGGGCCGCCGAGTCAACCTCGTCGGTAACGACCAGCGTCACGCCGCCTTCCGGCGTGGCACCATCGACGAGGCCAAACCCCGGCCGGCGGCCCAGCTGAGCCTCGATCCCCGCACGCGTCAGCGGATCGGCGCCCACAACGGAGACCTGGATCTGCGACCCGGCGACGGACTGCTGAACGGGCATCGCGACCTCCTTGACCCGAACGCCCGGCCCGCGCCGGTCCTCCCGTCGGGAGACCGAATTGTCGGACGCGGTCGATTCCCGGGACTTAACGCGCAGATAACACGTGCCCGAAACGGCGCTCAGCGGTGCACCTTCGGCTATTCGTCCCGGTCCTTGGGATGCGGGCGGGCTCGCGATCTGCCCGTTCGGGCAGACGAATCATCCCCTCGGCGCCTTCCCGGCCGCGCGGCCGGAGGCGAGACTTCGAGTCACCATGGGTGCGATAGTCAAACTCCAAAGCGATCCGATCCAGGTTGTCCCCGGTGCCGTGGCGACCGTCTCGATCACGGTAAAGAACACCGGCACGGTCGTCGACCAGTTCACCCTGGAGGTGCTCGGCGATGCCGCGGGATGGGCGAGCGTCGACCCTCCTACGCTCTCGCTGTTCCCCGACGCCGAAGGTAAGGCGGTTATCAGCTTCGCCCCCCCACGCCTGTCGACGGTCCCCGCCGGGTCGATCGTCTTCGGCGTTCGTGCGGCATCCAAGGAGGATCCGGCCGGCAGCACCGTGGAGGAGCGGGCGCTTGTGGTCGGTACGTTCGCCGACACCTTCGCCGAGCTGCTGCCCCGAACCTCCACCGGCGGCCGGTCCGGTAATCACAGCGTTGCCATCGACAACCGCGGCAACGCCGCGGTCAACGCCACGATCTCGGGCGCGGATCCGGACAACCTGCTTCAGATCGGCGTTCAGCCTCCGGGCCTCGTCGTAGATCCGGGCACTGCCGCGTTCGCCCGAGTCCACGTCTCGCCGCGCAAGAAGTTCTGGCGGGGCCAGCCCAAGACGCGGCCGTTCAAGCTCCAGGTAGAGACGCCCAACGAGGCGCCCGTAACGCTCGACGGCACACTGCTCCAGCAGGCGGTCTTGCCCGCCTGGCTCATGAAGGCGCTGGTCGCGGCGCTTGTTCTCGCACTGCTCGCGGCCCTTCTCTGGTTCGGGCTCTTCCAGCCCGCGATGAAGAGCGCGGCACAGCAGGCCCTCGTCGACGCCGGCATCACTCCCACTCCGGCGGCCGGCGTGGCGGCCACCCCAAAGCCCACCCCCGCAGCAGTGGCCACTCCGACGCCAGCGCCCACTCCCACGCCAAAGGTCTCGGCCACCCCGACCGCCACGCCGGCGCCGTTGTTCGGAGGGACGCCCACCGACGGCCGGCTCACGGCGAACACGGGCACCGCATCCACAGCGGCCGTGGCGGCCAACACGACGCTCTACATAACCGATCTCGTGTTCGACAATCCCAACGGGCTGTCGGGAACCGCAAAGCTGTCGCGAGGCGGCGTCGATATTTCGGTCCTGCGGCTCGAGAACTTCCGCAGCCTCGACTATCACTTCGTGACGCCGATCGTCGTCAAGGCCGGCCAGAACGTGAGCTTTACGGCGGCGTGCACAACGGACCCGCTCTCGACGGCGGCGCCGCTGCCGTGCCAGCCGTCCGTGTACTACTCCGGTTTCACGTCGCCGTAATGTCGCGCGTCATCCGGCATCGGAACCGCTCGGGCCCCGGACGCGGCGCGATCGTGGCGGCGGCCGTGCTGTTCGCGTTCGTCGCGTCTACGGGCACCATCGCCGCGCGATCCGCCCCAGGCATGGGCGGCACTGCAGCCCCGGGCGGAACACCGAAGCCACTCACGGCCGCGATCCTCTTCTTGCCCACCCTCTCGGTCTCCCCCGCCGTTGGGCCGCCGGGTACGGTTGCGATCGTCAAGGGATATGGCTTCGCGGGCCTGCGCCCAATCATCCTGCAATGGTCGGATGGAATCCCCTACACCCCGTTCACGCGGATCATCACCCACGACGACGGCACGTTCACGGCCCAGATGCTCGTGGTCTCCGGCGACAACCTGTACGGCCGACGTTTCGTAGTCGCCTACTACAACGTGTTAATCACCGATCGCGTGGCGGTTCCCCGTGCGGTCGCGCGCGGCCCCTTCACTGTCGTGGAGCACTCGGCCCGGCCGCCGGTCGCGTCGATCCTGCGTACCTACTGGGGCCACCGGCCGGTGATCCTGCGGCACTAGCTTTGACGGCCGCCCGACGAACGCTCCCGCGGCGCGGCGCAGCTCAGTGGATCGTTTCGATGATCCCCAGGCCGATCAGCCCGGCCGCCACCAGGATCGTGGTCCAGAGAAGAACGCCCGCGAACATCCACATGATCAGGGGCCGTCTCTGCGCGCCCAGCAGAAGGGCCACGCCGGTGCCCATCGGCGGCGTCATGAACAGCGGCGAGACTAGTCCCCACCCGGGGACGCCGTAGCGCAGCCATACCTCGTAGATGCGGCCCTTGCGTTGGGTGGGCTCCTTGCCGCCTCGGTGGGTCAACCGGTACCTAAGGGCGTCTCCGCCGAACGCGACGATAGTGGTGCTGACGAGGGATCCGCTCGCGGTCAGGCACCAGACCACCGGCCAGGGCAAGCCCAACGCAAGGCCGGTGGGTACGGCGAACCAGATCTCCACGAACCCAACGGCAAAGACGACCAGCAGCGGCAAACATCTACCCTCGAGGCGGGCCGAGACGCACGCGGCCATGTTCGGCGGCGTGGCGCGAAGGATAGCGGACGAGCAGTGCCGGGCGGCAGTCCGGGCGGTCGGAGGCCGTCGCAGTCCGCGGTCGGGAGTGACGGTCGGCGCTACCGTTCAACGGCTCAGCGGGATTCCCGCCATCCGGGCGGCGACGGCGCTGCGCTGGACCTTGCGCGTGTGTGTGCGCGGAAAGTCCGGGTCGGGATATGCCGCGCGCCCATCGATGCGTTGGTGGGTGGCGAGCTTGCGGTTGGCGGCTCGAACGGCGACCGTGAGGGCGGCCGTCTCGTCGGCGGGCGGCACGCTGAAGGCCGCATTCGGGCGGAAGGCGAAGGCGATGCGCCCGGGTTCGGCCTCGTAAACCACAGGTTCCACGAGACCTTCGGCGACGAGCGCCGCCTCCACGTCCTCGGGATGGACGTTCATGCCGTTGGGCATCGCCATCATCGACCGTGTCCGGCCGATGAGCCGGAGCGCGCCCGTCCCGTCGAACTCGGCGATGTCGCCGGTGCGGTACCAGCCGTCGGGCGTGAACGCCGCGGCAGTCGAAACAGGATCGTGCCAGTAGCCGGCAAAGACCGAGGGTCCGCGGACAACGGCCTCGCCGTCGGCCTCGATTCGGAGCTCGATGGGCGCCAGAGTCCAGCCCACGACACCCGTGGGACGGCGGTCTCGGAAGTTGCTGGACACCAGGCCGGCCTCGGTCGAACCGTACCCCTGGACGACCTCGATGCCCAGCGCCTCCCAGTTGCGCTGCAGTGAAGGCGGCAGGTGCGCCGCCGACGAGATGATCAGACGCAGCTCGCCGCCCAGCGCCCGGTGCACCTTGGAGAAGAGCCGCCGCCTCATCGACATCGGCAGGAGCGGCGCCATCTGCAGCGCACGCCGGAACATGGTTCCGCTGCCGCTACGCTCGGCCTCGCGCCGGATCGCTCCAAAGAGAAGCTCGAGGACCTGCGGCACCACCACGAGGGCCGTCGCGCGGTGCCCTTTGATTGCCGCCGCGATCACGTCGGGGCGGAGGGTGGTGATGTATTCGGTCTCGGCGCCGGCGGCCACCGAATACACCAGCCCTGCGACCTGCTCCATGATGTGAGAGAGGGGCAGGATCGAGACGAAGCGGTTGTTGCCAACCGGGATCGTCGCCAGACAGCGCGCCGTTGATGCCAGGAGCATCGTCTGGCTGATCGTCACGCCCTTGGGATTACCCGTCGAGCCCGAGGTGCAGAGGATCTCCATCGGTTCGTCCGCGCCGGTAGTGCGACGGAGAGCCAGAGCCGCGATCGCGGACGGCGAAGGCGTGTCGATGATGTCGTCCAGGTCGATGACCGGCAGATGCGCCAGCTGGGCGCTCGTCACGGGCTCGAGTACGGATCCGGCGCCCAGGAGAATCGCGACCGGCTCGGTGAGTACGGCGACACGTTCGATGTTGTCCAGCGTCATGCGCGGATCGAGCGGAACCAGAATCACGCCAGCACGCGCCGCGGCGAACACCGCTGCGGCGAAACCCGGCCCGGGCGCGCCCTGAACGAGCACGCGCGCGCCCTGCGGAATCGCGTCAGCGAGCCGCGCGGCGGCGTTGTCGACGGCCACTCCGAACTCCGCGAACGTCAGCGAGCGATCGCGAGTGGTAGACGTGCGGACGCCCAGGAACGGCGCCGAGCCGCCCTTGGCGATCGCGGCCGCAAGCAGCTGCGGCAGGGTCGGTGGCAGAACTGGAACGGGATTGAGGGCGGGCACGGCGATCGACGCAGGCACGGGGACGCGGCCTTTCGTAGCACCACCGCCGGGACGAGCGAGGCGGCGCGAATGCATGCGGTCGGGAGCGGGCGCCGGCCGGTAGACGGAGAGCATAGCCCCGTAGCGGATGGAGCGCCTGAGCGCGTGAGCCGAGCCTTATTGGATGACGTAATCGATGATCGGCGAACCGGGCAGGAACAACGGCTGCAGCACGGACCAGGGAATGGTCACGACCGGCTGGGCCGCGGACTCGGTCATCCTCTTGATCGAAATGCCGAACGAGATTCCCTCGTCGGTCGGACGCCAGTTCTCGAAGTTGGACGCGACCGGCGCCGTCACGGCCGCGTACGGTCCGCCGTCCGCCGGCTGTCCGAGGAGTTCGCGGCTCTGGGCCGAAAGAACAGAGAGCCAATTCGTCGACGGCGCAAAGAGCTCGTTGATGCCAATCACATGCCCGTCGGTCAAGTCGAAGGCGATCGTCCCGGACCAGTTCAACTGGGAACTGGCCGAGCCGTTCGGCAGCATCCGGAAGTAGTTGATAGTGATTGCCAGCATCCGGCCGAACGACAAGGGCCCCGGTCTCACCTGATGCTTTATCCAGGCGACCGAGTACGCGTCGGACATCGAGTCGGCGCTCGTACCGATCGTCGCCAGATCGACCCGTCTCGGGGCAAGCCACTCCCGGGTCTTCGCGTCGATCGCGGCGTTGATCTTCGCGTCAAAGGACGTCCCCGAGACCAGCGGCTCCACCAACTCCACGGCAGACTCCCCGGCGGTTCCCTGCAGAAGCTGTCTCATCGGGCAGATCGAGATAGCCGGCCCGGTCGGTTCGGCATCGAGGAGCGCGAAGGCGCCGGGCGTGTAGACATACCAGCTGTGACCCTCGAGCTCCGCGATCTCTGCCACGCTGACGCCTGCGAACTCATCGGCTTGAACCTTGACGGCGGCGGATCGGGAAGCCGGATAAGTCGCTGATTGTCCGCAGGCCAGCACACCGACCAGGGTTCCCCCGATGGTGACTTCGACGCGTGAGGAGCCGCGGTTCATGACGGTGACTGCCAATCCGCCGGATGGGAATGCCGAGGTATCGGCGGGCCCGGGGAAGGTAGGCCCGAAGGTTGGGGCCGGACTCGGCGACACAGCCGGTGGGGCCGATTGCGGCGCGGCCGAAGCCGCGGACGACGCCGGCGCGGCCGAAGCCGGACTTGCCGGCCCGCCCCGAAGCAAGGGCATTGACGCCAACGCGATCGTAGCCACCACCGCCACCGCGAGCGCAGCAGGCGCGAGCCGCCCGAGGATTCGTATCGGACGCCGCCCGAAGCTGCGCCGGCCCTCCGCCCGGCCCTGGATGGTCCGCACGATCCGGCCGTGCAGACGGACCGGGACCGGGGCATCGGCAATGGGGCGGTAGTAGCCGGCCAGCCGCTCATCAAGCTGCCGGTCGAGGCCGTCGCGTCCGTCCTGTTCGTTGTCGTCGCGGCCGTTCATCGCCCATCCTCCTGCCGCGCGTCCGATGCGGCGAGTGCTCCCCTCAATCTCGTTCGCGCCAGGTGGAGGCGCGACTTGATCGTTCCTTCGGGCTGGCCCAGGCGCCGGGCTATCTCGCTGATCTCCATGTCGCGCCCAAAACGCAGCCCCAGAACGATCTGCTCGTCCGGTGTCAGCGCCTGAATCGCCCGGCCCAGCTCGTCGCGCTCGCCCAGATCGCGCGACCTATCGGGCGCCGCCCAGTCGTGGGCAGGCGTCAGTTCAACGAGCCGATGCCGCGATCTCTCCCTCAGCCGATCGCGGCATCGATTCGCCACAACCCTCGCGAACCAGGCATCCACCCGCCCGGGGTCGCGCAGACTAGACCGCTTCTCCCAGCCGGCAACGACCGCGTCGTGGGCGACATCCTCGGCCTCAACCGGATCTCGGAGCATCACCGCGGCAAGCCGGTAGGCCTGCGGCAGCACCCGCACGACGAACGCTTCCATGGATTCCTCGGCGACGGTATCCACGGGCTCGCCTCGCAATGTCACGGTGGCGCTCTCCTCGAGCATTCGTCCAACCTCGGGCTCGTCGTCCTGGCGCTTCGGGATGTGGTCTCACTACTACGACGCGACCGGGGTCCCTGAGGTTGAGGTTACGCCTGTGCCGCGCCAGTCGAGCCGTGCGGCTGCTCATCTGCGAAGGGCGTCCCGCGGAACTGGTGCCTGTTCGGACGGCCGCCACACCGCGCGTCATCTCGACCGTGCTAGCGTGCGTGGTGACGCCGAACCGCAGCCAGGATCGAGACCGAATGCGACCGTTCTTCAGCTATCACATGCCCAGCTACACCTTCCCCGAGAGGCCCGAAGCCGACCTGTTCGCCCGCACCGTGGAGCTTGCCCAGGCCGCCGAGGAAGCCGGCTTCGACATGGTCACGGTCATGGACCACTTCTATCAGATTGGGCCTGTAGGGGAAGAGACCGAGCCGATGCTGGAGGGTTATTCCGTCCTGGCCGCGCTGGCGATGCGCACCGAACGTGTGCTGCTCGGCACGATGGTCAGCGGCGTTACCTACCGGAACCCGGCGATGCTCGCGAAGACGGCCACCACGCTGGACGTGATCTCGAAGGGCCGCGCCGTGCTGGGGCTTGGGGCCGCCTGGAACGACTCCGAACATCAGGGCTACGGCTTCGACTTCCCCGGCATCGGCGAGCGCGAGGATCGGCTCGAGGAAGCGCTCACGATCGCGAAGGCGATGTTCACCGAGGAGCGGCCCAGCTTCGACGGCACGTACTACCGGATAGACCGCGCGCTGAACCGGCCGCGTCCCGTCCGGGCCGGAGGTCCGTTGATCCTCGTGGGCGGCGGCGGCGAGAAGCGGACTCTCAGGACCGCGGCCCGGTTCGCGGACATCACCAACTGGTTCGGCACGCTCGACGAGGCCGCGGCCAAGCTCGCCGTGCTGGACCGGCATTGCGAGGCGATCGGCCGCGATCCCAAGGAGATCACCCGGACGGTGGCCGTGCCGATCGTCCCGGTCGCGTCCGAGGGCGACAAGGCCGCGGTGCTCACTCGAGTCCCCGAGCGGCTTCGCGCGGCGGTCATGCCGGTGACGGTGGCCGAAGGCGCGGACGTGCTGGGCCGCTACCTGGACGCCGGCTTCGACGGCTTCACGTTCCGCAACGTTGCCGCGCGCACTCCGGAAGCGGTGGCGCTGATCGGCCAGGTTATCGCCAGGGTGCGCGGGTAGGAGCGCTCGCCGCGGCCCGGCGTCGAAGCGAGGCCGCGTCGAGGCGAGGCCGCGTCGCCGGCGCCATGCCCGGCCAACGGGCCTATCCTGGTCCTCCACGAATGAGGTGCCTCGCCATGACCGAAGAGTTCGTCGCCGCCCCGGAGCGATACGGGACGATGTCCTACGTGCGTGCGGGCAGGAGCGGCCTGAAGCTGTCCAGGCTGTCGCTCGGCCTCTGGCACAACTTCGG
>PMBG01000039.1:3826-6185 GCA_003153755.1 Chloroflexota bacterium | reverse complement strand
TCGTGAGGGTGCGCGAGTTCAGCCCGCTGATCCTGCCGGCCGTCAACTACTTCAGCTACTGCTCGCTCTACCGGCGGGAAGTCTGGGAGGCGGTTGGCGGCTACAACTCGAACATGGTTCACGGCTACGAAGANNTCGGTCTATCGATGGGATCGCCGACTCCGGCGCTGGCCGGTCGTCAGGGCCATGTTGCTGAAGACGCAAATCGCCATGGCCGTTCGCCGGCTCGGCAGCAAGTAGCCCCGAGCGACTACCGGCGATTCTCCGGCGTGTTCGCAGCGCCCCAGACGAGAATCGCGTTCTTGGGGTGAGTCCGCGGTTCCTCGTCGATCCACTGACTGCCGGCATGGAGCGCCAGGAGCTCCGCTCGATCCATGGACTCGATCTTGAACAGATCGCTAACGAAGTTGCAGGTCATGTAGCCCCGCTGCGAGCGAGACACGACCGACGTGACGTACTCCTCCTGCACCGGCCGCGATAGCTCCGAGAAGGCGTAGTTGCTGATGCACAGGTCGTACGGCCGGGCCTGGACTTCGTTCGGCGGCTCGAACCGCAGGGTGGCGCCGGTGCCGAGTTCCGTCAGGTACCGGTTGGCGAGGGCCAATGCGGGGGCAAGGTCGATCAGGGTGTAGGTGACGTCGGGCCAGTACCCGGTGATGAGGCGGCACTGGCCTCCGTATCCCACGCCGATCTCCACGATGTTGAAACCGGAGAGGTCACCGAACAGCCGTCGCAGGTCCGAAACGACCTTGAGATAGCGCAGCGTCACCGGCGAGACCCTGCCCGTGCCCGGATACTCATAGAGCAGGGGAGAACCCAGGGTGTCGTTGGCGTGGTAGCGGCCCGGCGTCTCGTCGAGTATGTCCGGGTTGTCTCGCCTGATCACATCGAGGTATGCGGCGCCCTGCTCACGGTTGACGTGTTCGAGGGTCTCCACGTAGACGGGGGCTCGCCGGAATCTGGCGAAGACCTTGTCGTTCGTCGCTGCCTTCTCGCAGAACGACTGGTACGAATTCCTGTCGGTGATACTCGAGTCCATTGCGCCGCGCGTCGCCCGCTGCACGCGAGAGAGAAGGTTCGCGACTTTGGCTGGTGTTCGCATTCGGAGCCTCGCTCTTCCTATGTGCGGCGCAGGGATGGCAGTTTTGGGCCAACGATCCCACTCAGCGTCTTGATCAGATCGGTCAGGTCCGCTCGNNGTGCCGAGAACGAAAGCCACCGCGACCAGCGCGCGTTCCCAATCGCGTCGGCGCGGGCCCACCTTGATTATTGCTATGACCATGAAGCCCTCGGCCAGGAAGGTCCATGCCCAGCTCAGGTTGTAGGCAACCGCGACACCGTTGAGCCCCATGGTCGGCAGAAGCAGGTGCACGCCGCCGACCTTGATCCCGAGATTGACGAGCCCCAGAACCAGCCAGGTGCGGTAGTAGCCCAGGGGCAGCAGAGCCGCGCTCGCCGACCAGATGATCACTTTGAGGACGTTGCCGGTCATCTGGATCGCCAGTGGGTCGGCGGCCGGACGGAACTTGTCGGAATAGAGCAGTGTCACGATCGGCTCGCCGAAGGCAATCGCCATAAGCAGCAACGGCACGGTCACGGCGAGGATCACGCGCAAGCCGTGGCCAACTTCATCGGCGGCCTCGGATCGACGGCCGGCACTGAGGAGCTCGGTGAGCCGCGGGAACAGGTAGAAGGATGTGGACGAGATAAGCATCTCGAGGTACGTGTCGGATATGGCGGAAACCGGCTGGTAGGTGCCGTTCGGACCAATTCCCAGGACCCGGACTATGTCGCTCCTGATAACGAGGCTCACAAGCGTGCTGGCAATAGTCAGGACAACGCTTGCGAAGCCGAGTTGAAGCACCGGGTGCAGCGTGGGCCAGTCGAAGCCAAGCCGTCGACGCCACTTGCGGTCACGGATCACCCACGGTTCGCGAACGAAGAAGATGCCCACCTGGACCAGAGCTACCAGGGACACCGCGACGACGGCTCCCGTGAGTCCGAACGGCACGATGAGGGCGACGGTAATGACTACCGAGACGATCGTCGTGGCAATGCTGGCCTTGGCCAGGGAGCCAATTCGGAGGAACCCCTGCAGGACGCCCGAATACGAGGCCGCCAGGAGTGTGATCGGGATGGCGATCGCGGAGATCGCAATGAGGTAGGCGTACTGGCCGTCGCCGATCACGAGCTCGGAGATGTGCTGGGCGAGGATGACGGTCACCAGCAGGACGAGTACACCTACGATCGTTGGGATCAGGAAGCTGTAGCGGATCAGCCAGTCCACTCGGCTGCTATTGCCCTGGGCCCTTGCCGCGGCGATTGATCTGGTGGCGCCCTGGCCGGCGAATGCCGTTCC
>PMBG01000039.1:2205-3759 GCA_003153755.1 Chloroflexota bacterium | reverse complement strand
TTCGGGACCGGCTCGGCTCCGGCCGCGGCCGCATCGGGGCCTTGCTGTATCGGACCTCCGGACGCGTCTATGACGATGCGCCCCGGCTCTTCTGGTACCAGTCGATCGTGGCGCGCAGCCCGTCCTCGAACGCCGTTCCGGCCGAAAACCCGAACGCTTCCCGGGCTCGGCTCGTGTCGAGGGCCCGGCGGGGCTGTCCGTCCGGCTTCGTCGGGTCCCACCGGATCTCACCGGCGAAGCCCGTGAGGCGGACTATCAGCTCGGTCAGATCTCGGATCGTGATCTCGCTTCCCACGCCCAGATTGATCGGATCGCGCCCGTCGTAGCGCTCGGCGGCCAGGACGATGCCGCGGGCCGCGTCCTCCACGTAGAGGAACTCGCGCGACGCCGAACCCGTGCCCCAGGCCTCGATGAACGTGTCGCCTCGATCTCGCGCATCGACGCACTTCTTGATCAGGGCGGGGATCACGTGCGAGCTCTCGGGATTGAAGTTGTCNNCCGTACGGGGCGTTGGTCTCTTCGGGATAGCCGTTCCAGATGTCGTCTTCGTGGAAGGGAACCGGCGTGAACTTCGGATATGAACACACGGTCCCGACCGTAAGGACCTTGGCCACGCCTGCCAGACGTGCCTGTTCGAGGAGCTGGATCCCCATGACGGCGTTGTCGTAGAAAAAGCGGCCCGGATTCTCTCGGTTGGCTCCGATGCCGCCGACCACGGCGGCGAGATGGATGACCAGATCCGGCCGGCCATCGGCAAGCGCGCGATCGATGTCGACATGCGTGCGCAGGTCGTAGTCCTCGACCCTGGGGATGAAGACGTCGGCGGCTCCTGCCTCGTGCAGCTTGCGGACGACCTCGGAGCCCAGGAAACCAGCTCCCCCTGTGACCAGGACCCGGCGGCCATCCCAGAAGCCGCTCATTCGCCGATCGATGTTGTGGTTGGGCCGAGATGCCGCGTCGGCGTGGTCGCCTGGTTGCTGATCATGAGGTGATTCTCGCACAGCCCACTCGTGAATGTCCGCTGCGCTCGGCGGTCGGAGGTGGGCGCTGGTCTGCTCCGGGCTAGCGCCCCGACCCGCTCAGAACGGCAGGTACGGTGCGCGCCATGATCTTGAGATCGAGCCAGAGCGACCAACCGTCGATGTACTCCAGATCCTGCTCCACCCACCGATCGAACTCGGGGCTGCGGCGCGCGCCAACCTGCCACAAGCCGGTTATGCCGGGCTTCATCGACAGACGGCGCCTGTGCCAGATGTCGTATTTCGCGACCTCGCCGGGGAGCGGTGGGCGGGGGCCGACCAGACTCATCTGCCCCATCAGCACATTCCAGAACTGAGGCAGTTCGTCGGACGACGTCCGCCGTAGGAACCTGCCGACCGGCGTGATCCGGGGATCGTTCTCGAGCTTGAACGCGTGTCCGTTGATCTCGTTCTGGTGTCGCAGGTCCTCGAGCTGGTCCTCCGCGTCGGCGCACATGCTGCGGAACTTGAGCACGTTGAACGAGCGCCCATGGAGCCCAACGCGCTCCTGCCGGAACAGCACCGGACCCGAGGA
>PMBG01000039.1:0-2182 GCA_003153755.1 Chloroflexota bacterium | reverse complement strand
ATCCGGACCACTTTGCCCTCTTGCTCGCAGAGGTAGGCGGCCTGCTCGATGACCTCCTCCATGGAGAAGGGGAGGCAGATGGCGACTTCGTCGACGATCTGACTGTGCAGGATCTGCTCCAGGTCATCGATCATGCCCAGCAACGGCCGCTTCAGCACCACGCCGTTGTCGGCGGGATCAGCCTTGAGATGGCCGATGACCACCAGGCCGAGGTCCGCATGCCGTTCGACCAGGTCGGCAAATGCCTTTGCCCGAGCGTTTGCGCCCAGGACGAGCATGTACCGGACGTTCCGCCCGTGGTCTCGAGCGAGGACCAGGACTTCGCGCATAACGATGCGGATTCCTATCGCCGCGGCGGCGAGCGCCGGGAATACGACGACGAGTAGCAGCCGGCTTACATCGGGCAGCTTGAAGAAGTACAGCAGGCTCAGCGTGAGCACGATCTGAACAAGTGTGGCGCGCAGCACTATCGCGACTTCGGCGCGGTTGGTAAGCCGAGCCCGGCTCCGGTACAGACCGTGCGCCCACAACACCGCGATCCACAAGCCAACGAAGACGGCTACGGCAAGATTGGGATCGGGCAGGGCAGTGGCGACGTTGTCCGTCCATCCGGTGTGCCCGTATCTGAAGTTGGTGGCAGCGTAGACCACAATGAGCGCGAGGACGGCATCTGCGGCCGTCAGAGTCAGGCGAAACACCGCGGCGTAGCGGCGGATCATGTTTTCCCCTTCTCTCGGGCGCGTCTTATCCGCGGCCGCCCGAGGCCAAGCGAGTATCGCCTGTCCGGCGCGGACGCGCAACCGGCAACCTGATACCGGCTGTGCTAGAGTCCGTCCGATTTGGACGAGATGACGCCGACCACGAGGGGCGGCGGGCGTCCGCCGGCTCTGGCGGCCCTGCTCTCATTCTTGTGGCCTGGTCTTGGTCAGTTCTACGAGGGGAAGCGCCGTCTCGGCGCTCTCTTCTGTATACCCGCGGTCCTCGTCGTCCTGCTCATTGCCTACAACCTGCGGCAGGGCATCGCCCCGCTCGCGGCACGGCTCGCGGTGGACTCGGCCTTCGCGCAACCGGCCATTCTGCTCATCGTCCTTACCGGGGTGTTGCGCGTGGCGGCCGTCCTGCACGCGTATCTGACCGGCGAACCGTCCCGGATCCGCCACAGGTTCCAGATCGCCGCCGCAGCAGCCCTGATCGTGGTGATAGTGGTCACGCACGCCGCTGCCGGCTACGGCCTGTGGTTCTCCCACAACGCGCTGGACCCGGTCTTCTCTCCCCAGCAGAACCCCGACCTCATCGATCAAGCAACTCCGGCGCCGTCGCTGTCTTTCGGCGTCACTCCCGCGCCGCCCACGCCCACAGAGGCCCCGGCCACGGCGGTGCCGATCGACAGCCGAGTCACCATTCTGCTTACGGGCGTAGACAGTGCCCCGACCCGTGGCGAGCACCTGTACGACTCGATCATGGTGATCAGCTACGACCCCAAGACCAACTCGCTTCCCACGTACGTGCGCAACGGCTGGGTGAGTTCACCGGACGCGCCCTTCACCACGCTCGTGAAGGAGGTCGGCTACCTCGTGGGCATCCCGATCAACTACTACGCCGTCATGGATCTCGGCGGGTTCGTCAAGATGATCGACATGGTCGGCGGCATCGATGTCGACAACCCCTCGGTGATCGACGATGCCACATACGACTGGCTGGGTGCCAAGAAGGGTTACGGGTTCGCGCTCGCCCCCGGGCCTCAGCATCTCGACGGCATCAACGCGCTTGCGTACGTCCGGTCACGCCACGGCAGCAACAACAGCGACTGGGCGCGCGCTTCGCGCCAGCAGGAGGTCATGGTCAGCCTGCTGCACAAGATGTCTTCGCCAAGCCAGCTGCTCTCGCTGCCCAACCTGATCTCCACGCTGGGCGCAAGCGTGAGCACCACCTTCCCGGCGAACCTCGTCGGCGACTACGTGGCGATCGGCCAGTCGATCCCAAAGGACAGCTTCCACCAGGTTGTGCTCGGTCCGCCCTACACAGTCACCGGTCTGATCGGCTCGGGCACGGCCGCGACCACCTGCCTGCTCAACTACAAGGTAGCCGAGCTGTCCATCCAGCTGTTCGGCAAGGACAGCCTCTGGTACGGGAAGCCGGCGCCCGCCAACACCTGCCCCGTCTGACCTCGAGCGCGAGCTAC
>PMBG01000149.1:23546-29185 GCA_003153755.1 Chloroflexota bacterium | reverse complement strand
GGCCGCAAGGTCATCGAGGAGAAGCTACCCGACATCACCGAGTTCGCCCGCGTCTACCAGGGCGTTGAACCGCTGAAGGAACCGGTCCCGGTTCAGCCTACGGCTCACTACGCGATGGGCGGCATCCCGACGAACGTCCACGCGGAGGTCGTTCGCGACGAGAAGGCCACGGTCGTGCCGGGCCTCTTCGCCGCCGGCGAATGCGCCTGCGTCAGCGTCCACGGCGCCAACCGGCTCGGGACGAACTCACTCGTAGACCTGCTCGTCTTTGGACGTCGGGCAGGCCGGCAGATGGCCCGCTACTGCGGACAGGTGGACCGGCCCATGCCGATCGCCGGCGCGGTCGATCCCGTTCGGACTCGCCTCGAGGAGCTTCGCGACCGCGAGTCCAAGGGCGAGTCAACGGCCGTGATCCGCAAGGAACTGGCCGACGTGATGATGGACAACTGCGGCGTGTATCGGACCGGCCCGCTTCTCACCGAGGCACTGGCAAAGGTCCGAGAGCTGAAGGCGCGCAACGCAATTGTGTCGATCAGCGACCGCGGCAGTGTCTTCAACACCGAACTGCTCGAGGCCAACGAGCTCGGCTACCTGCTCGATCTGGCCGAGGTCATGGTGGTCGGCGCGCTGAACCGGACCGAGAGTCGCGGCGCGCACTCACGCGAAGATTTCCCCACACGCGACGACGTCAAGTTCCTCAAGCACACGCTCGTATACAAGGGACCAAAGGGGCCGACGATCAAGTACAGACCGGTCTCCATCACCCGCTTCCAGCCGAAGCCGCGGACGTATTGAGGCCGATGGAATGAAAGTCGAACTCAAGGTTCTTCGATACAACCCAGAGGCCGCCGAGGCGCCTGCGGCCGGGCCGCACTGGGTCAAGTACGACGTCGAAGTCGACCCGATGGACCGCATCCTGGATCTCCTTATCAAGGTGAAGGCCGAACAGGACGGATCGCTGAGCTTCCGCCGTTCCTGCGGCCACGGCATCTGCGGGTCCGACGCGATGCTGATCAACAACCGGAACCGGCTGGCCTGCAAGACGCGAGTCGATCAGGTGGGCAAGAAGATCTCCGTCGCGCCCCTGCCGGGACTTCCGGTGGTGAAGGACCTGGTCGTGGAGATGAGCGGCTTCTTCGCAAAGTACCGTTCGGTGAAGCCGTACCTGATCAACGACAGCCCCGAACCGGAACGTGAGCGCCGACAGAGCGCCCTGGACCGGGCGCGCTTCGACGACACAACCAAGTGCATCCTGTGTGCGGCCTGCACGACTGCGTGCCCGTCCTTCTGGGCGCGGCCCGAATACGTGGGGCCTGCGGCGATCGTCCAGGCGCATCGGTTCATCTTCGACTCTCGGGACGAGAGCTCGGCCGAGCGGCTCGAGATCCTCGCGGACGAAGACGGCGTGTGGCGTTGCCGCACGATCTTCAACTGCGTCGAGGCGTGCCCGCGCGGCATCAACATCACTAAGGCGATCCTCGAGGTCTCATCGGCGATCGTGGGGCAACGGGGCTGAGCAACAGGAAGGAGCCGACGGACCCGGCTTGGGACTCACTCTGGCAGTCGGTGGAAGCCGGGCCGGACGAGTCCGCGGGCAAGTACGGTCCCGGACCGGCTCGGCCGCCGATGGCGGCGCGAGAGACCGTTGAGCAGCAACCGGCGCGTGAGTCGGCAGCGGTTCGAGGTCAGGGAGTCGCGCCGTTCCGTCCGGCGGCTGCGCCGTCCCGTCCGGCATCCGCGCCGGCACCTCGCGCGCCGGCAGCAGCGGCGTTCCCAGTTGGCCCGGTTAGCGGCGGTCTTGCGCTGATCATCCGCACCGACGGTGCTGCGCGTGGCAATCCCGGACCGGCATCGCTGGGCGTCGTGCTGATCGACGCGTCGTCGGCGGGAGCAAGACGTCCCGACGCGCCTCCCATCGCATGGATCTCCGAGTTCCTGGGTGTGCAGACGAACAACGTGGCCGAGTACACGGGCGTTCTGCGGGCCCTGGACATGGCGATCGAACTCGGCGCCGGCTCGGTGGACCTGCTCCTGGACTCAAAGCTGATCGTGGAGCAGGTCAACGGGCGCTGGAAGGTCAAGGACTCCAAGATGATCCCGCTCCACGCCGACGTGAAGGCGCGTCTCGCGAGGTTCGGGCGCTGGACGGCGACCCACGTGCCCCGTGCCCAGAACAAGCAGGCCGACGCGCTCTGCAACGAGGCGATTGATCGCGCGCAGGCCGGCGGTCCGCGCTTGGTGTCAAAGCGACCGTAGGTCGCTCAGCGTCCGTAGGTCGCTCAGCGTCCGCAGGTTGTTCGCGGCGGTGTCTCCGCACTCGGTAGATGGTGGCCGAAGTCGGATTGGGTGGTACGCTCGCGGTCGGATCGTAGTGGGCGATGGACAACGCGGAGGAGCGGCGACATGGCGGGCAAGTTCAAGGACGCGATGCGGGATGGATACGCCCTCAACGAGCCGGCGATCCTGCTCGGCAGCCCTTTGGATGGAACGACCATCCTGCCGGACGTGCGGATCCAGGTGGCTCTCTCCGTCCTGAACCGCCACGGTCTGATCGCGGGCGCCACCGGCACCGGAAAGACCAAGACACTTCAGGCAATCGCTGGTCAGCTTTCACTTGCCGGCGTGCCCACGCTCGTCGCCGACATCAAGGGCGACGTCAGCGGCATGGCCGCCCCGGGCGACGAGGGCAATCCCAAGCTCAAGCAGCGCGTCGCCGAGCTGAAGCTCGACTTCAAGACCGCCGGCCACCCGGTCGAATTCCTGTCGCTATCCGGCAAGCAGGGGGCGCAGATACGCGCCTCGGTCCATTCGTTCGGGCCGCTACTGCTGGGTCGCGTGCTGAGCCTCAACGACACTCAGACGAGCGTTCTCTCGCTGGTGTTCAAGTACTGCGACGACAACAACCTGCCGCTGCTGGATCTCAAGGATCTCACGACGACACTCAAGTTCCTCGGAAGCGACGAAGCCAAGGCCGCGCTGGCGGACTACGGAGGCATCTCCGCGGCCAGCCTCGGTGTGATGATGCGGTCCATCATCACGCTCGAGCAGCAAGGCGCCGAGGCGTTCTTCGGCGAACCCGAATTCGACGTCGACGACCTGCTCGAAGTCCGAGCCGGCCAGGGCGTGGTGAACATCCTCGAGTTGTCGGACGTCATGGACAAGCCGGCGCTCTTCAGCACGTTCATGCTCTGGATGCTGGCGCAGCTCTACCATGCCCTGCCCGAGGTCGGCGACCTCAACAAGCCCAAGCTCTGCTTCTTCTTCGACGAGGCGCATCTTCTCTTCGACGGTGCTTCCCAGGCGCTGCTATCGCAGATCGAGCAGACGGTTCGCCTCATCCGGTCGAAGGGTGTCGGCGTCTTCTTCGTCACGCAGGTACCCACCGACGTGCCCTCGTCCGTGCTTGCCCAGCTCGGAAACCGGATCCAGCATGCCCTGCGGGTGTTCACGCCCGAAGACTCGGACAACCTCAAGAAGACCGTTCGGACCTTCCCGATGACGACGTATTTCGAAGTGGGAGAGCGACTCACGTCTCTCGGGATCGGCGAAGCCCTTGTGACCGTGCTTTCGCCGAACGGCGTTCCGACGCCACTGGCACCGACGCATCTTGTGCCCCCCGACTCTCTGATGGCCGCGCTGCCCGCCGACCAGTTGCAGGCGAGGATCGCGGGCGGACGGCTCTACGCGAAGTACGCGCAGACGGTCGATCCGCAGAGCGCCCACGAGATCATCAGCGCCCGGCTCGCCGCGGCTCAGGCCGCCGTCGCGGGCGGGGTCGGCGAGGGACCCGCGGCACGAGCCGCCGCCGCGTCGATCGCCGCCCAACAACGGGCCCTGCAGGCCCAGATTGCGCGCGATAGCCGCGAGGCCACCAAGGAGGCCCAGCGCGAAGCCCGCGAGCAGGCCAAAGCTGAGGCGGCAGCCGCCCGCGCCGCGGAACGCGAACGCCTGCAGCGCGAGCGGATGATCGGGCAGGTGGGAACGACCGTTCTGCGAGGCGTCATGGGAACGCTCTTCGGCGGCCCGCGCCGGCGGCGCTAGGGCGGACGGTCGCTCAGCGGCCTATTCGATCTTCATGCCCACGATCCCGGCTGCCGGCTCGGGGTATTGCGGGTTCAGTTCGTCGATCGCGTCCATCACGATCTCGCTTACGGCGAGTTCGCGCAGCCAGTTGTGGTTGGACGGCACGAGATACCACGGAGCGAAGTCCGTGCTCGTCTCGGTGAGCATCTCCTCGAACGCCGCCGTGTAGTCGTTCCAGAGCCTGCGTTCGGGCATGTCCGCCGAAGAGAACTTCCAGCGCTTTGTCGGGTCGTCCACGCGATCCTGGAAGCGTTTGCGCTGCGTGTCGTTGTCGATCGCGAGGAAGAACTTGAGGATCGTCACGCCCTCCTCGGTGAGCATCCGCTCCCAATCGCGGATCTGCCGGTAGTGGCGCCGCCACGCTTCCTCGGGCTCCAGCTTGTGTACCCGGACTATGAGCACCTGCTCGTAGTGGCTGCGGTTGAAGATGCCGATCTGGCCTCGGCCGGGTACGGCGGAGTGGACGCGCCAGAGGAAATCGTGGGACGCCTCTATCGGCGTGGGAACCTTGAACGACGTGACGAGCGTTCCCTGCGGGTTGAAGGCTCCGGCAACCACGCTGATCGTGCCGTCCTTGCCGGCCGCGTCGATACCCTGCAGGACGATCAGGACGGCATGCTTGCCCTCGGCGTAGATCCGCTCCTGCAGATCGGAGAGCCTGGCCAGGTGGTCCGTGAGCGACGCGGCACCCTCCGGCTTTGCGCGGCCGAAGGTATTTCCGCAGTCGTAGCTCGCCAGATCGATCTTCTCGCCGGGCTTCACGCGGAGGAGGTTGCCGAAGCTCTTGTCGCTTGGTTTCTTGGCGGACATCGATCGCTCCACTCGGGGACGGATTGGGTCACTTGGGTTGCATCCTAGCTCACGGCTGCGCGCGGGCACCGGCGACTCGCCGGCCGATACGATCTACCGGCCCGATGAGGCCGCGAACAGCCGGTACCTGACCTCCGGCACCGCGATGCCCCCGAGGTCGAGGGTCTGGCGTTTGCCGTCGGGTGCCCAGCCCATCGCCTCGTAGAACGCACGTCCGGATGAGTTGTCCTCGAGTACCCAGAGGACGAGCACCCGCGCTCCGCGTCGGTCCAGATCGCCGCGGGCGGCGTCCAGAAGGCTTCTCCCCACCCCGCGACGCCACTCTCCGGGCAGCACGTAGATCGCGTAGATCTCGGCGACCCGGGCCGGGTCCGCGGCACCGTCCGTTGCCAGCTCCTCATCGCGCGGCGGTCCTGCGGCCACGAAACCGAGCACGCGCCCGTCCGTTTCGGCGACCCACGCGGGCGCTCCGTCTTCGTCGTCACTCTCCAGGCGGGCCCGCCACGCCAATTCGCGAGGGTGAACAAGGAGTCCCGCCAGGAAGTCGGACGGCAGTATCCCGCGATACGCGGCCTGCCACCCCGCGACCCCGATCTCCGCGATGGCGCGGGCGTCGTCGGGAGCGGCTCGGCGGATCGTGAATGGTGTCGGGAGCGGCATGGTCTAGACTCTCAGCGGCGAGTCGGCTGGATGATCGCGGATGCGGACCTCGGTCTCGTGTTCGAGGAAAGTCCGAGCTCCTCAGC
>PMBG01000149.1:0-23502 GCA_003153755.1 Chloroflexota bacterium | reverse complement strand
CCAGTCCTCGGGTCGGCCGCTAGAGCTGCCGGGCAACCGGTGGCGGAGATGGATGATCGTCGCCGTGGCGGACCGATTGACCTGGTCAATCGGTTTGGCCGCGGTACAGAACTCGGCTTACAGGCCGGCTCGCCACCTGCCTTCACATTCGGCCGTCCCACAGACGCTGCACGGCGCACCCTGAAGGTTCTAGACTTCCCCGCGTCGGCAGCTCCGGCTTCCCACGTGCCGGACATACTTCGCGGGCAGGAGCGATCGTGGATTCTGGAGACGGTTCGGGGGGCCGAGAACGACGTGACGGCAGGACGCCGCCCGAAGAGCAGTCGATGCGCATCGGTCGGCAGCGATCCTCGCGCGGGGCGACTCCCCCGGGCGGCGAGGGCGGCATCTCCAACGATCTGATCGGTGGAAGCTCTTCCCCCGACCCCGGATTCGGCCAGGGTTCGGCCCCGGCATACGGTACGACCCCGGCGCAGGGGCCGGGCCAGGGCGCTCCCTTCGAATCGGGCCCCTCGCGATACGCTCCGAACCCCGGGGCAAGCATGCAGATCGGCGGTCAGTCGGTCGCGTCGGATGCCGATCTTGCGCCACGGTTCCGCCCGTGGGCCGAGCCGGGAGCCGCCGCACAAGGCGGCCCCATGCGGTGCCACTTCCTGCGCAGCGTGGGCGCCGACGGGCGTCTGGCCGAGGCCCAGCGAACTGCAGTTCCGACTCATCGCTGCGCGGCGTTTGGTGACCCACTTCCGCTATCGCTGCGACAGCAGGAGCTCGTGTGCCTCCAGCGCGTGCATGTCAGCTGCCCGAGGTACGTCCGGGGAACTCTGCTGGCCAACGAGACCCAGGCCGCGCCCGCGGAGGACACGCCCAAGCGACAGGTCCCGATCCTGACGATCCTGGGTGTGGGCATGGTCGTGATAGCCGTCTACGTCCTGCTGGGCGCGGCTCTCGGTCTGCCGCCGTTCGGCGGTGGCGCAGCGCCCACCACCATCGCCAAGGCATCGCCGTCGAAGTCGCCGAGCGCGTCGGTGACGCTCGTTGCGACCGCGAGTCCCACGCCGAACCCAACCCCGAGCCCTGTGATCTCGGCGTCCACCCAGGCGTCCGCCACGCCAACGGCCACGCCAACGCCCACGCCAACGCCCACGCCCTCGCCGACGCCGGCGCCGACGCCGGCGAGCTCGCCGACTCCGTTGGCTAGCGCAACCTGGCCACCAGGCGCCACGGCCTCACGCATGGACCTTGTCGTGCCGTGCCCCGACCAGTCGAACTGCTACATCTACACGGTTCGTGGGGCCGGACCGCCGCCGGCCGGCAATGGATCCAGCGTCGCCGACACGGTCCCTGCCATCGCCAAGTTCTTCGGGGTGAGCTCGTCCAAGGTCATCGAGATGAACTCCTGGGCGGCCTCCGGCATCAAGGCCGGCGACAAGCTGAAGATTCCGCCGCCCACTCGCTAGCCGCCGCCGTCGACGCGGCCGTATTCACCTGGCGAAGTCGCTAAGCAAACCGCCGCGCCTGCCGACACCTAGGTGAGCACCCCAAGCGACCGGTGGGCACCCTTGTGCGCCTCCGCCGGCAGGGGAACTGCGCGATAGATGCGTGCCAGCCTCTCGCGCAGGATGGTTCGTGGCGCCGCGTCCGCGGAAGGTGAAACGATGAATCGGTCACTCACGTTCAAGCTGCTGACAGTCTTCGGGCTGGTCTTCGGGATCATGATCGTCGCGACGCTCGTGGTCATGGCGGTCTCTTCGGCGGCTCGAGGTGAAGTCTCGACGGTCGACACCAAATACATGCCGGCCGAGAGGTTGATGGGCGACCTCCACCTTGCCGCTACCGAGTACCGGAGCGACCAACTCAGCTACCTGATGTCCACGACGAAGGCGGAAGCGGACCAGGCGACGTCCGCGATGGCGAAGCACCTTGGCGAGACCCAGGACTCCTTGAGTCAGATCGCGGCCCTGTCCCTTGGCGGGGACGTCGCTCCCAGCTACGAGGCTGCCGCCATGGCCTGGGCCGACTACCTCGCGGCCACCAAGGACGTGACGACTGCCGACAGGTCGGCCCAGCTGACGTCACTGGAATCGGGCGCCGCATTCACCGCATTCGGGAACGTCGATGGGACGTTCGACGATCTGGCGGCATCCATCGAGACGGCGGCGAGCGCGTCCTCGAGTTCCGCCGACTCGATGATGGGCGTGCTCCCGTTCGTGGTCGCGATCGGTTGCATGCTGGCAATCGCGATCGGCGGCACCCTGGCCTGGGTGCTCTCCCATGCAATCGTGAGCGGTATCCGCGCTGTTCTCGCGACGATGAGTTCCATGGCGGACAACTGCGTGGCCGGGTTGGAGTCCGGATTGGGTGCGATGGCGTCCAACGACCTGACTCTGCATCTGGAGGCGGTCACGAAGCCGATCGACTCGCACGGCACAGATGAAGTCGGTCAACTGGCGGCTGCCACAAATGCCATGCTCGGCCGAATCCGGGGCACGATCGACAGCTACGAAATGGCACGAGCGGCCCTGTCGGATGCCCTCGTCGAAGTCCATGAGTCCGCCCTGTCCCTCTCGGAGACATCGTCGCTGGTGAAGGCGGCGGCAATGGATTCCGGCCACGGTGCCGGGCAGATTGCGCAGACAATCGGGCAGGTGGCCTCGGGCGCATCTGATCAAGCCAGCGCAGCGACCAGCACCGCGGACGCGGTCCAGCGTCTTCGTGAGGTGATCGCGCAGGTGCGCGGCGGAGCCGCCGAGACGGCACGAAGTGTCGAGTCTCAGGCTGCGGCGGTCGACAAGATGACGCGCTCGATCCGATCGGCGTCACACGCCTCCGCCGACGTTCAAAGCCTCGGCCTGGCCGCGGGCGAGGCCGCCGTCAATGGAGCCGAGACCGTCCGACAGACCGTGGACGGAATGACCCGAATCAAGGACGCCGTGGAAGGGGCCGCGATCAAGGTCACCGAGCTCGGCGCCAAGGGCGACCAGATCGGCGCCATCGTGGAGACGATCGACGACATTGCCGAGCAGACGAACCTGCTCGCACTCAACGCCGCCATCGAAGCGGCCCGGGCGGGCGAACAGGGCAAGGGCTTCGCCGTGGTCGCCGACGAGGTGCGCAAGCTAGCGGAGCGATCCAGCCGAGCAACCAAGGAGATCGCCGCTCTCATTGCCGACGTCCAGCGCGGAACGGACCAGGCCGTCAAGGCGATGCAGGTAGGGGCGAATGAGGTCGAGGCGGGAGCGGAGCTTGCACAGAAGTCCGGCGCGGCACTCGACGCAATCTCGTCGGCCTTCGAATCCTCCAGCGCGGCCGTTGCCAGGATCACCAAGTCGATGCAGGCGATGCAGGAATCGAGTTCGGGTCTGGTCAGCGCGTCCGACGCCATCGCGGCCATCGCCCAGGAAACGAACGCCGCTGCCGAATCGATGTCGAGCAGCGCGGAGCAGGTTGCCCTCGCGGTCGAATCTATCGCCGCGATCAGCGAGGAGAACTCGGCGTCGGCCGAGGAAGTCTTCGCCGCCACCGAAGGAATGACCGCCAAGTCGGAGAGCGTCGTAGCCTCGGCCGGAAGCCTGTCCGAGATGGCCTTCTCCATGGAGGAGCTCGTTTCACGCTTCAAGCTTGCCGAGGATGCAGGATCCGGAGGCCGCCAAGCCCAGGAGCAGCCATCTTCGATCGCCGCGTTTGCTCGCCGAGCGGCATAGCTGTCGGAGCACGGTCGCCCTGCCTACCCGGATGGGCCTACGTGAAGTGATCAGGTCATCGTTTGCCGGGCCCAATGGCACTGTCACCCAAACGGGCCCATGAGGCCTCATAGGCTCTGGTAACCGTAAGGCGAAACGAAGGAGCCGATGATGTCGATCGGATGGCAGGCGAGCATGGAATCTGGCGCTCCGTTGCTCGATGCGCAGCGTCGCATACTCGTGGAACGGGCCGACGCGCTTGTCGCCACGATCGCCACGAATGCCGATCGCACGTCGGTGGAGCGCGCCCTGCGCGACTTCGGCGACTACTCCGTTCGCCACTTCTCACAGGAAGAGGACTGCACGCTCCGCGGCGTCTGCCCGGCCCTGGAGTGGAGCGGCAAGGCCCGGGCCGACCTCATCAAGATCGTCGCTCGGTTCCGCGAGGACTACGAACGCCGCGGCGCCAGCACGGACCTGGCCGAATCGCTCACGTGTGAGCTCTCCGACTGGGTGGCGAGCTATATCCCCGGTCCGGTCACGAACCTCCCCTGCGTCACCCCCGCTCGCTAGAAGCGGCCGGCGACCCCGGTTGCCCGTCGGCGAACAGACGGCCGAACCCGGGATACGCCCGCAGCGGTAGGACTTCGAATTCGATCAAGCCTGCGGCCACGAGCGGCAGTGACGAGAGCGCCTTCCATGCCGCGCCTGCGTCTTTGCATTCGAGCATGAGCACGGCTGAGGATTCGTCCGCGCGGAAATAGAGCTCGCGGATCGTGCCGGCCTGCCACAGCTCCCACGCACGGCGCGCCTCCGAGGCCGCCAGCTCCGGCGTGAAGCTTGCCGCCTGGACGCCGCGAACGGCCCGCTCTATGGCCAGGATGCGCATCTCCGGATCACTCCCTTCTGAGGCTGCGGTCGACCGAACGATTGTGGGGCCGGCCGCACCTGGACACACGCGATCCGCGACGTCTCGCCGCACCCGCCCCGTGCCCTGGCGTGCCCGTCGGGTTCCCGTATCAGCCGAAGGATCACCGTTGACGGACGTCGCAGTGGGTGTATCATCCTGTCAGGTGGCGAATTGTGGTGATAAGTGGGTGTAAGCGGCGAATCCGCCCTTGTCGCGAGGCCTTCGGTGGGGGGTAGACCCGATCGAAGGCGAGAGACCCACCAGTAGCCACAGCGAATGGGACCGCGACGCGAACGCGGCATGAGCAGGCAGGCAGTCGGCAGATGTTCACCGGCGAGTTCAGACACTCGGTGGACGCGAAGGGTCGGGTAGCGATACCGGCCCGTTTCCGCCTGCAACTCGAAGAGGGCGCCGTCGTCGTCCGATGGCTGGACGGGTGCGCGGCGATATTCCCGCGGCCGGCGTTCGAAGCACTCGCGGCCAAGGTCGCGGTCCTTCCGCTCGCGGACACGAAGGCGCGGGCAGTGTCCCGCTTCCTGTCATCCAGCGCCTTCGACGTCGAGCGCGACGGCCAGGGACGCGTGCTCCTTCCCGGGGCAATCCGTGAATGGGCCGGCCTTGCAGCCGAAGCGGTCGTGGTTGGAGCGTGGGATCACGTCGAAATCTGGTCGCCCGAAAAGTGGGCGGCCTCACAGAAGGACCTCGACTCGGCCGATGCGCTGGCAAGCCAGTTCAGCGGCCTGGGGCTCTAGCCATGGGAACGAACGAAGAGAACCCGCTCGGGTCGAACGGCAGTACCGCCGCCGGCTCTTCCGAGGGGGGCGCCGAACAGGAGGCAGGGCACCTTCCGGTTATGAAGGACGAGGTCATCGTGACTCTCGCCCCGCATTCCGGAAGCCTCCAAATCGACGCCACCCTCGGGGGAGCCGGTCATGCCGAGCGCATTCTCGAGGCGTCGTCTCCGGACGGCCGCCTTCTGGGGCTGGATGCCGACCCCGCGGCCGTCGTCAGGGGATCTCGCCGACTGGCGCGCTTTGGCGATCGTGCCGTGCTGCGGCAGTGCAACTTCCGCGAACTCGAGGAAGTCGCGCCGGCGGCCGGTTTCGGCCAGGTTGACGGATTGTTCCTGGATCTCGGGCTTTCCAGCTACCAATTGGGCGACGTGGAGCGGGGCTTCGGGTTCCGGACCGGCGGAAGGCTGGACATGCGCTTCGATACGAGCCGCGGCGTTCCGGCAGCGGACTTGCTCGCAACCATGGAGGCGGGCGAACTTGCCGCCCTGTTCCGCCGCTACGGCGAGGAGCCGTTCGCCGGCCGTATTGCCAGGACGATCGTGGAGCGACGGCCTCAGTCTCCGGTCGAAACGGCCGAGGAACTGGCCGCTCTTGTCGAAAAGGCGGTCCCGACGCCAAAGGGCCGGCGCACTCATCCGGCCACTCGGGTCTTCCAGGCGCTGCGAATCGCCGTCAACGACGAACTGGGCAGCCTCGAGGCGGGATTGGCCGCGTCGCTCGTCCTGCTGCGGCCGGGTGGAAGGCTCGTCGTCCTCTCCTACCACTCGCTCGAGGATCGCATCGTCAAGCGCTTCATCGCGGGCGAGCAGCGCGGCTGCGTCTGCCCCGTCGAAGTCCCCATCTGCGTCTGCGGCCACAAGCCGCGAATGCGGTCTCTCGGTAAGTCACAAACGCCGAGCGCCGCGGAAATCCACGCCAATCCACGTTCTCGCAGCGCACGCCTTCGCGGCGCCGAACGCGTGGCGGCATAGCTAGCAGCCCATACCCGAAAGGAGGGACCGATGAGCCAGCGACACCAGGCGAGCCGGCGCCACGCATACGGCCGCCGTCAGCACGAGATTCATGAAGTGCAGGACCGGATCGTCAAGCAGGACGGTTCCTCTTCGTGGCTTGGCGAATCAGCCGCGATCGAAACGAAGGGTGGCTGGACGGGCCAATTCGTCGCTCGAAGTGCCAGCGACAGGGCCTTCGTCCTGAGTGACAGCTGATGGCCGTATATGAAGGCGCGCGCCCGCGCAACTCGCTCCTGCCTCGCCGGCGTCTGGAGGCACCCCTCCTCCGCCGCCAGGCGCCGGCGCTTCCTCGTCGATCCACGAGGGTCACTCTCCGCACGCGGAAGCGCCCGCGATTCTTCGGCGTGGCCATCGGCGTGATTGCCGTTGCGTTCCTCTTGAGCTTCTTCTCGCTGGTTCAGACGGTCCGCATCTCCACGTCCGGATACGACATGCAGCAGCTCACCGACGAATACAACCAGCTGCAGCTCCAGAAGCAGCAGGACACACTGGACGTGAGCAGACTCTCCCGCGAATCGGCGATCCGCCGGCAGGCGATTTCCGGTGGTTTGACCCAGTTGCCCGCGCCGGTCGCAATCCCGGCCCGCTGAGGCTAGCCCAATGCTCGGCCGCACAGACTCGAGAGCCCGCCTGCTTGTACTGCTGGCGGTCTTCGTGCTGCTGTCCGGCGGCATGTCGCTGCGTCTGGCCTACTGGCAGGTCAACCCGCGCGGTGAGCTGACGTCTCTGGGCCAGGACTCGGAAACCGTGAAGCGGAGTATTCCGGCCAAACGCGGAACCATCTACGACCGGTCCGGAATGATCCCGCTCGCGCAGACCGTCTACAAATACCGCGTCGTCGCCGATCTGCACGACGTCAGCGACGCGACACGCAAGCGAGACACGGACTCTCTCGTGGACTACCTCCAGCTGAGCGGCCAGGCCGAGACCGATTTCCGCAAGGCGATGACCGGCAAGGGCTACTACATCGTGGTGGCAAAAGACGTCGCGCCGGATCTGGGCAAGGACATAGCCGATGCCCAGGAGCTCGGCGCGCTTACGACGATCACTCTCGAGCCCACTCCGGTTCGCGTGTATCCGCAAACGGGCGGCGCTCCACACACTTCGCTCGCCGCCCATCTGCTCGGATTCGTGAATGCGGCCGGACGCGGCCAGTACGGCCTGGAGCAGCAATACGACTCCATCCTGTCGGGAACGCCGGAGATCCTCCAGGTCGACCCGAACAAGCCGGGCCCGGCCGGGACCCACATCGTCGACCCGGGGACGCCTGGTAAGGACATACGAACCACGATCGACGTCGGCCTCCAGCTCAAGGTGGAGGGCGAGGTCTTTTCGACCTGGATCGCGGACAAGGCCGAGAAGGTTTCCGCGATCGTGATGGATCCGAAGACCGGGGCCGTGCTGGCCGAGGCAAGCTATCCGTCGTATGACGCGAACGATTACCAGCAAGTGGCCAACCAGGATCCCGGCCTGTTCATGGACCCGATCATCAGCGAAAACTACGAGCCCGGGTCAGTCTTCAAGATGCTCACCGCGTCCGCTGCGCTCCAGTCCAAGACCACCGCGCTCACGACCAAGATCAACGACACGGGAGTGCTGAAGCTGCCCGGAGGCCAGGAAGTCGCCGACGCCGACCGCAAGGCGAAGGGACTCATGACCTTCGCCGACATCGTCGCCTGGTCGCGCAACGTCGGCGCGTCCCAAGCGGCGTTCCGGCTCGGCAAGACCACCGCGGCCTCCTCGGCCACGCTCTACAAGACATGGCAGGAGTACGGCATCGGCCAGAAGACCGGGATCGACCTCGCCGGCGAGATAGCGGGGCAGGTTCACGATCCGGCCGCGGAACCGTGGGCCCAGATCGACCTTGCAAACGCGTCGTTCGGCCAGGGCGTCGCCGTNNCATGTTGCCGAGACCGAGGCCGTCGCCGGACTCCCGACGAAGGCGCCGGCACCCAAGCAGGTGATCAGCTCGGCCCTCTCTACTTCGCTGGTGGGTCTCATGGAGCACGTGGTGACCGCGGTTCCCTCGTACAACCAGGCCACATGGATCCCGGGCTACTTCGTGGGCGGGAAGACGGGCACGGCCCAGATCTGGGACCCAACCATGAACAAGGGCAAGGGCGACTGGATGGTCGATATCTACAACTACAGCTTCTACGGGTGGGTGGGCCATGCATCAGCCGACATGACGGTGGGGGCCGTGATCTACCGCGGCGTGCCGACGAAGGTGGCTCAGGGCGTGCTGGCAATGCCCGTCCAGTCTACGGAGCTCTTCCGGCGCATCGCGACCGACACGGTCGTGACTCTCAAGATCGCGGCGAACAAGGCCGGACCGCCCGCGCCGGCCGGTCAGAAGGCAAAGTCCCTGGGGTGATCCGATGGCCGAGATCCTCACCCGGCACGGTTGGCTGTGCGACACTGAGGACGTGACCGACACCCGCCAATGGGAATCTCGGCCCGGTCCGGGGCCGCTTGCCCTGACAGCCAACGAGATAGCCGCGGCAACCGGCGGGCGCATCGTCCGTTCTACCGCTCGCCCTATCTCGGGCGCCGCCGTGGATTCGCGGCAGGTGCAGCCGGGCAACCTCTTCGTCGCGCTGCCCGGCGAGAACACAGACGGCCATCGCTTCGTCGGCGCCGCCATCGCTGCCGGCGCGGCGGCGTTGCTGGTACGCGATGAGGAAGCCGCCGCTGCCGCCGATGTCCTAGCCGCCGAAGCCGCCTCAACGGACGTGGCGATCGTCTCCGTCCCGGATACGCTCCTGGGCCTCCACGCCGTTGCTTCCGACTGGCGCCGCCGCTTCTCGCCGCTCGTAGTTGGAGTGACGGGCAGCATCGCCAAGACCTCCACGAAGGAGGCCGTTGCGGCGGTCCTGTCGCGGCGTTTCGTCACCCTCAAGAGCGAGGGCAACGCCAACAACGAAGTCGGTCTGCCACTGACCCTCATGCGCCTGGGACCGGAGCACGAGGCGGCGGTGCTCGAGATGGGCATGTACGTTGGCGGGGAGATCGCGCAACTCGCGGCAATGGCGCTGCCCAAGGTCGGTGTCGTGACGGCCGTTCACGAGGTCCATCTCTCGCGCATCGGCACCATCGATGCCGTGGAGCGGGCCAAGGCCGAACTCGTCGAAGCGCTTCCCGCCGACGGGTTCGCGATCCTCAACGCCGACGATCCGCGCGTGGCTCGAATGCGTGACCGCACGTCTGCCCGAACTATCACTTACGGGTTCTCGTCCGCGGCCGATGTGCGAGCCGTTGACATCGTCTCCAACGGGCAGGACGGCATGGCATTCACGCTCGTGGTGCCCGATGGCGCCGCGCACATGACCGCCTATGTCGCCACGCCGGCGCTCGGCCGCCACGGCGTGCACAACGGACTTGCGGCGGCGGCCGTTGGAATGGCGGCCGGGCTCGAACTGGATGAGATCGCGGCGGGGTTGGGCGACGGCTGGCAGGCGGCGCACAGGGATCAGCTCGTGAGGATCCCCGGGCTGACGATCCTCGACGACACGTACAATGCGTCGCCGGCATCGATGCGTGCCGCGCTCGAGCTGCTCGCAACGCTGCCCGGCCGCCATGTGGCAGTCCTGGGCGAGATGTTCGAGCTTGGAGAAGCGCACGAGCGTGGCCACCACGATGTCGGGGTCGCCGCCGCCGGGCTCGTCGACGAGCTCATCGTCGTGGGCACTGGAGCTGCCGGGATAGCCGCCGGGGCGAAGGCCCTCGGCGAAGGCGTTGTGCTCGTTCCGGATCGTGACGCCGCTATACCCGTCTTGAGGCAGCGTCTTCGCCGGAACGACGTGGTGCTGGTGAAGGCTTCTCGGGGGGCGGCGCTAGAACTGATCGTGGAATTCCTGATCGATAACTTCGGGGGCTGGACTGCCGATGGAGGCGCGCGGGGAGAGGCGCGTCAAACCGGTGAGGAGGTCTGGTGAAAGAACACGGGGTCGAGTTCATCCAGGGGCTCCTGTTGGCATTCGCCTGCATGGTCATCCTCATGCCCGCCTTCCTGCGCTTCCTGCGCTGGTTGGGGATGGGAAAGCAGATACGTGAAGACGGGCCGGGCACTCATCTCGTGAAGCAGGGGACGCCCACCATGGGCGGCGTCCTGATCGTCGCAGTGGTGCTGGGCGTCTCATACGTCTTCAGCGCCTACGACGCCTCCACGTATTCGCCGCTCTTCGTGCTCGCGCTGGTGGGTGCGCTCGGAGCCGTCGACGACTATCTGAACGCCCGGACCGGCATCGGGATCCGCGGCCGGCAGAAGATCCTCTGGCAGGTGATCGTGGCGGTAGTCGTGGCCGTCTACATCCAGAACCACTTCGACTTCAACGGGGTCCGCGTGCCCTTCATCGGCGACGTCCAGACCGCTGCGACGGTCACGATTCCGTTCATCGGGTATCACCTCGGGATCGGCGCGGTCGCGTTCATCGTCCTCGCGATCATCGCGATAGTCGGCGCCAGCAACGGCGTCAACCTCACGGACGGACTGGACGGCCTCGCCGGAGGCACTCTCGTCTTCGCGTTCATCAGCTACCTGATAATCGCCCTGCTGAACCAGCCGGCGCAGCCCAACCTCACGATGGTCAACGCGATCGTGGTGGGGGCGATCCTGGGATTCCTGTGGTTCAACGTGCACCCGGCCCAGGTATTCATGGGCGACTCCGGGTCCCTGTCACTCGGCGGGATGCTCGCCGTCGTAGCGCTGATCACCGGGCAGGTCCTGATCCTGCCGCTGATCGGCATCATCTTCGTCCTCGAAGTCGCCTCGGACTTCATCCAGGTCGCGAGCTACAAGATTCGTCACAAGCGTGTCTTCCGCATGGCGCCTCTCCACCACCACTTCGAACTCGGGGGCTGGGACGAGGAGAAGATCACGATGCGGTTCTGGATAGTCGGCGCGCTGGCCGGCATGCTCGGGGTGACGCTCTTCGTCGCCTCGATCCCAAAGCCGTGAGTGGGGGTTCGGTCGACCTGGATCGGCTGACCGCGGCCGGCGTCCGCCAGGGCGCCCTGGCGGGGAAGTCCGTCACCGTGCTGGGTCTGGCCCGAAGCGGCATCGCGATGGCGCGGTACTTCAACGATGCCGGCGCGAGGGTCACCATCTATGACGGTCGGGCAGCCACCGAACTGGCCGGCGCCATCAACCAGCTTGGCGGCCGCCCGGTGGATCTGCGACTTGGGCCCGAAGTGGATCCGGCGACCGCCTGGGCGGATGCCGACCTCATCGCCACATCGCCGAGCATCAACCCGGACTTTCCCACCGCCGAGCCCAGGCTCCGGGCCGCCCTGCGCGCGGTCGTGGATGCCCACGCGGCAAATCCCGAAGGTTCTCCCGCGCTCGTCAGCGAGACCGATCTGTTCCTCCGGATGTGCCCATGTCCCACGATCGGGGTCACGGGCACGAAGGGCAAGACCACGACGTCCTCGCTGATCGCGGCGCTTCTGGCCACAGACGAGACGCACGCCGCCATCCTGGGCGGGAACATCGGCGTCCCGCTGGTCGAGCGACTGCCGGAACTCACGCCCCAACACCGCGTCGTGATCGAACTCTCCGAGCTGCAGATGCCCACGCTTTCCCGTGGGACCACGATCGCCGTATATACCAACGTCACCGCCGACCATCTTGATCGCCACGGGTCGCTGGAGCAGTACCGCAAGGTGAAGCGCCGTCTCGCCGAGCTCGTCGACCCGGCGGGCGCACTCGTGCTCAACATCGACGATCCGGTTGTCGCCTCGTTTGCCGACGCGGCCCAGGTGCGGGTGCACTTCTACGGACACGGCGCGCCAGGACGCGGCGGCACTGGCCTGGAAGACGGCTGGATCGTCGAGTCGGCGTGGCCGGAAGCGGGCGTGCGCCGGATTCTCCCGGTGTCCGAGCTTGCCATTCCGGGTGAGCACAACGTCTCGAACGCCATGGCGGCCGTGACGGCGGCGCGACTCTTCGGCATCCCGCCGGAAGCGATCCGCCGCGCCGCCGCCGCGTTCAAGGGCGTGGAGCACAGGCTGGAGCAGGTCGCGGTGGTGGACGGCGTACGCTTCATCAACGACTCGCAGGGCACCCAGCCGGACGCCGTGATCGCCGCTTTGCGGTCCTTCCCGCGGCCGCTGATCCTGATCGCCGGCGGTCGCGACAAGGGGGTGGATCTCTCCGGACTTGGTCCCGTGGCAGCGGAACGGGCAGACGCCGCGATCCTCATCGGCGAGTCCGGGCGCGCGCTCGCGGCCATGTTCCGGGAGTCCGGAGTGGCACGCGTCGAGATGGCGGCCACTCTCGGTGAGGCCGTGGCACGCGGCGACGAGATCGCACGCGGTCTTCTCGCGTCCGGGTCCGGGGCGCCGGCCACGGTTCTGATGAGCCCCGCTGCCGCAAGCTTCGACATGTTCGTGGACTACGCCGCGCGCGGCCGCGCCTTCCGCGACGCCGTGGCCGCGCTCTCGGACCGCCACGTGACGGAGAGCGCGGGATGAGCGCCCGTCAGGATCGCTGGGGCGACGGCGCGGCGATCGAACGCGAACGCGTCCGGCGGGGCGACGGTTCGGGCCGGTCCGCTTCGGTGGACAGGAGCCACACGAGCACGCTCGTGAACCCCGTGGCGCTCAAACGCGACGCCCACGATCCTGACTACATCATCATGGTCGCCGTCCTGGCCCTGTCCGCCATCGGGATCCTGATGGTCTACTCGGCGTCGGCCATCGATTCGTACCGGAACAGCCAGAACACCTTCCAGCTTGTCGCCCCGCAGGTGATGGCCGGGCTTCTCGGTATCGCCGCGATGATCTTCCTGATGCGCCTGGACTACAGATACCTGCGCGTGGTGAGCGTGCCGCTCGCCTTCGTGGCGCTGGGGATGCTCGCGATCGTCCTGCTGCCGGGCATCGGGATCTCTCACGCGGGTTCGTCGCGCTGGCTCTACCTGGGTCCGTTGCCGGACATCCACCCTGCCGAGGTCGCCAAGCTGGCCCTGGCCGTCTACCTGGCGCACTGGCTGGCCACCCGCGGAGGCGAGATCAAGAGCTTCTGGCGCGGAACGGTCCCGTACTGGGCGATCGTGGCTCCCTTCCTGTTGCTCGTGATTCGCGAGCCAGATCTGGGGACCGCGGGCGTCATCGTGCTTCTTGCTTTCTCGTTGTACTTCGTGGCCGGCGCGAACCTGTTCCACATCATGGTCGCGGGCGTTGGGGCATGCTGCGCCGCCGCGGTCGTGGTTCTGGCCATGCGCGGGTATCCACTCGAGCGAATTCAGACCCTGCTAGATCCGTGGGCCCATCCGCTGACCACCGGCTATCACACGATCCAGGGTCTCGAAGCGATTACCGCGGGTGGCTGGTTCGGCACTGGGCTCGGCAACGACAAGGTCTTCGTGCCCGCGTCGGTAAACGACTTCATCTTCTCCGTCATTTGTCAGGAGCTGGGGCTTGCCGGCGGTGCGGTCGTGATCTTCCTGTTCGTGGCGTTTGCCTACGCCGGCATCCGGACGGCCCTTCGAGCGCCGGACACGTTCGGGGGCCTCATGGCGGCCGGCATCACCGCCTGGATATGCTTCCAGGCACTCATCAACATCGGCGTGGTGGTGGCCGTCGTGCCAGTGACCGGCATCACGCTTCCGTTCGTGTCGGCCGGTGGATCGTCGCTCACCGTGACTCTGGCGGCCGTCGGCATATTGCTTTCCGTCTCGCGCGAAACCGTGGAACGAGGTTGGGTCAGTGCGACTGCTGATAGTGGCCGGGGGTACGGGGGGACATATATACCCGGCTCTCGCCGTAGCTAGGTCCCTGCAGGCCGGGTCGCCCGAGACCGAGATTCGCTGGGTCGGCGGGCATCGAGGACTCGAATCGCAGGTCATACCGGCAACCGGAATTCCGTTCGGGCGGCTTCTGCTGCGCTCGCTCCGCTCGGTCGATTTCGACGTGCACGCCATCCTGGATCCGATCCGGCTCGCCCTTTCTCTGCCACAGGCGGCGGCAATGCTGCTGGCGCTCCGGCCGGCCGCGATCTTCACGACGGGGGGTTACGTCTCGCTGCCGGTGTTGATCGCTGCCGCCCCGCTGCGGATACCGGTGGTCATGTGGGACGGAAACGTAGTTCCGGGACGCAGCGTCCGCGTGACGGCCGGACTGGCCGACTGCATCGCCGTGGCGTTCGAGGAGACTTCCCGGACGCTGGGCAAGCGCAAGCCGTGCTTCGTGACCGGCACGCCGATCCGCGATCCCGGGTCGATGAGCCGCGCCGCCGCCAGAAACGCGCTCGGTATACCAGCCGGCGACGGGCTGCTCCTGATCTTCGGCGGCTCGCAGGCCGTGCGGCGGTTTAACGCCGCCGTCGCCGCCGCGTTGCCCCGGCTCCTGGCGCGCGTCAGGGTGATCCACGTCACCGGCGACGCCGGCTACGCCGAAGCCGCGGCCGGTCTCGCGGCGTTGCCGGAGCCACTGCGCCCACGGTACCGGCCGGAGCGGTTCCTGACCGACGACATGACAGCCGCGCTCGCGGCCGCCGATCTCGTGGTGGGCCGGGCCGGATCCTCCACGCTGGCCGAGGTCGCGGCGTTCGGATTGCCCATGGTCGTGGTGCCGTATCCGCACGCGGCGGGCCACCAGCGGCGCAACGCGGAGGAGATGGTCCGTGCCGGCGCGGCGCGGCTCGTGGAGGACGCGGACTTCGACGCGGAGGCGCTGCTCTCGGCCGCCGCCATCATCGGCGATGCCGGCGAACACGCACGGATGGCGGCGGCGGCACGTGCGCTGGCGCGGCCGGGCGCGGCCGGGGCCGTCGCGGAACTCGTGCTTGCCACCGCACGGCGCCAGCCGCTGCCGGACGCGGCGCGGATCGAGGCGATCTCGCGCGGGGTGGAGGGCGGCGGTCCCGCCCACGGCACCGCCGGCGCGAGCGGGAGTGCGGGCAAGTGAGCGGCGATGCTCTCGGCGCCGCCCACGGCGCCGCCCACGGCGCCGCCGGCGCGGCCCCGGACTGGGCGGCAGTGGCGCGCGACCTGGAACGCGATACGGGCGTTCGCGCAGCACCGGACCGGCCGCTCGCGGATTTCACGACGATGCGCGTGGGCGGCCCGGCGGATCTGGTGGCCATCGCCGAGGACGCGGCGGCGCTGGCGGCCCTGGTTCGTTTCGCTCGCCTCCGCCGGCTGCCCCACACGATCATGGGGCGCGGCAGCGACCTCGTGATTGCCGACACCGGGGTACGTGGCCTCGTCATCCTCTGCCGTGCCGATGCGTGTCGCGTAGATGGGGCGCGGCTCGTCGCCGAATCCGGACTTCCACTGGCGCGGGCGGCCACGCTGGCCCAGAAGGCCGGTCTCGCGGGGCTAGAGTTCGGGCTGGCGATACCGGGGACTGTCGGGGGCGCGGTATGGGCCAACGCGGGCGCACATGGATCGGACGTGGCATCGGTCCTGGAGTCCGTCGATGTTCTTCGCGCGGACGGCACCGAACGGACGGACCCGGCGGACAGCCTGGACCTGGCCTATCGCGACAGCCGCTTCAAGCACGCGGCGGGGGAGGGGAGTGCGGCCGGCAGGGGTGCGGCCGAGGTGATACTCGCCGCGACCTTCCGCCTCGTGCCGGACGACGACGCCGCCATCAAGGCCCGGATGGACGAGATCCGCCGATGGCGTAGGGAGCATCAGCCGCTGAGCCTGCCGAGCGCCGGCAGCGTCTTCCGCAACCCGCCGGGGGATTCGGCCGGCCGGCTCATCGACGCGTGCGGGCTGAAGGGCCGCCGCGTCGGCGGGGCCGAGGTCAGCCGGAAGCACGCCAACTTCATCGTCAACGCGGCGGGCGCGTCGGCGTCCGACGTCCGGGGCCTCGCCGAGACCGTTCGGGCCGAGGTGGCGAGGCAATTCGGCACGAAACTCGAGTATGAGGTCCAATTCGTGGGAGATTGGCCGGAGCAAACGCAGGAGGTGGCATGACGGGCGAGCAGACCGAGCAGACCGAGCAGACCGAGCAGGCGGATCTCGTCGGGCGGACGCGGCCGGGATCGGAGGCCGCGCGGTCCAACGAAACGAGACACGCGGCGGTACTGCTGGGCGGCCCATCCGCCGAACACGACGTTTCGGTCGTTTCGGGCTGGGCGATCGCGGACGCGCTTGCGGGCGCCGGTCTCACGGTCGAGCGCGTCTACATCGATCTGCTCGACGGCTGGTGGTCGATGCCGGCGGACGCGGCGAAGGGACGGCCCAAGCCCGGCGTCTTCGACGATCCGGCCGCCGTGGGCGGCACCGGACCGCGCACGCCCGCTGCGGCGCTCCAGGAATTGGCCGCGCGCTCGCCGCAGCCGATCCTCTTTCCGGCCCTGCACGGCCCGTTTGGCGAGGACGGCACGATCCAGGCCCTCTTCGAGGCGTACCAGCTGCCGTATGCCGGCGCCGGCGTGGCCGCTTCCGCGGTAGGGATGGACAAGGCGCTGTTCAAGCGGCTGGTCGGCGGCATGGGCATGCCCGTAGTCGAATGGGAGGAGGTCACCGCCGCCCGGTGGAGCCAGGATCGCGCGGGGGTGCTGGACGAGATCGAGGCCTCTTGCCGGCGAGTCGGCGAGGTCAGAGTGATGGTCAAGCCAGCTCGGCTGGGATCCTCGGTGGGCCTGACGATTGCCCACACGCCGGGTGAACGCGGCGCCGCCCTGGATGAAGCCTTCCGATACGACACCCTCGCCGTCGTGGAGCGCTACCTGGAACATCCGCGTGAGCTGGAAGTGGCCGTCGTGGGTAACGATCCGGACGCGCTAGAGGCTTTCGGGCCGGGCGAGATCATGCCGGGCCGTGAGTTCTACGACTACGTGGCCAAGTACTCCGACGGTGTCTCCGAGTTCACCGCAAGCGCCGACATCCCGGAGGCGCTCGGGCGGCAGGTCCGCGAAATCGCCCTGGACGCCTACCGGGCAGTCGGCTGCGAGGGTTTCGCACGCCTTGACTTCCTGTACTCGGGCGGCAAGCTCTATCTGAGCGAGATCAATACGATCCCCGGCTTCACGCCGCTCAGCCTGTTCCCGCTGATGGCCGCTACGGGTCACGGCAGCTTCGGATCGGTGTGCCTGAAGATCGTCGACCTGGCCGAACAGCGCCACACCGGCCGGGTCCGGCGGCGCCTTACGCCTGCCGACCTGCCGCGCTGACATGATGGTCAGCCGGGGTGGTCCGCCTCGCCGGGGCCGAGCGCAGGTTCGCCGCCCGTCGGTGAAGCGCGAGTACCCGCGACCTCGGGCAACCCAGCTCGTGGCAGTGGTGCTGATCACCGTCTGCCTGGCGGGCATCGCCGCCGTGTGTTCGGCGCCGTCGTTCTCGGCGCGAAACCTGGAGCTTCACGGCGCGAGGTTCACGAGTACGGCCATCGTTCGCAAGATCCTCGGCATGGACGCGAACCCAAACCTGTTCCGCCTGGAGACCGACCGCGCCGCCCAGGAACTTGTGCGGCTGCCGGCGGTCGAATTCGCGAGCGTGCAGGTCAACCTGCCATCGACGGTGACCGTGACCCTGGTCGAACGCGTTCCGAAGCTTGTCTGGACGATCGGGAACGTGCACTACGTCGTGGACCAGGACGGCTTCATGTTCGGCGAAGTGGACGCGGCCGGAAACCCCGTCCCGTCATCGGCCGGTCCCTTACCGCTGCCCACTCCGGTCGTGGCAACGCCGACGCCTCGGGCAACGCCCACTCCCTCCGGCGAGGAAGCGAGCGCCACCGAGAGCGCGACGCCCACGCCCACGCCCACGCCCAAGCCGACGCCCACGCCCAAGCCCACGCCGACGCCCAAGCCGAACCCAAAGGCCACGCCCACGAAGGCGGGGAAGCCCACGCCTACGCCCGTTCCCACCAAGGCGCCGGCGCCAACTCCCACGCCGAACCTCTCACTGGTGCCGTCGATCGATCCCGCACCGAAGGCCGACCCGAACGCGAGTTCCGGGCCGTCGGCGCTGGCTCTGCCGGTCGTCTTCGATCGCCGGGCTTCGGACGCCGGTTTCGGGCTCGCCAGCACGGTCGATCCGATCAACCTGGATGCCGGATACAGGATCGCCGGCCTCACCCCGGCCGACGTAGGCAGCACGGCTCCGGCCCTGGCGGTCATCCTCGACGACAACTACGGTTACACGCTCAGCTCGGTTCCCGTCGGGTGGGTGGCGCAGTTCGGCTTCTACACGCCTACCATTCGCAAGGTCACCGTGATCCCCACGCAGGTCCGCGACCTGCGGTCCGCGCTGGCTCATTGGGGTGAAAGCAAGGTGGCCTGGATCCGGTTGGTTTCGGACATAAGCGAGGATCACACGGACACCGTCATACCGAAGTAGGCTCGGACGCATCGCCCGGCAGGCCGCATGCGCGGTTGGGTTGCCCGGTCTCCCTTGCGTCGGGTAGCCTTAACAGAGACCCGGATCGACTGGCGCCGTCGGCCGGCCCACCGAGACACGCCTCCATCGAGAGGCAATAACCGAGGACGGGAGCGAGTGGAACGCGAAGCAGTGCTCGTCGGTATCGATGTAGGCACGAGCAAGGTGTGCGCTCTCATCGGCGAGGTGGCGCGTGACGGCAGTCTGACGATCGTCGGCAAGGGCGTAGTCCCGGCCAGCGGCTTGAAGAAGGCAGTGGTCGTGAACATCGACCAGACCGTCCGCTCCATCACCGGGGCCGTGGACCATTCGGAGCGCCTTTCCGGCTACCAGATAGACCGAGCCTTTGTTGGCGTCGGCGGCCAGAACGTCGAAAGCCAGAACTCGCGCGGCGCCGTTGCGGTCAGCGGCCACCAGCGCGAAGTCACCCGCGAGGACATCAACCGGGCCCTGGAGGTAGCGAGAGCCGTCTCTATCCCCTCGAACAGAGAAGTCCTCCACGTCCTGCCCCGCGGGTTCATCGTGGACGGCCAGGAAGGCGTGAAGGATCCGCTCGGGATGAGCGCAATCCGCCTCGAGATCGAAACGCACATCGTCACCGCCGCCGCCACGGCCGTTCGGAACCTGGCCAAGTGCGTGCAGGCCTCCAACGTCAAGATCGACGAGCTCGTGGCGGCTTCGCTCGCCTCTGCCGAGGCCGTGCTCTCCGAAACCGAGCGAGATCTGGGCGTTGCCGTGGCCGACATCGGCGCGGGCACGATCGACCTCGCGCTCTTCCTGGACGGCTCGCCGTTCAAGACCGCGGTCCTGCCCGTCGGCGGCAACAACGTCACCAACGACGTCGCCATCGGCCTCAAGACGAGCCTTCAGGTCGCCGAGGAGCTCAAGGTCCAGCACGGCAGCTGCGATCTGTCCACCGTGGATCCGGACGAGATGATCAGCGTCTCGATGCTCGGCGAGCCGGGCGGGCGGACGGTGAGCCGCCTGGACGTGTGCAGGATCATCGAAGCCCGAATGCGCGAGACGTTCGAGATGCTGCGTGCCGAGATCCACGCGGCGGGCGAGGGCTTGCTCCCGGCGGGTGTCGTCCTCACCGGTGGCGCTGCGCAACTCGGCGGTATCGCCGCGCTCGGCCGCGAAGTCCTGGACATGCCCGTCCGCGTCGCCGGTCCGTCCGGCGTTGGTGGCCTCACCGACAACATCATGAACCCGGCATACAGCACCGCCATCGGCCTGCTCTACTGGGGCGCGAAGGGCCTCGAAGCCGGAGACAACCAGCGCTTCGAGTCGGCGCCCGCGGGTGGGATCCCTTCGAAGGTCCGTGACGCGCTGCGGAGCCTGTTCCCATAGCCAAGCCGTCGTGCTTGGCTCGACGCCCACCTCAGTCGGCCGATGCCTGCGTTGCGGCCTCCGCTCCTTGCTCATGCACCCTCAGGTGCACTCGCGAAAGCCAGGCTTGCCTGGCTCATACTCGGCCGCGCCTTGGCCTCGGCCGTCGGAGGCGGGCTTCGGCTTCGCTCGTGGCGGGCGGCGTTGAGATCGAGCAGCGATGAAGACCATCGAGCTGCAGATCCAGACCGGGCGTCGGCGCGGTTTATTCGACCTGACCGCCGAGTGCGCCCGTTTCGTAGCCGGCGAGGGCGACGGGCTGCTGAACATCTTCGTCCCCCACGCCACGGCGGGAGTGGTGATCATCGAGCTCGGCGCGGGATCCGACGTGGACCTCGTGGCGGCCCTGGATCGCCTGCTGCCGCGGGACGACCGCTATGTCCACCGACACGGTTCTCCGGGACACGGCGCCGATCATCTCGTGTCGGCAGTGGCCCCGCCGTCCCTGTCGGTGCCGGTCGTCGGCGGTCACCTGGCGCTCGGAACCTGGCAGTCGATCGCGCTCCTGGACCCCAATTCGGACAACGCCGCGAGGACGGTAAGACTGAGCTTCCTGACGGGTTGAAGGGCGCCTTCCACATCCCACACCGGCCCCGCCCGCGATTCGGGGCTTAACCCCTCGAAACTGTGAACGGTTGTTCGCACGCCCTTCTCGCGACATCGTGTTTCGGTGCGCGGTCGGGGATGTGGAAAACCCCGCGCAGGCGTATACTTCCCTAAATCCGGACCAGCCCCGTCACGCGCTACCTCTCTACAGTCATAGGGGAGGCCGGACCGAACGACAACCGCCGGAGAGCCACCGGAGGAACAGGGAATGCCGCTACGGTCCGATTCCGAAAACTTCGCGCTGATCAGGGTGATCGGCGTGGGAGGCGGTGGTAGCAACGCCGTCAACCGCATGATCAGGGCGGAAATGATGGGGGTCGAGTTCATCGCCTGTAACACGGACGCGCAGGCGCTGCTCCAGTCCGACGCCCCACACAAGATCCGCATCGGCGACAAGATCACNNCTGGGCGGCGGCACTGGCTCTGGCGCCGCACCGGTAGTGGCCGAGATCGCAAAGGACCTGGGCGCTCTCACGATCGCGGTGGTAACGAAGCCCTTCGCATTCGAGGGCACCCGCCGAAAGCTCGTGGCCGAGCGGGCCGCCGAAGAGCTCAAGTCCAAGGTGGACACTCTCATCACGATCCCCAACGACCGGCTGCGCGATGTGGTCCAGAAGAACACGTCCATGGCGGAGGCGTTCCGCTACGTCGACGACATCCTGCGCCAGGGCGTCCAGGGAATCTCCGACATCATCACGGTGCCTGGCCTCATCAACCTGGACTTCGCCGACGTCCGAACCATCATGAAGGACGCAGGATCCGCGCTCATGGGCATCGGCCGGGCGAGCGGGGACAGCCGGGCGCTGGATGCCACGCGGCAGGCGATCGCGAGCCCGCTGCTCGAGGTCAACATCAACGGCGCGCAGGGCATCCTGTTCAACATCGCCGGATCGTCCAACCTCAGCCTGTTCGAGGTCACCGAGGCTGCCGAGGAGATCCGCTCCGTCTCGGATCCGGAGGCGAACATCATCTTCGGCACCAGCTTCGACGAGCGCCTGAACGACGAGATCGTGATCACGGTCATCGCCACCGGCTTCGATGCCACGAAGCGCAAGGACATCTCCCGAAGCGAGTCCGGCTCTCGTACCCCGGTCACCGTCCATGCGTCGCGCTACGACGGAGCCGACTTCCTGCAGGAGCTGGAGCGCCAGCGCGCCACGGCCGATGCGGCTCCTGCGCCCACTCGTTTCGTCGGCACGTACGGGCCCACAGGGGCTCCGGAGCGCCAGCCGATCCCGGTGCCGGTCCAGACGTCATCGCCGCTCCACCGGCCGATGCCCGACCGGCCCACGCCCAGGCCCGTGTACGACGACGCGGACCTCGAAATCCCGAGCTTCCTCCGTCGGCCTCCGCAGGAGGACAAGGGCTAAACACCCTTCGTCTCCGGGCAGCGATGGAATCCAGCTCGATCGAAGATTTCCGGGCGGCCCGGGCGCGCGTCCTCGAGACGATCGCCGGCGCATGCAAACGATCCGGTCGCGACCCCGGCGCCGTCTCGCTGGTCGCCGTATCCAAGACCGTCGACGCTTCGCGTCTTGCCACCGCGGTTCAGGCCGGCCTTGACCTCCTGGGCGAGAACCGGGTTCAGGAGGCGGAGTCCAAATGCCCGCTGCTTCCGGGTGCTCGCTGGCATCTGATCGGGCCGCTGCAGTCGAACAAGGCCCGTAAGGCGGTCCAGCTCTTCGACGCGATCGAAACGGTGGACTCGCTCGACCTCGCTCGCCGGCTCGATCGTCTTGCGGGAGAGTCCGGGCGGCACCCCACCGGCCTTGGGATCTACCTGCAGGTGAACGTGGACCGCGACGAGGCGAAGTCCGGCTTCCTACCCGAAATCCTCCAGGGCGAACTGCACGAGCTGTCCAGCCTTCCGAACGTGCGACTGCTGGGCCTGATGACCGTGGGGCGTCTGACGGGATCGGCGGAAGAGGCGAGGCCTACATTCGCCCGTCTGCGCGGTCTCTCAGAGCGTCTGACGGGTGAACACCCTTCGCTCGGGCACGGTCTGTCGATGGGGATGACCAACGACTACGCGGTTGCCGTCGAGGAGGGAGCGACGCTCGTTCGTGTAGGACGAGCGATTTTCGGTACGCGGGCTGATGTGCCGAAGGGCTCGGCTTCGGGCCGTTAGGCGGGATCGTGCGGCGCTCCAGATGGGCAACGGTGTCAGGGGGCCATAATCCATTGCATATGGACCGAGACCGAAACCTTGAGCGGACTCCTTCATCCGTTCGATTCGCCGTGCGACTGATGCCTCGCGGCGGCATGGACCGGGTCGACACCGTGTCGGAGGACGGCGTGCTCCAAGCCCGGGTTGCCGCTCCCGCTGTTGGTGGCGCCGCCAACGCGGCCCTGATCCGCCTCCTCTCCGACGAACTGGACGTGCCTCGCAGCGACATCCAGATGGTCGCCGGCGCCACGGGCCGTCAGAAGCTCATCGTCGTCGACGGCATTTCGCCGCAGACGATCGCGGAGCGCTGGCCCGGCATCAAGGTCTAGCGCGAGATGCCTCCGCGGATGTGCGGCGGTGGCGCTTGCCTCTACGGCGCCGCGTGCCGCTATAATTCGGCCTCCGGCGCGAAGGCGCATGGACGAGTGGGCGATTAGCTCAGCTGGTTAGAGCGCGCGGTTCACATCCGCGAGGTCACTGGTTCGAGTCCAGTATCGCCCACCACTCGTTAGCCGTCTGGGGACGTAGCTCAGCTGGCAGAGCATCTCCTTTGCAAGGAGAGGGTCAGGAGTTCGAGTCTCCTCGTCTCCACCACCCGCGAGAACGTG
>PMBG01000180.1:2800-5483 GCA_003153755.1 Chloroflexota bacterium | reverse complement strand
CCCCCACGACCGCGAGGGTCGCGAGCTGATCTCGCATCTGGTCGAGGAAGTCAAGAAGCGACCCGCAATCAAGGTCTTCACCTGCGCGGAAGTGGTCACCAAGGCCGGCAGCTTCGGCAACTACGAGGTCGGCATACGCGTCACGAAAGACCCGGACGAGACGATCGAGGTCAAGGTCGGCTCGGTCATCGTCGCCACGGGCTTCGACTCCTACCAGCCCGCCGAAGGAGCGTTCGGGTCGGGACAGGACGGCGTCGTCACGCTTCCCGAGTTCAAGGAAATGGTCGACGCATCGACCGGGTCTCTGCGCTACAAGGGAAGGCCGGTCCGGAGCCTCGCCTACATCTACTGCGTCGGAAGCCGCGGCAACGGCGGCAATGAGTACTGCTCGCGCTTCTGCTGCACCTCGACCGCTCACCTGTCCATCCAGGTAAGCGGCCTGGACCCGAACCTCCGGCAGTACCACCTCTACCGCGACATCCGCACCTACGGCACGTTCGAACTGCTGTACGAGCAGTCTCGAAAGGCCGGCGCGGTCTACGTGAAGTACCCCGATGACGCGCCACCCGAGGTGGTTCGCGAGACCGGCGGCGGGCTCGCGGTCAAGGTCCGCGATCTGCTGTCGGGTGACGAAGAGCTGGAGATCCCGGTCGATCTCGTGGTCCTCGTGACGGGCATGGTGCCGCGCAAGAACGAGGAACTCGTATCGATGCTGAAGCTGCCTCTCGGCCGCGACGGCTTCTTCAACGAGATCCATCCCAAGCTGCGGCCCGTGGAAACCATGGTCGACGGCGTCCTGATCGCCGGCGCCTGCCAGGGGCCGAAGAGTTCGGCCGAAAGCGTCGCTTCGGGCCTCGCCGCCGTTACCCAGAGCGCGTCCGTGCTCAAGAAGGGCGTCGCGGAACTCGATCCTCTAGTCGCCACCGTTGACCCCGACGCCTGCACGTGGTGCGGCAAGTGCGTGGACGCCTGCCCATACGGTGCGATATCGCTACTTTCGCTCAACGGTCGTGAGATCGCGACCATCAGCGAGACCGGCTGCAAGGGATGCGGTGGCTGCGTTCCGGTGTGCCCCGAGGGGGCGATCGACCTTCGCGGCTACACCAATGCCCAGATCACCGCGATGATCGACGGTCTGCTCCAGGAGGCGATGGCATGAACCCGCCCAACAGGGAGACGCGCGAGATCATCCGCGAAGAGCCCTTCATGCGCAGCCGCATCCTGGAGTTCCTCGCCGACGGACCGCACACGGTCCCCGAGATAGCCGCGGCGATCGGCCGGCCCACGCACGAGGCGATGTTCTGGGTCATGGGCATGCGCCGTTACGGCTGGGTACGCGACGTCAAGGAGGCGGCGGTAGACGGCTACTTCCGTTACATGGCCGTTCCCCGGGAGACGAAGGCATGACCGCGCGCGTCGATCACAACCTCTATCCCGAACTGAAGCGCTTTGGGGCAACGGACATCTCGTCCTGCTACAACTGCGGCGTCTGCACCGCGATCTGCCCGCTCTCCGTGGACGGGTCGTCGTTCCCGCGTCGAATCTCGCGCTACGCCCAGCTGGGCCTGCGGGACAAGCTGCTCTCCACGCCGGAGCTGTGGTCCTGCTATGGCTGCTCCGAATGCACCGACTCCTGCCCCACCAAGGCGGATCCGGCCTCGTTCATGGCCGCGGCGCGCCGCTACGCGGTCGCCAGCTACGACAGGACGCACCTGGGATATCTGCTCGCTACGTCTCGNNCCGTAGACGGCTCCACGCTCGCGTTCTTCGACTTCGTCCCGTCCGACGTGATCCACAACATGGGCATCGTCGTGATGGCGGCCATGGGAGTGGCCGCGCTCGTCGGCTTATTCGAGATGGTCCGTCGCGTCCTGCGCGGCCCAGGTACCGCCGGCAAGGGCGCTGCGGCGCGCAAGGCCGTCGACGCCGCCTGGTACGCCGTCGGTACCGAATCGCTGGCTCAGACGCGCTTCCGCAAGGACTGCGCGGACACGACCGAGAAGAGCGCCGTAGACGCGACGCCGGCCCGGCCCTGGTATCTCCAGCGCTGGTTCATCCACTTCGCCACGATGTGGGGCTTCCTGGGCCTGCTCGGAGCCACGATGCTCGACTACGGCCTCGAGCTGCTCGGCGTCAAGGCGACCGGAACTGCCGTGCCGATCTGGTATCCGGTCCGTCTGCTCGGAACGCTCGCCGGAGCCGCGCTCATCTATGGAACCAGCGTCATGATCGCCCGGCGGCTGCGCAGGAGCGACCGCTCCAGCACGAACTCCACGACATCCGACTACATGTTCCTCGTCCTTCTCTGGGTGGCCGGCGTCACGGGCTTCGTGCTCGAATTGGCGCTCTACCTCCCGCAGGCGCCCGCATGGGCCTACCCGATGTTCCTCGCTCACGTCGGGGTAGCGATGGCGCTCGTCCTGCTGGTACCGTTCGGGAAGTTCGCGCACGTGATGTACCGCCCGCTCGCGCTCTTCGCGATCCGGCTTCGCGGCTGACACCAGATTGGGGAAGTGACGATGGCGACCAAACAGAAGCGAGCCGCGGATCGCCGGGGCATGCCGCATCCGCCGGATCGACGGCCTCTCCTAATCGCCGCCGGAACGGCCGCGGCCGGGCTTCTCGTCATCCTGATCGCGGCGTTCATGCTGCTCGGCCGGTCCGGATCCGCCGCGACGTCCGG
>PMBG01000180.1:1290-2700 GCA_003153755.1 Chloroflexota bacterium | reverse complement strand
CAGGGCGCCCAAACGCTGCTCAACCTGGGGTACACGAACGTCTGGAACCTGGACGGCGGCATGAACGCATGGACGACGTCGGGGCGGACGCTCATCCAGAAGAACCGCTAGCCGAGGGATGGCCGGCGCTCCAGCGCTGACGACATACCGCGAAGGCTCGCTGCACGCGGCCCTCAAGGCGCTCTACGCGCGCCCCGGCGACCGCGTCGAGGAGCCCGTCGACGGCTACGTGATCGACGTGGTCCGGGACGACGAGCTCGTGGAGATCCAGACGGCGAGCTTCGCGTCGGCGGCCAGAAAGCTCCGGCGGCTCGTCAACGCGCACCGGATCGTGCTCGTGCATCCGATCGCCGTACAGCGGTGGCTCGTTCGCGTGGATGCGGACGGAGTGGTGTTGAGCCGTAAGCGGTCGCCCAAACGCGGGCTGCCGCTGGACATCTTCGAGCACCTGGTGGCGTTTCCGGAGCTGATCGCGGACGTCAACTTCTCGCTCGAGCTGGCGCTGATCGACGAGGAGGAGATCCGCGGCCCAGTGCCGGAGGGCAAGCGCTATCGCTACCCTCGCACCTGGGTGCGTCTGGATCGGCGGCTGGTGGAGGTCGTCGCCACCATCCGGGTCGACTCCCCCGCCGATCTGGCCCGCCTGCTGCCGGACGGCCTGCCGGAGACGTTCACCTCGTCCGACATTGCCGCAGCGAGCCGCCGTTCAAAGCGCCTCGCGATGCGGACTGCCTACTGCCTGCAGCGAGCCGGCGCAGCCGAATGCACCGGCAAGATCGGACGCCTCCAGACGTACAGGCTGGTCTAGAAGGTCAGTAGAGCCAGGGGATCATCCGGCGTGTACGGGCCTGGTACGACGCATATCCCGCAAACTGCTCGGCCAGCCAGGCTTCTTCGCGGCTCGACTTGAGGGTGAAGAAGACCGCGAGCACGAAAGCCGCCGCGACCGCCGGAAGCGATGCCCTGATCAGGCCCCATCCGATCGCGCCCAGTACGAGGCCGCCGTAGATCGGATGACGGGCATAGCGATAGGCGCCGGTCTCGACCAGACGCGCACCCTCCAACGGTTTCGGGAAGGGCGTCAGGTTCTCGCGCAGGTCGATCAAGCCGCGTATCGCCAGGATCCCGCCGCAGCACATGAGGAGACCGCCGACCGTGACGGCGGTCATGGCGACCACGCCGGACCAGGCCGGTGCGGGCGCGCCGGCCGCGGCGATCAGGACGAACAGGATCAACTGGAGTCCGAACCAGCCTTCACCGCGAGGGCCAAGGCCGGGCAGGCGGCGGCCGTCCACGCTAGCTCGCCGAGGCGGCGACGGCCGGCTTCCCCATTGCGTCCGGATCGGCGTGAGGGCCGGTCACCATCACTTCGCCCTCAATCGGCGCGGCGCCGGCCGGGCTCACGATCCG
>PMBG01000180.1:0-1281 GCA_003153755.1 Chloroflexota bacterium | reverse complement strand
GGCCTCCACCGAGACCTCGTACCGAGTCACGTCCTGGCGCTTCTTCTGCAGAATCGACATGACGTCCATGCCCGTGCACCCGGCCTGCCCGGCGAGGAGCATCTCCACCGGACGCGGGCCGGTATTGCCGTGGCCGTCGTCGAGGACGATCGTGTGACCCGAGCCGGTCTGGACCGAGAAGCGGAGACCCGGACCCTCGTACAGGGCGGTCGACGTCTTGGTGGCCATCAGATCACTCCTTGGGGGCTAGGGTCGGCGAAGGACGAGAAGGGCGTCGATGGGCGCGCGTCCGGGCGGCGGAACCCGGCGCACGACTTCCGACCGTTCCACGACGAGTGTGGGATCGGCGGCAGTCAGCTCCGCGGCGACCTCGGCGGCCGTGAACAGCCGGACCGTATCGGGCGGTCCGCCCTCACCCTCGGTGGCGTTGATTGTGTCGTGACCCACGATCAGCAGCCGGCCACCAGACGCCACGGCGGCCGCCGCGTGCGGGTAGATGACGCTGCGCTCATNNCGCTCCAGCCACTCCACCGTCACTCCCGCGGCCTCTGCCTTGGCTCGTCCGTTGGCCAGACCTACGGGCGACCAGTCGACGGCCGTGGTCCGCCAGCCCTGCGTCGCCAGCCAGACCGCGTTTGTGCCGCTGCCGGCCGCAATCTCCAGGGCGGACCCGGGCCGCAATCCGGCGGCGCCGTCCACCAGCGTCGGGTTCGGGCCGTTTCCTTCGAAATCGCCGGAGCTGTGGCGCTCATCCCACCCTCGACGCCGGTCGTCGATATGACGCTCGTCCCAGCCCAAAGGTCGCTCCTCGGTGCCCATGCTCAGTCTGTCTCGACCGGTCGGCGGCTGCGAACCCAGGCTCCGGTTCCACCCTTGACCGAGACCGTGCCTTCGAAACCCTGGCCGAGCAGGAAGTCGGCGGCCGAGAGGCTCCGGCTGCCGCTCTCGCAAATGACGGCGTGCGGCTTGTCTCGCGGCAACGTCGCGACCTGTGAGGTCAGCCGGCTCAACGGAACGCTCACCGCGCCCGGTACCCGGCCCCGCCGGTACTCCCAGTCCTCTCGTACATCGAGGACGTGCACGCTGCCGGACTGCAGTAGCTCGTCGAGCTCGTCTATTCCGATTTCCGGAGTTGTGTGGCGGGAGAAAAGGTGCATGTGATTGCTCCGTTGGGGACGCTGTGGATCAGGCGGCAGCGTTTGACGCCGCCGGCGCCGACTCATCTGCGATGGTCACCGGAATGTCGGCGCCCTCGATCATGTGATGGTCGACCAGATCGAC
>PMBG01000122.1 GCA_003153755.1 Chloroflexota bacterium | reverse complement strand
TCAAGGGCACGGACCTGCCCTTCGATTTGAACGGCGTCACGGTCGTGGTAGTCGACGATGTGCTCTACACCGGCCGGACCGTACGCGCGGCAATGGACGCGCTCATCGATTTCGGACGGCCGCGGGCAATTCGTCTGGCGGTGCTCATCGACCGCGGCCATCGTGAGCTGCCGATTCGGGCCGACCATGTCGGCAAGAACGTGCCCACGTCGCGAGAGGAGATCGTCCACGTCCATGTCGCCGAGATCGACGGCAGCGACGAGGTGACGATTTCGCGCCAGATCCGAACCACCGAGGCTGCCGAGGCGGCCGACAGATGACGACCGCTACCACTCCCGCCGCCACCTGGCGCCACCGCCATCTCATCGACGTGGACGTCCTGACGTGGCCGGAGTTCGAGCTGATCATGCGCGTCTCCGAGGAGATGAAGGGCATCCTCGCGCGGCCGATCCGCAAGGTTCCGGCCCTCAACGGACGCCGCGTCACCACTCTCTTCTACGAGGCATCCACGCGAACCCGCGTCTCCTTCGAAGCCGCGGCGCGCAACCTGTCGGCGGATGTTGTCAGCGTCTCGACCGCCACCTCGTCGGTCACCAAGGGCGAGTCGCTCGTGGACACAGTGCGTACGCTCGAGGCGCTCGGCGCGGAAATCCTCGTCATGCGCCATGCCGTATCCGGTGCGCCATACCTTGCCGCCGAAATCTTCAGCGGCCACGTCCTGAACGGAGGCGATGGCTGGCACGCCCATCCCACCCAGGCGCTGCTGGATCTGTACACGATGCGCGAGAAGCTCGGCCACGACCTGCGCGGCAAGAAGGTGGCGATCGTGGGCGACATCCTCCACTCACGCGTGGCACGGTCCAATATCTGGTCGCTCACCGCGGCCGGCGCGGACCTGTGGCTGTGCGGCCCGGCCACGCTCTTGCGCGGGATGGATCGCTGGGCGGTCGCTTGGAGCGGCGGCGCGATCCCGGGCCACGGCCGGTTCAACGTTACGAGCGACGTGAATGCGGCCGTGAAGGACGCCGACGTCGTCATGGGCCTCCGCATCCAGCGTGAACGAATGCAGGGCGGTCTGCTCCCATCTCTGCGTGAATACGCGGCCCGGTTTGGGCTCACCGCCGAGCGCGTGGCGCTCACCAAGCCGGGGGCGATCGTCATGCACCCAGGACCGATGAACGAGGGCGTGGAGATCGCACCGGACGTGGCTGTCAGCGGGCGCTCCGTCATCCTGGACCAGGTTGCCAACGGCGTTGCGGTGCGAATGGCGCTGCTGTATCTGCTCGCCGGCGGCCACGAGGCCACCCATGTCGAGACGGTCCGATGAGCGAGCCTGGGGCGAGCAGGAACGGCGTCGGTCCTTCCGTCGGCGAGCTCGTCGAGCGTTTCGAGCTGGAGAAGGCCTGGCTCGTGGACCCCATTTCGGGGCGCGAAGGCCCGGGTGAGATCGTCGTGGTGGACGGCATCCTCGAATCGGTCAATTGGCTCGAGGGAGCGGAGGCGGACGGCGTCACGGACAAGGGCGTGGTGGTGGCCCCCGGCTTCTTCGATCTGCACGCTCACTTCCGCGAGCCCGGCTTCGAGGATGCGGAGACTGTGGCGAGCGGGTCGAGCGCGGCGGCGCACGGCGGATATACCTCCGTCGCGCTGATGCCTAACACGCAGCCGGCCCTCGACGAGCCCGGCGCTCTCGAGCGAATTCGACTCGCGTCGCGAGCGAGCGGATCGCCCGTGGAGATCCTGGCGTTCGGCGCCGTCTCGGCGAATCGAGCCGGTGAGACTCTCTCGGCCATGGGCGAGCTCGCCGACGCCGGCGTGCTCGGCTATTCGGACGACGGGGCGCCGGTCCGGACGGGCAAGCTGATGCGCAGCGCGCTGCTCTACGCGGGCATGCTCGGGCTTCCGATCGTGGAGCACGCCGAGGATCTGGAATTCACATCCGGCGCCGAAGCCCACGAGGGCTACGTGGCATCGATCATGGGCCTTGCCGGCTGGCCGTCGGCCGCCGAAGTCAACGCGGTCTCACGCGATCTGGCGGTCCTCGCCGATGCCATCAAGGACGAGCCGCGTGCGCGGCTCCACATCACTCACGTCTCCACGGCCGAAGCCCTGGACCTGGTGCGCCGGGCAAAGGCCGCCGGACTGCCCGTCACCTGCGACGTTACGCCGCATCACCTCGCCCTCACGGACGAGTGGATCGCCGGTGCGAGACGCTGGGCGTGGGATGCGCTGAACCAGGACGGGACCTCGCGCGATCCCTGGGCAGACTCCGCCCTGACGGCCGGTCCGTACAACACATCGCTGCGGGTAAATCCTCCGCTCAGCACGCCCGTCGACGCTGCCGCGTGCCTCGCCGCTCTCCTGGACGGAACCGCTTCGGCCGTGGTCACCGACCACGCCCCGCACACGGTGGTAGACAAGGAAGTGGAATTCGGCAAGGCCGCCAACGGGATCAGCGGCATCGAAACCGCGCTCGGCGTGCTGCTCGAACTCGTGGACGCGGGCAAGCTGCCGCTGGTTCGGGCGATCGCTGCCCTCACCACCGGACCGGCCTCGGTCGTGGCGGGCTGGCCGGCCCGCACCGCAACCGCTGCCGCCCGGGCGCGCGGACTCGTTGAAGGCGCGTCGGCGGATCTCGTGGTGTTCGATCGCACGGATCGCTGGAAGGTCACCGAGGAGTCGCTGCGCTCGAAGGGTAAGAACTCGCCGCTGCTCGGCCGCGAACTGCCCGGACGCGTGCTGTTGACGATCGCCGCCGGCCGCCTGGCCTACCAGGACGCGGAAGCGGACGACGCGGAGTAGGTCGCGCAGCATCCGTTGCCGTTTACATCGTTCGGCATGCGAGAATAGGGCCCGCGCCTTGTAGCCTTACGGCCAGCCGGGCGAACGAGACCGCCAGAAGCAGGAGACCCTTAGCCCGTGCCAGTCCTTGCGACCTTCTTCTCCGTGCGACGCGGTCGGGATCCCTTCTTCAAGTTCTTCATGAAGTCGCTCTTCCCCAAGCAGATGAAGCAGTACGAGGAGAAGTTCGGGATCAAGTTCGTGGGCTGGTTCAACGTCGCCCACGGCTGGGACTTTGACAACGTCATCATGCTTGACCTGCCGGACTACGCCACGCTTGACAAGCTCGAGAAGGACGAAGCCACCCGCGCCCTCGGACACCGTGCCGGGGAGTGGATGTTCGAACGCCACCATTCGATGTTCCTCCGGGAGCGAATCGGCCCGGATCTCGAGTTCAAGGGATAGGAGACGAACCCGATGGATACGAGCCGCAGTCGCCTTCTCGGTGAGATCGCTTCGGACGCGTCTCTTGAGCGGTCCGACTATATGGCCCAGGCATCCGCGCAGCTGCGCGAGTTCCTGGAGACGAACGGCAACAAGATCGAGCAGGTCGGCGGGCTCGTTCTTATCGATGACGAGGCGGACTACCTCGCCGTGGCCGCGGACCTGACCTTCCGAAGTCGAAGCCGCTACCTGGACGAGGCCACCGGCAAATGGGTCACCGAGAACGAGGTGATCGAAAACCCGTCGGAGCTCGTTGAGCTCTACAACCTCGCCGACGTATTCGGTGCGTTCGCGGACGTGGCCAAGGTCGGCGCCGGGAGTGAGGAAGAGGAAGGCGAAGAGGAGGAAGGCGAAGGCGAGGCCGAAGCCACACCCTCGGCGGTTGGACTTGCCGACAATCCGTACGCCGCGGTTGCCGACGATTGGGCCGCAGCCGGTCGCGATTACGAGGAGGCGCCCGAAACCGAAGAGGAAGCCGCCGAGCGCCTTTACGATCTGGCGCTGGCATTCCAGGAGCGCAGCCAGCAGACCGAGGCCCATCTCCTGGAGCAGTTCGAGACCGCCGCGTCCCGGCTGACCTCCGTACTCGGTGATCTCGTCATCGTCGACGATGAGGACGAGCGGCTCACCTTGAAGGCCACAGGCTCGTTCGCGGGCGAGGTCGTGCCCGAGGACGACGCGGAGCTCGGCATCTGGCGGAAGCTCGAAAGCCCCGACGAACTGGTGGAGTTCTACGATCCCACGGATGTGTTCGGCGACCTGGCCGATACGCTCGCCGAGGCCTTCCCGAGTCTGGGTGAGCCTCCGTCCGGCGACGAAGGCGACGAATCGGGCGAGGACGAGGCCGAAGACGAAGGCGAAGCCGAGACCGAACCCGACGGCGAAACCGACGGTGACGCCGAGACCGAGGACGGGGAGGGCGACAAGCCGCAGTGACGATGCGTCTCGTCGCGGCCGAGCTCGTCGACAGCCGGCAGATTCTGCCGGGCCAGTGGCTCCAGTCCTTCCACGCGCCCGAACTCGCAAGCGGGGCGCGGGCCGGGCAGTTCGTCCACGTCAGAACGGGTGACTACTCCGGTCTGGTTCTTCGGCGGCCGTTCTCCATCAATACCGCCGACGCGGCCACGGGCATCATCACCCTCCATTTCCGCACGGTTGGTCGCGGGACGGAGTGGATGACCCGCGTCCGGGAGGGCGAGAAACTCGACATGCTCGGTCCGCTGGGCCGGCCGTTCGAGGTCGATCCACGCAGCCACCACCTGCTGCTCATCGCGGGCGGCCTGGGGATGGCCGGGGTGCGGATGCTCGCCGACGAGGCCATTCGTGACGGCCGCTCGGTGACGGTACTGTTCGGGGCCGCGAACGCCGGTCACGTCTATCCTTCGTCGCTGCTTCCCGACGAGGTGGAGTACGTCGTGGCCACGGACGACGGCTCGATGGGGCACCACGGCTTCGTGACCGAACTCATGGCGGACTACGAAGCCTGGGCCGACCAGGCATTCGCCTGCGGCCCGCATCCGATGTTGAAGCGTCTGGCGGCCCTGGCGGCCGGACGCCGGGAGCGTATGGGCGTCGCGAAGCTCGGCCGGAGGGGCGGCGGCAAGACCGACGCGACCGGCTCTGCCGCGGCTCGGCGCAAGTCGTTTCTGCAGGTGGCCATGGAGCAGACGATGGGTTGCGCCGTGGGCGCGTGCCTGGGCTGCACCGTCATCGGAGTCGATGGTCCGCTTCGCGTCTGCCGCGAGGGTCCCGTCTTTGCCGCGGAAGAGATCTCGTGGGAGGCCATCCAGTGAAGGGCCGCAAGAAGGTCGTCACCGCGATGGATGCGCTCCCCGCGAGGTCCAAGCGCTCCTCGCCACCGAAGAATCGCAAGGGCGCACCCTCGCCGCTCGACCGCGCCATGGGTCTGGGCGGCCGGCCGCGCATCGAAACGGGCAGCGCCGCGATCGCGGACCTCGGAACGGCGCCGTCGCCGCAGCCAACGATGTCGGAGCGTGAGGCGCTCGATCGGATCGACCTGTCGGTGGACATCGCCCCGGAGCGCGGCCTGCTGCTCACGAACCCGATCCTCGTGGCCTCGGGCACGTTCGGGTACGGCGTCGAGTACGGCGAGGTCGTGGACGTCCAGCGGATCGGCGCTATCTGCTGCAAGGGCACTACGCTCCGGCCGCGCGCCGGCAACGCCCCGCCGCGAGTGACGGAGACGCCCGGTGGAATGCTGAATGCCATCGGCCTGCAGAACCCGGGGGTGGACGCGGTCATCGACAAGTACGGCCCCATCTGGCAGGGCTGGAAGGTTCCTGTGATCGTCAACATTGCCGGCGAGTCCATCGAGGACTACGTGGAGGTGGCGAAGAGGCTCGATGGCGTTCCGGGAGTGGCCGGCATCGAGCTGAACATCAGCTGCCCTAACGTGGGAAAGGGCGGGCTGCAGTTCGCGATCGACCGCGACGCCGCCCGCGCCGTCACCACGGCCGTCCGCCGCGCCACCGAATTGCCGCTGCTCGTGAAGCTGTCGCCGAACGTCACCGATGTCCGCCCCATCGCCAAGGCGATCGAGGAGGCGGGCGCGGACGCCATCACGGCGATCAACACGCTGTCCGGCCTGGCCGTCTCGTCGGACCGGACGCGGGCATTCCTCGGCAACACCTACGGCGGCCTTTCCGGCCCCGCCGTGAAACCCGTTGCCCTGCGCATCGTCTACGAAGTGGCCCAGGTAGTCTCGATCCCGATCGTGGCGATCGGCGGCGTGACGAACCTGGACGATGTGCTCGATTTCCTCGCGTGCGGCGCGGTCGCGGTCCAGGTTGGCACGGCGATCTTCGCCGATCCGGAGCTGCCGGTGAGGCTCGGCGACGAACTGCGCGCGGAGTGTCTGCGGCGCGGTCTTGCCTCGTACAAGCCGCTCATCGGAACCGCGCTGCCCAAGCGCACCGGCACGCCCTCGGCGAAGGGCGCGGAGTATCGCCCGTAGCGGGCGCCACGATCACGAGGAGGCCCGCATGACGACTATTCGATCCGAAGCCGAGCTGGCCGTCGCGAGGGCGATCGCGTCTCGGACAGAGGCGCTCTTCAAGGCGTCCGGCGCGCTCAAGGAGGGCCACTTCCTGCTGAAGAGCGGCAAGCACTCCGAACGCTACCTGGAGAAGTTCCTGGTGCTGCAGGACCCCGCCGCAACCAGTGAGCTGTGCGGGTTCTGGGCGTCGGCTCATCGCGGCCCGGACGGGACGCCACTGGTGGATGTCGTCGCCGGCCCAACCACGGGCGGCGTGGTTCTCGCCTTCGAGACGGCACGTCAGCTAGGGGTCCGCAGCATCTTCGCCGAAGAAGTGAAGGACGCGGACGGCACTGCGCGCCGCGAGTTCCGCCGCGGTTTCACGATCGCCCCCGGCGAGCGCGTCCTGCTCGTCGACGACATCCTCACGACCGGCGGTTCGCTCCTCGCGATGCTCCCGGCCGTGGAGGCGTTCGGCGGGGAGATCGTGACGTGCGCTGTCCTCGCCGATCGTTCCGGCGGACTCGCGTCGCTCACGTCGCCGAAGTCCGGACGGAGCTACCCGTTGCGCCAGCTCTGGCAATTGCAGCTTCCCACCTACGAACCGGGAGTGGACACATGCCCGGCATGCAGAGCCGGCGTGCCGCTGTACGCCCCCGGTAGCACGGGCGCGTCGGGCGCGTAGCGGAGTAGCGGGTCTACCCCTCGATGTAGATCTTCACGATCGCGAGGCCCTGCACCGAGTCCGGCCAGGCCCATTCCCAGACAACGCTCTGGCCGCCGATGGGATCGGTCATCGCCGGCGTGAAGACCATGTCGAGGTCGACGGACTCGCCGATGGCCAGCGCACTTCCGATCCCGGCGCAGTTGAGCGCGTACGCCGGCGCGGTCGATGAGTCCGAGCCCTGAAGGTAGATGCGGTACGCCGGGCACGGATCGAGCGAGATCGAGCCGCCGCTGGTGTTGCGGAGGTGCAGCGTGAAGTGGTTCGGCTGCCCACGCACGAAGATGTAGCTCGCGTCGGGAACCGTCGCGGTGACGCGCAGGGGCGGAGCGGTATCGGCCGTCGCGCTCGGGTCCGGCGTGACCAGCTTGTCGAGCCAGGCGATCGGCGTGGGGAGGGGAGTGGGTGTGGCCGGTGCCGGCGTGGACGTGAGGAATCGGCCCGCCAGCGCCAGGACGGCGATCGCAACACAGGCAACGGCGATCCCCGGCACGAGCAGTCCCGAGCGGCCCGAGCCGCCGCCCAACCTCTCGCGGCTGAGCGGCGCGCCCGTGAGCGAGTCGCGTTCGTTCCCGATGGGATCACTGCCCCCGTCACGCCAGCGCTTCACGCGTCTCCTCGGCCAAGTTGCAGTTCGAGTTCCAGCTCATCGCGAATCGGTATGCCGTGCTCGCCCGTGAGGGGTATCTGCGGCTTCAGCTTCTCTCGGGCGCGCGTCGTGGCGTCCGGCCAAACGCGAACCAGGCACATTCCCCGCCGCTGGTAGAAACGCAGCGCGTGGAGGTTGTCGTTGGTTGTTACGAGCCAGAGCCTCGTACAGCTCAATCGGCGAGCTTCCGCGACGACGGACGCCAGCAGGGCCGTGCCCACGCCGCCGAACCGCCGGAACGCCTCAAGCAGTACGAGTTCGCACTCGCCGCCTGCGATCACGTAGGACGCAACTCCAAGCCACGAGCCGCTTTGCGGGTCAACGGCCAGCATGCTCGGCAGGGCCGACACGTCGTGGACCTTGCCGCGACTCGTTACGATCGCCGCGCCCCAGTGCTCCGCCACGATCCTCGCCAGATCGGGCCGCTCGCCGTCGCGAATCGGCCTGATATCGGGCGGCGGAGCGGCGCGGNNCCCAACGCCTGGATCTTGGGTTCGAGTGCCGCCTGGGCGTCGGGTTCGCCGTGAACGATGAAGACCCGTCGCGGCACGCCGGGGTCGCCGGCCTTGCGACCGTCGATGAAGTTGCCCAGCCAGGACAGGATCCCCGCCTCGTCGGCATGAGCCGAGAAGCCGTCGATCGAGCGGACCGCGCAACGGACCTGCAGCTCCTGGCCGTCGACCCGGGCCGTCTTGATGCCGGCCTGAAGGCGCGCACCGAGCGTACCTTCACCCTGGTAACCCACGAAGAGAATCATCGCCTTCTGGTCGCCGATCAACACGCGCAGGTGGTTGAGTACTCGACCACCGGTGAGCATGCCGTTGGAGGCAACTACGACATAGGGACGCTGCGCCCGGTCGATCTGCTCGGAATCCGTCGCCTTGGGCGTTTCGAGTTGGTTGGGGAAGTCCACCGGGCCCTCGCCGCGAGCCAGCAGGGCCGCCGTCTCCGCGTCGTAGTAGTCGGTGTGCTTCCGGTAGATCGTCGTGGCCTTGGAGGCCATGGGCGAGTCCAGGTAGAGCTTGATCTTTGGTATCCGGCCCGCGTCGAGCAGGTGGTTCAGTGCCCAGACGATCTCCTGGGTTCGGCCTATCGCGAAAGATGGGATCAGGAGCACGCCCTGTTGGGCGACTACATCCTTGACCGCCTGCTCGAGCTGCGTGAGCGAGTCCGTCTCGGGCTCGTGCTCACGTCCGCCGTAGGTGGACTCCACCAGAACATAGTCCGCCTCGCGGATGATGGCGGGGTCTCGCAGTATCGGGGCGCCGGCCCTGCCGAGATCTCCCGAGAAGATCAGCGTCCGCGCGGGTACGTCCTTCTGGGCCTCGACTCGGATTTCGACGATCGATGAGCCGAGGATATGCCCCGCGTCGTGGAATACGGCAGTGATGCCGGGCGCGATGTTGACCAGCTTCTCGTAGTCGACGGGCGAGAAGCGCACCAGGGCGGCCTGAGCCTGTGCCTGGTCGTAGAGGGGCTCGTCAACGATGAGGTTCGGGTTGGCGGGATTTCCGGCCATCGAGGCCTCGTGGTCGGGCTGGCCGAACGCCGGGTATCCCATGCGGGTGCCCATGCCCTGTTCGTCGTGGAGCGCCAGTTCGTCGATGCCGGAGGCGATTACGCGGCCGTCGGGCAGAACGTCGCCGCGATGCGTGACCGGCGCGGAGGAGGCCGTGTCCTCCAGCTCGGCGACTTGCTCGGCCTGCTGGATCTTCGCGAGCTCGGCTTGCGCCTCCGCCGCTGCCTTGTCCGGATGCTTGAGCGCCCAGTGCTTCTGCCGCTTGGAGAATTCCTCCTGGAGCTTCCCCGAGTCGAGAAGCACGAGGGCCGCGAGTTCCGCGGTTCCGCGGGTGGCGTGGATTGGGCCGGTGAAGCCCTCCGCGACGATGTGCGGGATGAGGCCGCAGTGATCGAGATGGGCGTGGGTAAGGACGATTGCGTCCAGTTTCGAGGGGTCGTAGGCGAGGGGAACGCGGTTGCGCACGATCTCGGTAGGCCCGCCCTGGAACATGCCGCAGTCGATGAGGATCTGGGCTTTCTCTGTAGTGAGGAGGAATTGGGATCCGGTGACAGTGTTGGCAGCGCCAAGGAAGCGAATTTCCATTCGTCCATACTGCCATCACCGGGGCAAACTCGCGTCGCGAATTCGCCGCCGCATCGCGCGGGGAGGGACCATGGCAGACCGGACGAAGCTGGCCAATGTCGCACCGGTGCTCGTGGCGCGCGATGTTCGCAGCACCGCGGCCTTCTACCGCAAAGTGTTCGGTTTCACCGTCGTGGAGCACTACGACGCCACCGAACCGTTCGCGGCGATCTACCGCGACGACGTGGAGATCATCCTGGTGCAGGCCCGGCACGGTTCTGTGGAGTCGAACCGAGCTCGCTACGGCTCCGGATACGACGTCTACATCGATCCTGAGACCGTCGAGGGCGTCGATGAGATGTACGCGGAGCTCGCAGCCAAAGGCGCGGTCATTCGCGGGAAGCCGGCGATCACCCCCTACGGCTCGTACGAGTTCATCGTGGAGGACGTGGACGGCAGGTTGATCGGGATCGGGCGTATCCGGGACGAGTCGCGGTTCTTCAGGGATGCCGGTTGATTCGGATTCGGCCGAGCGTTTGGGCGCCATGCCGCGTCTGTAGGGTGTGATGACCGACCGATCGATTCTCGAACAGATGGCCGCGGCGCCGGCTCGGGCCGTTGAGGGGGGCGCCGGGCCGGCCGACGCCGATCTTCGGCGCGTGTACGGCGGCCGGTCGCAGGAGATGTTCGGCTTCGCTCGGAGGTTGGGCCTCTCGGACGACGACGCTTCGGACGCAGTGCAGGAAACGATGCTGCGCCTGTGGCGCGAGATGGAGTCCGGCGCGGTGATCCTGGACCCCGAAGCGTGGGCCTTCCGCGCGCTCTACAGAGTCTCGATCGATCATCACAGGCTCCGGCGGCGAGTGCTCGGCCTCATGGACCGGCTCGGCCGCCGCGCCGGATCGGGTGATCACCGTGACGGCGGCGACCCGGCGCAGCTTCTCGAAGTGGACTCCATCTGGCGCGAAGTGGATCGGCTGCCACAACGTCAACGCGCCGTCCTGTATCTCCGCTACCGCGCCGATCTGCCTTATGAGCGGATCGGGCTCGCACTTTCGATCACACCCGGCGCCGCACGCGGCCACGCCTCGACGGGCCTCGCCACGCTGCGCCGGCGTCTCGGCGAGGAGGCCGAACGATGAACCTCGAACAGCGCATCGAAGACGGACTGCGGCGGCGGCCCTCAGACGAACGGATCTACGCGGAGCCACTGGCGGCGGTCGCCGATGACGGTCCAGGTCCAGTTCGCATGGCGCGGGTGCGACCTCGGCGAACCGCTTATGGCTCTCTGCCGGTCCTGGCTTCATTGTTCGCAGCGGCGGTGATCGGTGGTGGGCTGCTACTCGGTAGCCTCCCGCACGCCGCTCCCAACGCCTCCGGCGATCCGCGGGGAACCACAACGATCGACCTCGGCGGCCCTGTCCCGGAGGGGGCGTTGCCGCTCGGGGCGGTCCAGGTCGATCTTGGGGGATCAACGGACTGTTCATTCGCAGGATATGACGCGTACGCGCCGATCCAACCCGCGATCTACAACGCGGTCTTGGGGGCCGGCTTCCGAGAAGCGAATCTGGCGGGGCCGGTGACCGCCGCGATCCTCAAATACGAGTGGCCCGGATACGGAACGACCCTGGCGAGCGACTCAGCTGGGGTCACGACTCCCGACGTGGCAAAGGCGTTCCGGCCGATTGCCGCGCGCATACGCCTGCTGATCGACTCACCCGGCAACTGCTACGACGCGTGGACCGTCACGGCGAGGTCGACTCTGGGTTACGACGGCGCCCAGGACGATGGTGGCTGGACGCTCCTCGGCGACGGCCGGGACTATACGGACCAGGCCGTGGTATCCGGGCTGCCCGACGGCGACTGGATGATCCATATCCATCTCGAGTACGACAAGGGCGGAACGGCGAATTGGACCGACAGCTACGCTCGCGTCATTGTCGGGGGCAAGGTCTTGGTGCCGGCGGTCGTCGTGCCGGCTCCGAATCCGGCGGCCGACTGCTCGGGGCAGACTCTCACCTCCGATAGCCACGCTCCCGCTATGTCGCTGACGGTCGCGGGAGCTGGGGGTTCGGCGTCTGTCACGGCTACGGCCGACGACGGCAAGCTAGACAGAGGTCCCAGCGCCATGCCCGGTCAAGTCGTCACGCTCGGGGAGGGCTCCGCCTTCACTATCCGGACCAAGGACGGCTCCTGCGGCGAACATCTGAACGGCCTTTTCTTCTTTGCGACGCCGGCCGACTCGTTGCCCCGGTACGGCCCGTCGAACGACCTGCCGTACAACGATGGATCGAACGGGCAGGCGACCGTCCTCGTAGATTCGGTGGCCGGCATCGCCCCTGCGCGAGGGCAGTGGATCATCGGGGTCGCGTTCTCGTTCGGCGGCCCGAACCCGGTTCAGTACTTCTGGAGAGTGTCCGTCGTGGCGCGGAGTGCCGTGTTGCCGCCGGCACCACCATCACCCTCGGGGGCCGCGTCGGTCGCACCTTCCGCCGCTGCCACCAGTGAGCCCGCGACCACGCCGTGGCCGGCCGCCACTTACCTGAGGTATACGGTCACGGCGGGGGACTACTGGTCTACGATCGCGGCCAAGTTCGGCGTGACGCCGTGCGAGCTCCAGGCAGCCAACCAGGACGTCGACCCGAACACCATCATGGCAGGCCAGTCGATCAAGATTCCGAACCCGGGAGCAATTACATGCACGGGCTCGACACCCGCGGCGCCATCGCCCGTGTGGACGTTCCGCCTCTATCAGGTGAAGGCGGGCGACATGCTGTTGGCGATCGCCATGACCAACAACCTTAGGCTCTGCGAGCTGGTCGCGGCCAATCCGGGCATCACGCCCGATCACATAGAAGTGGGCCAGTCGATCAACATACCGGTTCCGGGCGCCATGAGTTGCGTGGCCGGAACACCCTAGCGGGTGCCGGCCGGCCGCAACCCGATCGTAGCTACTTCTGGGCCACGAGCCAGGTCATTGCCGCGGCCGGGTCGGAGAACACCTGGGAATTGATCCCAAGCGCCTGGTACTGGGTCACCCATTGCTTCATGTTCAGCTGGCCCACGACCTTCTCGGGCATGACAACGGCCCAGTGCTTCCATCCCGCGGCCTTGACCCCGGGGAACCAGACGGTCTGCGCCCATTCGGTGTCGGCCGCGCCGAGGGCAGCATTGCCCCGATCGTCGGACAGCCACTTGGCAGCGCCGTGCTTCTTCATCAGCTCCATGCCCTTGATGAGCGGGGCGCGGAACGTTTCGTCGTGGACGAACTTGTGGAACTGGTGATGAACGATCTTCGTGTCCGGGTGGTACAGAAGGGTCGCGTACTCGTCCTGGAGAATGGTTTCCGGGGTCATTAGCCTGTTGCTCCTGCTGCGTGGTCGTTGAACCGCGCGTCACAGTGCGGCCCTCATGCAGGGAGTCGGCGGCAGCGGAGTGGCTCTTTAGGTGTGCCGGCGCATCGCGGGCCCGCTCAGTCCGCCAGGTCGATGTACAGCGGGGCGTGGTCCGAAGGCAGCTTGCCCTTGCGCGCGTCGCGGTCTATCTCGGCGGCGGCGCATCGATCGGCCACCGGCTTCGTCACGTACATGTGGTCGATGCGCATGCCAAGGCCCTTGTGAAAATTGCCGGCGCGGTAGTCCCACCACGAGTACTTGCCGGGCTCGGGGTGGTGGAGCCGGTATGCGTCCACCAGGCCCCAGTCGCGAAGAGTCGCGAGAGCTGCGCGCTCCGGTGCCGACACGTGCGTGGAGCCGGCGAAGTCGGCCATGTCGTAGACGTCCGCGTCTTCGGGCGCCACGTTGTAGTCGCCGCCGATGGCGAGTTGTCCGTTGGGATCGCAGCTCTCGCGAAGCCAGCGGGCCAGCCGGTCGAACCATGCGAGCTTCGCGCGGTAGAACGGGGTGTCGAGCGCACGCCCGTTCGGGGCGTAGATGCTCACCACGCGAACGCCGCCGCACACGGCCGAGATCATCCGGGCTTCGTCCGCTGAAGCTTCGGACGCCTCCGCCTCGATGGCTTCGGCGATGGCATCCGCGCCCGGCGATCGGCGCACCGGGCCGTCACCGAAGTTGGCGATCACGTCCGAGAGCCCGACACGGCTCGCGATGGCCACACCGTTCCAGCGGCCCTCGCCGTGATGGGCCAGTTCGTAGCCGGCCATCGCGAAGGCAAGCTCCGGGGCGGCTTCGTCGGCGAGCTTGGTCTCCTGCATCAACAGGACGTCGGGCTGCTTCTCCGCGAGCCACTCCTCGACGCGCTCCTGGCGAGCCTTCAGGGAGTTGACGTTCCAGGTCGCGATGCGCATCGGGATCTCCAGTCTGGAGCTACTTTCGAAGTGAGATGAGCCTGCCGACGAACGACTCCACCGGCCCGAAATCCATCTCGCTGTCGACGTCGAACTGCAGCGCGAAACCCTCGGAGTACTTCTTCGCGGACGCGAGCTTCTCGTGGACCGGCGCCAGATCCGCTTCCCGCAGGAGTTCATCACGTTCGGCTTCGCGGATCGCCAGGCTCATCCGGAACGCGTCGTTGAGAGGGATCAGGTAGACGAGAGCCTTGCGACCGTCGTGGATCTTGAGCATCCAGCCGCTGCTCCGGTTGAAGGTCCACTCCTCGGCGAAACCGTCGGCAAGTTCCAGGATCGAGCGGTAGCGGGCATGCGTGCTTCCGAGCGCGGCGGCCACTGCCAGCTCCACCGGCTTGATCGACGCGTCGAGGAAGGGCCGCTCCACGGCTTAGTAGCGCCGGCCCTTCTGCCGGGCGAAGTCGAATTTGGCCGTGTCCGCGATACCCATCACCGCCATCGTGCCGGCCTGGACCGGATCGGTGATGACCAGATCCGCCACGTCCGTAACGGTGCCGACCATGTTGAGGGCGATCACCGGAATCCCCACCGACTGCAGTTCGATCACGGCCTTGGTGATGTCGCCGCCCATGATCGAACCGGCGAGCAGCAGCGCGCGGGCCCGGTCCAGGTCGGCGACTGCGCGAACCGCGGCCGCCAGATTAGCTTCGCCCACGAGCGGGATCGTATCCACGCTGATCTTCTCGCCCCGGAGGTTGTGGCGATCCGCCTCGCTGACGGCTCCGAGAACAGCCTGTGCGATTTGCGCCCCACCGCCGATGACTATGAGCCGTTTGCCGAACACCTTGTCCAGAGACTGCGTGTGCCGGCAGCCGCGGACATCGGGTAGTTCGTTGAGAAGGGCGGACAGTCTGGCCTCGTCGAGGCCCTCGACTTCGAGTTCGATCTCCACGAGCGGCCCTGCGGATTCGTCGGTCCAGCGGCGGACGGTGCTGAGCGTGCGAACCGTGCCACCGGCCGCCGCCACGCCAGCCGCGATTCCGGGGATTGCGCCGGGCGTGTCGGCGTAGTCGAGCCGGACCGCGACGCTGGGGGCGGTGTGTTCCGTGCGGGACATGGCTAACCGCGGCCCAGCCCGAAGTCGGCCAGACCCTGGCTCACTCGCGGGTGGTCATCGAGGCTGAGGCCCTGGTCCGCATCGTGCTCTTCGAATGCCAGGCCCAGATCGGTGAAGGCAGATCGCGTTCCTTCGGCGTTGTTCGTCGCCAGCATCAGCGCGCCTTCGGTGTCCTCGGCGATGCCCACTATGGCCGTTATGTTGATGGCACGATCGCCGAGCGCGGCGGCCATCTTCGCGAGAGAACCGGGTTTGTCGCTCAACTCAACTGTGAACCAGACCACGCCGCACCTCCTGCGTGGATGGTACCCGGACGGGACCGCGCCGGGAGCGGCGGTATGCGAATGGTCCGGTCCGGCGAGTGGCGCGGAGTGGCGGCGACCAACCCGTTGGCGTGCAACTCGGTAACCTCTTCGCATGCCCGCCCCCACAGCGCCCGCAATCCAGCTCTTCGGACTGCCGGATTCACGTGCGACTCAGGCCGCGCTCCGGTTCTTCAAGGAGCGACGCGTGGAGGTCACCTTCGTGGATCTGCGAAAGCGCCCGATCGCGCTCGGGGAGTTGAAGCGCTTCGTGGAGCGCCTCGGAGCCGCGGCGCTTCTCGACACCGAAGGAAAGCAGTACAAAGACCTGGGGCTCGGGTATATGAGCCTGGATCCGGATCAGATCGTCGCGCGGCTGATGGGCGACGTCAGGCTGATCCGGCTGCCGCTCGTACGCTTCGGCAACGCATTCAGCGTGGGATCTGCGGAAGCCACGTGGAAGACCTGGATAGCCGGCGCCGTCCCGCCCGTCACGAAGGGACGTTGACGTGTCCATCATGGATCGGTTGCGATCTGCCGCGGACTCCGTCCAGGCGGTCATGCGCCCGCAGGAGCCCTGGGACCCCACGCCTGCCGAGATTCAGGACGCGTTCGTCGGCGTGGTAGCTCATCACTGCGAGCACCTCGGAGTGCCGGTGAGGAGGGAAGGCCGCTTGCTCACGTTCGGCAACGACGAGATGACCGTCGAGCTGCGCCTCGTGGATTGTCCGCCGGAGGGACTGACTTTCGAATATTCGATTGGGCTGCCGGAGCTCGGAACCAGACGGATCGTCCAGCCCGTGACGTTCATGCACACAGACCGGAGCGAGGCCCTCATGCACTGCCACCAGCTCGTGGCGGACGGCGTGCTGGCGCCGCTTCTGGCATCGCTCGGCTATCGGTGGCCCGAAATCGATGTGCTGCGAACGACCGTGCCGTTCACCGCCCCGGACGGGAGTGCGCTCGCGTGGGAGCTATTCGCCGGGCCGACGCTCGTCTATGCGGACTCGGAACAGAGCGCGCACGCGGCATCCAACCGCCTCGAGCGTGGACACCCGGTCTTCGATGTTGTGAGGCGTCACATGGCCGCCGTGACGACGCAGCCGGGTCTTCACTGGTGGAAGGCCATGTATGCGCGCTTCCCCGGTGACGAGATCCTCGGCGACGTCTGGTACGACGACGAGCAATCGGCGGACGCATACGCGGACCTTCTGAAGATAGAGGTACCGGGGGCGGGATTCCTGATGTTCCGCCAGTTCGGTGTGCTGCGGCCGGCGAAGGGCCAGTTACCGGCGGACGGCTAACCGGTCATCGCCGGCATGTGTCCGTGCCGCGCCGGCGCCGCGGTGGGTCGGCCCCGTCAGCGTCCCGGCGGCGAACTCCCCGCGCGCCCCTGCCGAATGGCATCGAGATGCGCCTGGCAGCCGGCGGCCTTCTCAACGTCGCCGAGTTGCAGCAACAGGTCTCCCATCGCCATCCACGCGTTTTCGTGGGCCGGTTCGACCTTGACCGCACTGCTGTAGCAGACTAGCGCCTCTCGATTCCGGTTCAGGCCACGCATCGCGTCGCCACGAGCCGTCCATGTCGCGGCCTGGTTTGGGTCGATGTCGATGGCGCGATCCAGGGTGACTACCGCCTCGGCGTATCGATGCAGCCGGCAAAGCGCGATTCCGGCGTTGTGCCAGCCGAGATCCCACTCCGGCTTCAACTCCGTTACCTGGTGGAAGGACTCGTACGAACCTTGCCGCATGCCCAACGCCAGGAGGCAGGCGCCGCGTCTGAACCAGGCGTCGACGTGCTCGGGATCGAGTTCGATGATGCGCTCGTATGCGGCCACCGCGTCCTTGAGTGAGCCGATCGCTCTGAATGTGTTACCGGCGGTGTACCAGCCACTGATCGAAGCCGGATTGATCTGCAAGCCGGTCCGAAGCGCCGGGATGGCCTCTTCGGGCTTCCCGATCGCGGCGAGCGCGCCACCCAGTTGAATCCAGGCGTTCCCGAACTGCGGATTGAGATGTACGGCCTTCCGGAAGGCGGCGAGTGCGTCCTGCGTGTTGCCCATCGCCTTTTGCGTGAGCCCCACGTAATACCAGGCGTAGGCAAACGACGGATCGAACTCGAGCGCGCGTTTCAGGGCCGCGAGGGCCTCGTCGTGGCGCTCGAGACCCGCGAACGCGATGCCGGCAGCCACCCAGCCGTCCCGGTCGTCGGGCTGCATCTCGACCACTCGCCAGGCGCTGACGAGCGCCTCGTTGTGGCGGCCGAGCGCCTCGAGGGTGTCGCTTCGATGCTGCCAGGCTTCCCGCAGGTTGGGGTCGAGCGCGATTGCTCGATCGTGGCAGGCGAGCGCCTCGTTCAGTCGTCCGAGTTCGGCCAGGCTGCTGCCACGCCTCATCCATTCGTCCGCGCTGAGCGTCTCGGTTCCATCCGCGGACGTCACCTCGCCGCCGACCCGCTTCAGCAGCCACTCCAGGTCTCCCCTGAGCTGGGTGAAGCTCTCGTATCGGCGAACTGGCTCCTTCTGCAGCAGCCGCTCGACGATCGGACGAACCGGAGAATCGAGCTCCGGGACGGGAGCTTGCACATGGAGCGAATACAGCTCGTGCAGCATGTCCTCCCAGGATTCCTGCGTGTCGTCGAGCGCCGTCCAGGGCCTGAATGGGAGCGCGCTCCTCTGGTGGGTCAACTGGTACAGCACGACCCCGAAGCTGTAGAGGTCGCTTCGCTCATCGCAGGTCGTGACGTCGTCCCACTGCTCGGGGGGCATGTAGTAGATCGTGCCCATGCCCTGGCCCCGCAGTTCGCCGCCCAACGCGCCCGCGAGCCCGAAGTCCGTGATGCGTGCCCTGGACGATCCGTCCATCAGGATGTTGGACGGCTTGATGTCTCGATGCGCACGCATGCCCTTCGAGTACCCGAACTCGAGCCCCCGGCAGCAGTCGATCGCCCAGCCGAGCGCCTGCTTCAGGTTGAAGTCGCGCTTGTCCAGATGGCCTTCCAGCGACGTGATGCCATTGGCATCTGGCGCGATGTACTCCAGGCCAATGTAGAGCCGCCCGTCGTACTCGCGGACGAAGAGCGCCTGGACGATGTTCGGGTGAGTTCCGAGGTCCACCCAGACGTTCGCTTCGGCTTCGAAGCGTGCGCGGATCCCCGGGTCCCTCATGAATCGGTTGCGAAGCGTCTTGACGGCGAACTGGTTGCCGCTGTCCCGATTACGCGCAAGGTAGACGCGCCCGAATCCGCCCTCGCCCAGAATGCCGAGGACCTCGTAGTTCGGTCCGATCAAGTCCCCAGCGGCAAGCGGCCCGTCTGTGTTGACGCGCGGGGGCGGCGGGGTCGCGGCCTTGTCGGGCGGAACGACCTTATCTATTACTCCCCTCGCGAATCGGTTCATTCGTGCCTTCACCCCGGCAGATGCGGCTGGGCCCGGTTGCCCAACTCCGCGCAGACAGTCTAGCGGCGCAAACCCTGCCTGAGCCACCTCAGTACGGTTGAATTAGGGATTCGCCCCGTCTCGCGGGCCGGTCGGGCGACCGATGCCTCCGGCGATCGGGTCCACAGACGGCCAGTCGTACGGCCGCGTCGCGGGCGTGGCATGCTCTGACGGTACGACTCAGGAGACTCTTGATGCCGAAATCTCATCACAGGGGAAATGCGGGCGATCAACCCGCACATGGCAAGCAGGCGCGGCCTGGGCCGGTCGTCGCCCCAGTCAAGACGCCGCCGGCGCCGCAGGCGCCCGAAACGAGCGACCACGCCGCGCCGAACGGACACGGCGTCCCAAACGGCAACGGGAACGGCAACGGCCACGGGCGCCGGCGGAGCGGCCGCGTCACGTATGAGCCCAAGGCCCAGGCGATACTCACTACTCACGCCCGTACCGAGGACGAGCGGCTGCTCGACACGGGCACCCGGCCCGCGTTCCTGGACTCCGATCCATGGCGTTCGTTGCGCATCCTCGCCGAGTTCGTCGAGGGTTTCGACGCCCTCGCGAGCGTGGGCAAGGCCGTGACCATCTTTGGATCGGCGCGGACGCGGGAGGGCGACCCCCACTATGCGCAGGCACGCGAGCTGGCTGCGAACCTGGCCCGTGAAGGGTTCGCCGTCATCACCGGTGGCGGCCCGGGCATCATGGAGGCGGCAAATCGTGGCTGCCACGAGGCGGGCGGCCTCTCGATCGGCTGCAACATAGAACTCCCGCACGAGCAGTCCGTGAACCAGTACGTGGACCTGGGTGTGGAGTTCCGCTACTTCTTCGCCCGCAAGACGATGTTCGTCAAGTACGCGGACGCCTTCGCCATCTTCCCGGGTGGATTCGGGACTCTGGACGAGCTGTTCGAGTCGCTGACTCTGATCCAGACCGGAAAGATCAAACACTTCCCGGTGGTGCTCATAGGCCGCGACTACTGGACCGGTTTGCTCGCCTGGCTTCGCAAGGAAGCCGTTGGCAGCGGAACGATCGCGGTCGAGGACCTGGACCTGCTGCAGATCACCGATGACATGGGCGAGGCGTGCAGGCTGCTCACGGCGGGATTCGAGCTGCGCGCCGAGGAGGCCGACAGGGCGGCAAAGATCGGCGGCCGGCGAAGCACGGACAAATAGGGAAGCCCGAGAGGGGCCGGTGGCACAACGGCACGCCCCGGAAGACCCGAGTCGCCGCTCCCGCGCCTACTCGGGAAGGATCGGCAGCTGAGCTTCTAGATGGCCGTCGCGGATGCGTGTGGTGTAGTAGCGGAGCCGGTTGACACGCGTGAGTCGTCGCGCTTCGAGTTTCTTGGACGGCGGCTCCGGCTTGGGCAGCGCGCCGGATGGCGACCATGGCGAGTGATATGCGCCGTCGGCGTCAAGGCCGCCCGTCGTAGGGAACTGAACGGTCTCGCCGGTCACGAGATCGAATCGGCCCTCGTGCAACGGGCACGAAACCTCGCATCCGGCGAGGCTTCCGACTGAGAGTGGTGCGGCCATGTGCGGGCAGCGGTCGTCGGTCACGACGATCCCGTTGGGCGTCCATGCCACGAGCAGATCGAGATCGGCGAGCGTGACGCGCCGCATTGTGCCCGGTGTGAGATCGGCGAGCGCGGCCACCTCAACGAAGGGCGCCGCTCGCGTGCCGGCGGCCCGCAGCCCTCTGGGGACCGCCGCGATCGGCACCGATCCCGCCTGCCCGGCCGCAGCCCATGCCTCGTCGGCCGCTCGGGCGTCGGCATTCTCCTCGGGCGTCATAGAGAAGATGATGGAGTCCAGTGGCCTTTCGTCTCGGTCGGTCTCCCAGTTGCGCGCGATGGATTCGAAACGGAAGCCCGCATGTTCGGCCACAGCCTGGGACCGGACATTTCCGGGCAGCGTCCACAGTGAGAGCCGCTCGATCGCGATGTTCTCGAACGCCCATCGGGTCGCCATCTTCAGGGCGCGCGTCGCTACCCCGCGGCCGCGGAACTCCGGCGCCACCAGGTAGCCGATTGCGTGCCGCCTCGGATTGGGTCCCAGGTGCACGCCGATCGAACCGATGAACCGGTCCGTGGTGGCGTCGGCGATCGCGAACTCGTAGCTCGATCCGTCGTGCCAGGCCTGCAGGGTCATCAGGATGAACCGGCGCGCGTCCGCCTCGGCGTACGGGATGGGGATTATGGGGACCCAGCGCTGGATTTCGGGATCCTGGCACGCAGCCGTAATTGCAGGGGCGTCGTCCGCGCGGAACGGCCGGAGTGTGATCAGTCCATCGGTGAGCGGTGGGTTCGGCGGCAGCAGCACGTCGGGCATGGCCGAAGTATGCCCCGTCCCGCGTCATTTGCCCGGAAGTCACGCGTCGCGGGCAAGAAAAGAGGGCGGGCCGGTGAGGGGGAGCCGGCCCGCCCTGGACGGAATGCGGAGTTGGAGGTGATCGTTTGGAGTTGCCCCGGCCCCTAACCGGTGGAAACTGCGGTGAGTCTAGCCTCACCGGAACCCTTCTGCAGGCAGCATGCGCGCTTCGCGTTGCGGGCGCATGATGATTCTGGATGAAAGCTGCAACCTAGGTGTCGAACGCCCGTGACTCCGGACTCATTCGCAGGAGGATCCCATGCGCTTCGCGCTTATGACCGAGCCTCAGCAGGGGCTTTCCTACGACGAGCAGCTCGGGCTGGCGCGTCTGGCAGAACGGCTTGGAGTCGAGGCCTTCTTCAGGTCCGACCACTACCGCGGATTTCCCGGCCCGGCCGACCAGCCCACGACCGACTCCTGGACTGTGCTGGCCGGACTCGCCCGTGAGACCACCAAAATCCGGCTCGGCGTGCTCGTGTCGCCGGTCACGTTCCGCCACCCCGGCGCGTTCGCAAAGGTGATCACGACCGTCGACGAGATGAGCGGCGGCCGAGTGGAAGTCGGCGTCGGAGCGGGCTGGAACGACGCGGAGCATGCCGGGCTCGGGCTCGCGTTTCCCGACATCAAGCAGCGCGCGGACTTGATGGAGGACCAGCTCGCGGTGCTACACGGCCTCTGGGGCGCCCCGGACGGGTGGTCATACCGAGGTTCGCAGCTGACGGTAAATGGCGCCGTGTTCTGGCCCAAGCCGGTCCAACGGCCGCACCCGCCGATCATCGTGGGCGGGGAGGGGAGCCCGCGCTCGCTCCGGCTGGCCGCCCAGTATGCCGACGAGTACAACATCTCGAGCAATCCACCGGACATATGCCGCGACATCAATGCCCGCCTGGACGAGGAGTGCCGCAAGGTCGGGCGTGACCCGGCCACGATCACGCGCTCTGCGATGGTCGGGCTGCTCATCGGCGCGGACGAAGCCGAAGTCAGGCGGCGCGTCGCGGATCAGCTTGCCGTTGTGGCCGCCGCCGATACGGACGCCACGGCCTGGTTCGAGGAACGCCGGCCGCGTTGGATCAGCGGAACGCCGGATGAGGCCCGGGCGATGGTCGCCCGCTTCGAGGCCGCCGGAGTGCAGCGGATCATGCTCCAGGACATGCTGCCGCGGGACCACGAGATGATCGAACTGGCCGCCGCACAGCTCATCGGCCGGTGAACTCGGCCGCGCGTCAGTCCCGGACGCCGGGTGCGTCTTGCCTTCTCAGCCGCCCGATGCGTCCGACCGGGAAGTAGCGGAACCAGGCGCGGCCAAGCAGCGCGTCGAGCTGGACGGGGCCGTAACGCCTGGAGTCGATCGAGGCTCCCGCGTTGTCACCCAGCAGCCAGGCCTCGTCATCGCCGAGGTGCAGCACGCCTTCCGCGATTCGGACGCGGTCGCCCGGCCCCGCCGCCACCCGCTTGATCGCGAGAATCCCGCTGCCGGGCTCACGGAAGACCACGACGTTGCCGCGTTTCGGCCAGCGTCCGACCGTGGGATCGAGCAGCAGCCAGTCGTTCGGGCGAAGCGCGGGAACCATGCTGGCCTCGGCCACGGCAACGCGCCACAGGCCGCCTCGGGCACGCCCAAATGAACGGCCGTGCGGTGCCGGCTCGGCCGTGACGCTGGAAACGGAAACGCCGGAGGACTCTCCTCCGGCGCCCGCTTTACCTGAGTTGACGGACATCTACTTCTTAGTGGACCAGAAGATGTCGGCGAACTCCTTGACGGCGGCTTCGAGTTCGGCCGCGGCCTGCGCGTCGATGTTCTGCTTGTTCTTGCCGGCGAGCTTCAGGATCTTCCAGACACGATCGTGGAGGTCCGGGTAGCGTTCGACGTGCTCGGGCTTGAAGTAGTCGCCCCAGATGATCGTGATTTCGTGCTTCACGATCTCCGCGTGCTGCTCCTTGATAAGGGTGCAGCGCACCAATTTGGCACGGTCCGCTTCGGAGGGGTTCTCCTTGGGGAGCTGGCCGATGAGCTCGACCATACGCGCGACGGTCCGGGCGGCGATCTCAGCCTGGTGCGGATCGTAGATCCCGCATGGAATGTCGCAGTGTGCGTGCACCGTGGTAGCGGGCTTGAGCCAGCTTGTAATTCGGGACATGTGTCTCCTCCCGGCGCGGGACGTCAGGCGAGGCAGTAACTAGCAGGCAGCTGCGCTGGGCCTCGGCCACGGAAAAGGTTGGAGGCGCGGGCCTTGCCTGTCAAACCTGAGAGCCGGCCGGTCCGGGGGCCGGATCGCACATGCTTTTCCCTAGGAAGGCGCGCAGGCTGTCTCCACCTCGCCTCCACGGGAATCACATACGGAGCGCACCGTGCTTTCAGCCTGTCTCCAGCAACCGACCCGAACATTCGTGTCATCCCACCTCCCCGGAGTGGTCGGTGAGCGATAGCAACGGAGGGAGCCGCAGGCCCCGTATGAACGGCACCGCGACGACGAACAAGACGCAAGCCCTTGCCGCCGCCCAGGGCCGCAAGGCGCGCCGCGTGCCCGCTCCCCGTGTCTGGCCTGTCAAGGCAATCGACGTCTACGCGCTGCTGGGCGGCAACGCGGTCTTGATCATCGCCATGTGGATCCGCCACGGAGGGCTGCATCTGCTGCAGAGCCCGTCCGGGATCCTCACCGCAATCGGCGAGATCACCGCCCTCTACGGAACATACCTGGTCCTCATCCAGCTGATCCTGATGTCGCGAAATCCCTGGCTGGACCAGGTGTTCGGGCAGGACAAGATCACCGCCGCCCACAGATGGGTTGGCTTTGGCGCTATCTGGTTGCTCGTGGGCCACGCGGTGTTCACCACCCTCGGCTATGGGATGGGTTTGAACGCGTCGCCCGTGGACGAGTTCATCAGCCTCGCCACGACGTACCCCTACGTGCTCTGGTCTATCGCCGCTCTGGGTATCTTCATCGGCGTGGCCATCAGCTCCGTGAAGGCGGCACGGCGCCGCGCCTCTTACGAGACCTGGTACGCAATCCATCTCTACACATACCTCGCGATCGCGCTGGGTTTCCTGCACCAGCTGGTAGTGGGATCCGACTTCAGCACCGACCCGATCGCTCGCTTCTACTGGATCGGCCTGTATGTGATCGCCTTCGGCACGCTGGCGACGTTCCGCTTCGGCCAGCCGATCACCATCTCGTGGCGACACCGTTTCCGCGTCGCGAACGTGACCCTGGAGGGTCCCGGCGTGGTGTCCCTGTACCTCACGGGTCGAGATCTCGATCAGCTTCCAGTGCGCGCCGGGCAGTGGTTCCGCCTGCGCTTCCTGACTCCCGACGGCTGGTATCGCGCCCACCCGTTCTCGATCTCGGCCGCCCCCAACGGCAAGTACCTGCGCTTCACCATCAAGTCGCTCGGCGACTACACGCAGAAGCTTCAGCGCATGCCGATCGGCGTGCCGGTCTTCGTCGAGGGTCCGTACGGTGCCATGACCGGCGCGGCCCGCACCCGGGCACGTGTTCTGCTCGTGGCCGGCGGCATCGGTATCACGCCTCTACGAGCCCTCCTCGAAGAGCTGCCGGCGTCACGAGGCAACCTGACGCTGATCTATCGCGTCAGCAGCGCCGAAGAACTCGTCTTCAAGAACGAGATCGATGAACTCGCGAGCCTTCGCGGGGCCACGGTCCACTACCTCGTCGGCAAGCGCGGCTCTCGGGAGATGCCGGTCGACCCGCTCGAGCCCAAGTCGCTCCGGAGGCTCGTCCCGGATATCGACACCCGTGAAATCTACGTCTGCGGACCCGCCGGAATGATGGAACGCACGCTCAGCAGTCTGCGCCGTATGCGCATCAACGACACCCAAATCCACTACGAACGCTTCGCGTTCTAAGTCCGAGGAACTCACCGACATGCCAATTCGACCGATAGTGGCGACCTTCCTTACGGCGGTCGCGCTTGTCCTGCTCCTAAGCTTCAAGACACCGACCGCCTCCGGCTCGAGCGTCACCACGCCGCCTCAGGGGGCCCAGGGCACGCAGGGCACGACCGTCGTCACCGGCTCGCGCAGCACCTACTCGGGACAGCTCACGGGATCCGCGGTCAACATGCCGTACGGGACGGTCCAGGTGCAGGTCGCGTTCCAGAACGGCAAGATCACCGATGTCGTGACGTTGCAGGCGCCCAACGACAACCGCCACTCGGCCGATATCACGAGCTACTCGACCCCGCAGCTCCGGAGCGAGGCGCTGTCCGCGCAGAGCGCCCAGATCAACACTGTCTCCGGGGCAACCTACACGAGCGAGGCGTACATCCAGTCGCTGCAGTCGGCGCTGGATCAGCTCCCCGCGTAGGCGCGCGGCGCCGCCCTCAGGCCAACCGGTAGATGACGCCGCTGGTGGCAGTCACGTAGAGTTCGCCGCTCGAGTCCTGTCCCCAGCCGGTGATCCGCAGGCCCGACTGGAGCAGGTCCTGCGGCGCCTGGGAGGCCGGACCGGCAGCGGTCACGTCCCAGATCCTTCCGGAGCAGTAGTCGCCAAAGAAATAGCGTCCGGCGAGTTCTGGATGAAGGTGGCCTCGGTAGACGTAGCCGCCGATCACCGCGCAGCCGATCGAGTCGCCAGATCCGTGCGCGTACTCGGCGAGCGGCAACGTCATGCCGTCCTTGATGCAATCAGATCCGGGCTTGTAGCAGTGGCCGGCCTCCATGAAGCTCCACCCGAAGTCGGTGCCGCGGCCGCCTCCGCTTGCGGCCGTGGCGCGGTCGATCTCCTCGTATGCGTCCTGGCCCACGTCCGCGATCCACAGATCGCCGTTCAGGCGGTCGAAGCTGAAGGTGTACGGGTTGCGCAGTCCGTACGACCAGATCTCGGCTGCGGAATCTGCCTGCCCAACGAACGGGTTGGATGGCGGGATCGCGTAGGCGAGGCCCGGATCGACGTGATCAACGTCGATGCGCAGGAGCTTGCCGAGGCGCGTCGCCAGCGACTGGCCGTGGTTGTTCGGGTCGCCGCCGCTGCCGCCGTCGCCGGTTCCGATGTACAGGTATCCGTCGGGCCCGAACTCGATTCGGCCGCCGTTGTGATTGGCGAAGTTGGGGTGGGGGATCGTGAGCAGGACCCTCTCCGAGGCCGGGTTGGCCGCTGCCGGGTTGCTGCCGACCTGGAACTCGGAGATGCGCAGGTTGCCTGAGGGATCCGTGTAGCGCACGAAGAACCGGCCGTTCGTCGCGAACTGCGGATGGAACGCCAGCCCCAGCAGGCCCCGCTCGCCGCCGAACGCGAGCCTCGCCGAAATGTCGAGGAACGTTCCCGTGACCTTTCCGCCGGACACGATCACGACTCGGCCCTGCTGCTCGACGGCGAAGAGTCGCGGATCGCCCGGCGCGGTCGAGATGCCGATGAGGTTCGGCAGGCCGGTTGCGAAGGCGGTCAGGGTAATCGGTACTGCCGGCATGAGCGTGGCCGGGACCGGCGTGGGGCTCGGCGCGGAAGTTGGGGTCGGCGTGGGAGTGGGCGTGGGCGTGGGTTCGGGCGTCGGCGATGCGGAGGCCGCGATCGACGCCGCCGCCGACGCCAGGCCGCTCGACGTGGGTGAGGAAGTGGCCCGGCCGCTCCCGCAGGCAGCCACGAGCATCGCCACGACGACGGCGATCGCGAAGCCCGTTAGCTGTGAGTGGCTGTTTTCGATCGGCTTGCGGCTCATTATTCGATCCTTCGAGCGGCCAGTGGCACGGCGATTATCCGCCGCACGCTGAGGCGGCTCGGCGCCGGCGACTCGTGGCCCGCAGGGCGGTCGCGGCGCGATTGGCACGCAACTGTCCCGCCCGGGTATCATTGGCCTCGTGATCGACGAGCCGACTTCCGCGTCCGAGGGCACGCCAAGCGCCTGCCCATTCGTCGCATTCGAGGATGACCGGGATCATCGTTCGGATGCGCCGGATTACAGACACCGCTGTTTCGCGGCTCCGGAGCCGGAGCCGCGTGCCTTCCCGCATCAGGAGCGATACTGCCTGGGCACCGAGTTCGGGCTGTGCCCGGTGTTCCTCGAGTGGGCCCGCCAGGAAGCCGCCACAGTAAAGGCCGCAGGCACGGTAGCCGGTGTCGCCGCCGCGGCCGCGATGGCCGCCGAGGCCGACGCGTACGGCGAGGAGGAGGCGCCCGCGTTCCTGGCGCGTCCCCGAGTCATCCCGCCGATCGAGGTCGCCGGTACGTCCAAGAAGTCCGGCGACGCGACTGCCGGCCTGTGGAGCTACGAGAGCGAATCCAAGCGGTCTCCGGCGCCCACCGCCCCACCGCCCCCCTCGTCGCTGAAGCCGCCCGCCGTCGCGATGGCATCGCGCCGCGGACCAAGCCACCCCGGCTGGGAGAATCCGCCGCGCCTGGAAAGCTTCCCGCGACTGCGCGGTCGCGACGACCGCCGGGCGAACCAGCCACTGCTGATCATGGCGCTATGTGTGGCGCTGATCTTCGTAGCACTCATCACCTTCCCCATCGTGATGAATCAGCACGGCCCGGCGCCCGTCGGCTCTCTGGGGTCCGGCGGATCCGGCCTGCCGTTGCCGAGCGTCAACTCGTCGCCCACGCCCACCCCTGCGCCGCTCTACAGCTTCCGCCGCTATCAGATCAGGAAGGGCGACTACATGTCGGCCATCGCGATCACCAACAACCTGAAGCTCTGTGAGCTCCTCGCGGCGAATCCGAACATGGACCCCAACGTCATCCTCCCTGGCGACTGGGTCAACATTCCGGTGCCGGGCACGCTGGCGTGCGTGACTCCCGCCCCATCGGCGAGCAAGTAGCGACCCTGCGGCACTCCCGGTGGGCCGGGACCAGGTCCACGCGCGCATGGGTCGGCCCGGGTCAGGTCCAGTACGCCGCGTCAGCTCGGCGTGAGGTTGATCGCCGTTATCTTTCCCGCCTCGACGCGGAAGCTCGCGTCGAGCTTCTGGGTTGGCGCGCCGGGCCTCAGCACGAGCAGGTTGGCCTGGTAGGTGTTGCCCATGTCCCGGACGTCGCCGGGCATCATCCGGAAGCCCGGCTCGGCACGAAGGAACCAGCCACCCACCTCCCGCAGACCGCGGAGAGTCCGCTCGCTGCCGGCGATGTGCACGCGCAACTCGGTCTTCTCGTCCATTAGGGCAACGGCGCCCTCGCGGTCGCCGGAGTTCAGCAGCTCGAAGAACAGCTCCATTGTGTCAACAGCACCCATGCGCCAAGTCTAGCCGAGCGGCAGCCCAGCCGTTTGATACGGCTCGGCCGCCGAGGACTACGTCCTGCGCTAGAAGCCGCCACCGCCTCCGCCGCCGCCACCACCGCCGCCGCCGCCGAAGCTGCCGCCGCCACCACCGGCAGACGTGGAGCCGATGCCGCTGATAGCGGACACCATCGATCCGACGTCGGGGATCATGCTCCCCGAGTACAGGCCCTGCGTTCCCCCGCTGCCAAACCCGCCAAGACCCGAATGACCGGGGGTGGACCACCATACCGGATACCAGGCGACCGGCGTTCCCGTGGCGGTCGAGGTCTCGAGGCCGCGCCTGAGCACGGCTTCGATCTCGTGTTCCAGGCCGAAGGCCACGCCCCAGGCCATCGTTGCGTCCGGAGTCGTCACCCAGGGAAGCGGCCGCCGATCGAGAAGCTCTCTCATGGAGCCGGACTGGCGCGCGGTTAGCTCGAGCGTGCGCTTGTACGCGAGGAGCCACGCCCTGAGCATCGAACCCTGTGAGGTCCGGCTCGGCATCAGCCAGGCCAGACCGATCGTTGCCACACCGGCACCGATCAGGCCGGCGGCGCCGAGGATCCCGCCGCTGGCATCGAGCGACAGTGTCCAAGAGATCAGAAGACCGGCAACGATGAATTCGACGATCGCGGGTACGCACCAGATCAGGGTCACGGTCGACGGCTTGCCCTTGAGCCACTTCTGCTGCACCGCCTCGTCCTGGAGGTCGGATCGGAACTGGGTGACCGCCTTGCCCAGGGCCTGCAAAGAGCTCGTGTCGTCGTGGGCGATGTACCCGCCCGCTCCGGCGGTGTCCAGGATTGTCACGGCCAGACGGTCCTCGGGGACTGTGCCGGGGGCACCGGCGCCGGTGGCCCCGAGTTCCGTGGCCTTGCCGAACAGCTTGTCCACCTGTCGGAAACGCACAAGGCCGCGCGCCGCCAGATCGACCATCGCGGCCGATGTCGAGCGGTTCGTCACCCGGTCGTCCATGAGGAGCGTGGCCATCGCGGGGGTGAGGCCGGTCGGCGGCGCCGGCATGATGACGGACGCGTCCGACGTGTAGGCCGGATCACGGCCGAACCAGTACCAGGCCAGGAGCATGTATACGGCCAGCACTATCGCGATCCCGAACCCGCCGAGTCCCACTACGGCGTTGAGTTGTCGGGCCTGGTTGAGCGAGTCGCGGTGTTCCGGAGTGGCCGCCGCGTCCACGTCGCTGAGCGCAATTGCGAGTGCTCCGTCGAAGTCCGCACTGGCAAGCCGGGGCTTCATGTCCTGGTCGAAGATCGACTGACGATCGGCGTTGCTCAGGTAGGCCGCCTTGAAGCCGCTGCCCGCGTAGAGCGAGACCTGGCCGTGGAGCAGGTTGTCCTGCATGTCGAAGAGGATCACGAGGCCGTCGTCATAGCCCTTGCGACCCACGCCCCATTGGTTCATGAGCGCCAGCGCGTCGCTGTCGGCCTTGTAGAGGGAGTCGCTCTCCGGCTTGACCTGGGTGTAGATGGCAACTTGCGCGCCGGTTCGATCTTCGATCGTTCGAATGGTTTGCTCGGCTCTCGCGCGCGCGTCAACCGAGAAGATCCCCGCGTAGTCGTAGACGCGCTGGCCGGTGACCGGCTGCGGGTAGGGCGGGCCGGCGGACGGTCCGCCTGCCGCGGCGCCGCCCGCGAATACCAGGCCCGCAAGCAGCACTCCGCCGATCGCCAGGAACACGCTCCAGGATCGAGACTTCATCTTCGTAACCCCTGCTAGAAGCCGCCGCCGGCGCCACCGCCGCCGAAGCTGCTGCCACCGCCAAAGCTGCCGCTCGAGAAGCTGCTCCCGGACGAGCTGCTCCCACTCCCGCCACTGTACGGTGCGGACGCGGAAGTGATACTGCCGAGCGCCGCGATGATCGAACCGGGGTTGGGCATGGCCCCGGCCGAGAAGAGCCCGGCCGCCGATCCCGAGCCGGCAGACGCAGCCGAGTGCCCACCGCCGCCCGCCGGCGGGAGCCACCACGTTGGCTGCCAGGACGACGGCCGCGTTGCCGCAGCCTCGGGGTCATCGGCGGCGAGCCCGCTCAACGATCCCTCCAGCACCGCCTGGAGCTCACGGTTCAGCCCGAACGCTACGGCCCATGCCACCGTGAGGTCCGGCGTCGTGAGCCACGGTACCGGCCTGGCGGCCACCACGGCCTCGAGCGAACGGGAACGAGCCATAGTCGCCGAGAGCGTTCGTTTGTACGCGGACAGCATCGCGAAGAGCATCGCACCCTGCCGTGTCCGCGCGGGCATGGACGGGGCGAGCGCAAGAGTCACCACGCCTGCGGCCGCAAGACCGGCGGCCAGGGCGAAGAGCGCGCTGACGGGGAACAACAGGAGCATGAAGATCGCGCTGACTGCGATCGTGAGTTCCACCGAACCCCGGAACCGCCAGCGCGCCACCACGCGGCCCGGCTCGCCGGCCATCCACCCCATCGCGACCGAGGCCTTCTCGAGGTCGGCCCGCAACGTCGAGAACGCCGGGAGCAGGTGGTACAGGCGTCCGTGGGCGATCGACCCGTCGTCCTTGTGGGCATACCTGGCGACGGCCGACAGCAGGTTCTTCTCAGGCGGCTGGAGGCCTGGGGCGTTCCGCAGGTAGTCGATGCCGGCAGTGACGTCGTCCGCGTCGTCTCCTTTGTGGGGCTTGGACGCGCGGAACGCAATGCTGCCGCCCGCCGCGAGCCCGACCAGGGCGGCCGAGGTGGTCCGGTCCGACGTCCTGTCGTCCAGCAGCAGGGTGGCCATTGCCGGGGTGAGTCCGGCCGGCGGCGCGGGTATGTAGATCGATGGGTCGTCCAGATACACGGGATCGCGACCGTGACGGAACCAGGACAGGACCGCACCGAATGCGAGTATGAGACCGAGCAGCAAGGCCAACACCACCAGCACCGCGTTGATCTGCCGGCCGCGTTCCAGCGCGGCGGCGTGATCCGGGGTCGCGTTGGCGTCTACCTCCCGGAGCGCTGCGAGCAGACCGCCGTCCATGTCCCCGTCTGCCAGGAGCGGCTTCATCTTGTCGTCGAAGATGGACTGGCGCTCCGAATCGCTCAGGAATGCCGCCCTGTAGCCGCTTCCCGCGTAGAGCGAGACCTGGCCGTGGCGCAGGTTGTCCTGCATGTCGAACAGGATGACCAGGCCGTCATCGAAACCCCGGCGGCCGACGCCCCACTGATCCATGAGGGCGGCCGCGTCGGCGTTCGCCTTGTCGAGATCGTCGCTCTGCGGCTTCACCTGAGTGTAGACGGCCACTTGCGCGCCGGTCCGCTCCTCGATGCTGCGGATCATCTGCTCGGCCGAGGTGATGGTGCCTGCGCTGAAGATGCCCGCGTAGTCGTAGACGCGCTGGCCCGCGACCGGAGCCGGATACGGCGGACCCGCATCCGGGGTCGCGGCCACGGCACCGCCCGCGAAGAGGAGTCCGGCGAAGACGGCGGCGCCGAAGACCGCAGGCAGTCGCAATCGTCTGGAGATCATGCCAACGTCGCCTCCCTAGAAGCCGCCACCGGCACCGCCGCCACCACTGCCACTTCCACCGCCGAAGCTGCCGCTACCGCCGCTACCGCCGCCGGCCCTGGGCGACGTGGATGTACCTAGCGTTTGGATCGCGGCTACCATCCCGCCGATGTCCGGGACCGGGCTCGGCGAGAACAGGCCGCCCGAGCCGCCCACGGGAGCCGGCGCTCCGGCCGAAACGCCGCCGGGTCCAACCCACCACCTTGGATACCACGCCGATCGCGGACGTGCCGGATCGGACCGCAATCCGCGCGTGAGCAGGAATTCAAGTTCGCTGTCGAGCCCGAATGCCACCCCCCACGCCATGACGGCGTCGGGCGTGGTCGCCCACGGGAGGGCCTTGCCGTTCACGACGTCGACGATCGAGTCGGCCCGGGAGATGGCCGCCTGGAGCGTTCGCCGGTACGCGGCAAGCATCGCGTAGAGCATCGCGCCGGCCTTGGTTCGTGCCGGCATGAAGTAGGCCAAACCGAGGGTCGCGGATCCAACTACGAGCAGCGGAATGCCCGCGAGAAGGCCGCCACTCGCTCCGGTGGCGAGCGTCAGGATGATGAGCAAGCCGCCTCCGATGAGTTCCAAAACCCCAAAGGACACCCACTTCAGGATCACCAAGGTGGGTCTGCCGGTGAGCCATCCGCGTGCGGCGGCATCGACTTCCAGGTCCGACTTGAACCTGTACGTTCCGCCCATGAGGTCCGGCAGCGAGTCGGCGGCGAGATAGCCGTCGATGTTCACGGCCGACCGGATCGCCCGTACGAGGTTGACCTCGGGCGCGCCTGCGCCGCTGCCGGCCGGGCCGGATATCTGGATACCGGCCTTTGGCCCGGAGGAGTCCGATTCGTCGTGGAACGCGATGACCCCGTGGGCGGCGAGATCCACCATGCCGGCGGACACCGTCCGGGACGAACAGCGATCGTCCATGAGCAGGGTGGCCATGGCCGGCGTGAGACCCTCCGGCGCCGCGGGAAGGTAGATCGAGGCGTCGTCGAGATAGACGGGATCGCGGCCGCGCCGGAACCACCAGAAGAGCGCGAAGGCGAGCAGCCCGAGATCAATGAGCAGCCCGCCGAACCCCACGACGGCGTTGATCTGGCGGGCCCGGTTCAGCGAGTCTCGATGCTCGACCGTGGCCGCCGTATCGATGTCGCGGAGCGCGATCGCGAGGGCGCCGTCGAAGTCCGCCGAACCCAGAAGCGGCGCCATGTCGTTGTCGAAGATGGCCTGCCGGTCCGAGTCGGTGAGGTAGGCGGCTCTGAAACCGCTTCCCGCGTACAGGGACACCTGCCCGTGGGCGAGGTTGTCCTGCATGTCGAACAGGATGACGAGCCCATCGTCGAAGCCCTTGCGACCCACGCCCCATTGATTCATGAGCGCCAGGGCGTCCGCGTTCGCCTTATCGAGCGTGTCACTTTGCGGTTTGATCTGCGTGTAGACGGCGATCTGGGCGCCCGTCCGATCCTCGATCGCGAGGATGACCTGCTGTGCCTGCGTCCGGGCGTGCAGCGAGAAGATGCCCGCGTTGTCGTACACGCGAAGCCCGGTGACCGGCTGCGGATACGGCGGACCCGCGGCCGAGGCGGCGGCCGCCGACCCGGCGGCGGCGAGCGTCGCCAGCCAGACGGCCGCGAACACAAGGACCGCTCTCGAAGTTTGCCTGCGAGCCCCCAATCGGATCCTCCCTCTGTGTCCGCGACTACCGGCGAGCGGCCGGTCTGGCCTTCAGCCGCCGGACGAGCTCGGCGGCGAGTTCGTAGCGCCCGAAGCTCGGCATGATGTACGTGCCGGAGACGTGACTCTCCGATTGGGCCAGAAGGTTCATCGACATTTCCAGACCCACCTCGGCGCCGCGTTCGCCGGCCTCATGCATCGCGGCTCGCTGCTCGTCCGGGATGGTGATGCCCGGCACCTCGTTGTGAAGGAACTCGGCGTGGCGGGCGCTGTGGAGCGGCAGGACGCCGAGCAGGACCGGCACCGGGAACCCACCCTGCCCGAACGTAGCGCGGGCCCGCGCAAGCATCGACTCCACCTGCTGCTCGGAGAAGAGAGGCTGGGTCATGATCAAGTGCGCGCCGGCGGCGAGCTTGCGCTCCAGGCGGGACCACTCCTTGTCCGGATCGGGGGCGGTGGGGTTCAGGGCGCATGCGATCGTGAAGTCCGCGGCCTGCCCTATCGCGAGCCCGGCCCCGTCTTCGCCTATGTTGAGGCGCCGCAGGACCTCTATCAGACCGATGGCATCCACGTCCCAGACAGCCGTGGTTGCCGGCCGGTCGGCTACGCGCGGAGGATCGCCGGTCAGGGCAAGGATGTTGCGCAGGCCCAGGGCATGGGCGCCCAGCAGCTCGGCTTCGAGGGCCATGAGGTTCCGATCGCGCGTGGTCAGGTGAACCATGCACTCGAGGCCCAGACGGCTCTCGATGCCGAAGGCCACGGCCAGGGCGCCCATGCGGATCCGACCGGTAGCCGAGTCGCTCACGTTGACGAGGTCGGCGCCCGCTTCCTTGATGAGCGCAGCGGCCTCGATCGTGCGCTCGATCCGGATGGAGCGGGGCGGATCGATCTCCACGGAGATCACGAACGCGGCTTCGGCGAGCTTCCGAGCTAGTCCGGATGGGGGAGTGGCCCCGGCGCCGCCGGTCGTGTCTACGCGTGGCGTTCGGGGCGCCGCCGCTGCCGCCGGATCGGCCGCCGCGGAATCCGCCGATGAGTCGCCCTCTTCGGTGACGCCCGGGCTCCCGGCACCGCGGCCGTGCTTCGGCGCGGTTGTCATGCGCGCGCCGCGCTCCTCGGCCGTGGCGTCTATCGCCACGCGCATCGCCTTCGTGTGGAGTGGCGTCGTGCCGCAGCAGCCGCCCACGATCCGCGCGCCGGCCGCGAGCATCTCCGGGACCATTCCGGCGAAGTACTCCGGGCCGGCGGAGTAGACGAACTCGCCCTCGATCCGCTGCGGCAGGCCTGCATTGGGCACGATGGATCGCGCGGTTGCCGCGGTGGGGGGCCCGGTCCGGACGAGGGCCTCCAGGCAGACCAGCGGTCCGGCTCCACAGTTGATGCCCACCGCGTCGACACCGGCGTTGGTCAGGGCCGCGGCGGCTGCCTCGGGCGTGGTGCCGTCGTTGCTCATGTCCTCGCCGAATGTCATGTGGGCGAGGACCGGCAGATCGCACGCACGCCGCGCCTCTTCGATCGCGAGCAACAGGGTTTCGAGCCGATCGAATGTCTCGAACATGAAGACGTCGACGCCGCCCTCGAGCAAGCCTTCGATCTGCTCACGGAATGCCGCCCGGGCGATGCCCGGATGAGGGCGCCCCGGCATTCGGCCGGATGGCCCGAGCGGCCCGATCGAGGCCGCGATGAGGACGTCGCGCCCGGATGTCTCCCGCGCCTCGCGGGCGAGTTGCGCACCGCGTCGGTTGAGCCGGGCCGCGAGCTTCTCCAGACCGTACCCGGCGAGCCGGAAGCGATTTGCGCCGAACGTGTTCGTCTCGATGACGTCCGCTCCGGCCTCGATGTACTCGCGATGGATCGTGGAGACGATCTCGGGTCGCGTCAGAACGAGCTCATCCAGACAGGCCCGTTGATGAATGCCGCGCGAGAAGAGGAGCGTGCCCATAGCGCCGTCCACGAGTAGCGGCCGCTTGCGCAGACGGATTCGGAACCGTTCGCGCTCCGTGAGGGCGCCGGGTGCCGAGCCGCTTCGCGTGCCCGTGGACGGAGACCCCGCGAGGAGACTCGCGAGCGACGATGTGTCTGCGGAGGGCATGCGTAGACCTACCGGGTGCAGGTCCCGACGGCGGCGGCTACAGCCCCACGACCTTGCGCGGCATGAGCACCAGATCGAGGATCGTGGCCACGATGCTGATCACGATCGAGCCGACCACGGCGCAGCCGATGGCCTCGTAGCCCCAGTGGAGCGGATACCCGCCGATGCTGAAGCCGATCTTGAAGAAGTCCTGGGCCTGGTGAACGATCCATGCCGTCCCGAGCAGCATGGCGGCATTGATGACGAACGCCACCAACCCCATCGTCAGGAAACCGATCGGGAGGGAGACGGCCTTCACGATCGGCTTGATGTAGCTGTTGACCAGAGCGAAGACCAGGGCGATGACGATGATCTTGAGCCAGTCTTCGGGCCTGTCGTTGTGGAAGGTCAGGTTGAACTCGGGCACGACGTTCGCAGCCGCGAGAAGCGCCACCGCGTTCACGGCGATCCTGAAGATGAGGTCGGTGATCATCGGTTCCTCCGAGGACTGGTTGTCGCCCGCGACGGCGGCGTCGCACGTTTGGATGCTAGCGTCCGTGTGCGCCGCGCGTGCGTCGAATGCGCGTGCGGCGCGGCATGCGGCATGCGGCGCGGCGGTCGGCGCCGCATGCCGCGCGACGATCCCGCCCAACCCGGCTCTCGGCAGCTGTGGCAGTGGCCGCTACACTCGATGGAACAACTCCGAGGAGAGCCGATGTCTCAGTTCACCGCCCGCGTGGGCGTCTTTCTCGAGGAATTCTTCCCCCTGTTCCCGGTTGCGGCAACCGCAACCGGCATGCACGCCTACGACGGAGACTGGCCCGATCTGAGCGAAGAAGGCCGCGCCGCGCGACTCGCGTTTGCCGATCGGTGGCAAGCCGAGATGCGCACGTTCCCAGACGATGCGCTCACATCGGATGAGCGCATCGACCGCGACCTGGTTCTCTCGGAGATGGCTGCCCTTCACTTCGACGAGACCGAGTTACGAGAATCGGCCTGGGACGCACTTGGGTACGTGTACCTGATCGGCGGCGGCATCTTCCCGCTCCTGGCCCGCGACTTCGCGCCGCTGGCCGCCCGGCTGACGTCCGTCGCCTCGCGGCTCGAGGGCGTGCGCGCCGTGGTGTACGGGTCTCACCGCGAGCTCGGGTGTCTGCCGGACCGGCCGCCTTCGCTGCTGCATACCGAAATGGCGATCAAGCAGCTGCCGGGCATCATCGCGCTGGCCGAGGATGCGGTGGCTCAAGCGGAAGCGGCCGCGGATCAGCCAGGCGTGGCCGAGGTTCTGCCTCGACTCAGAGCAGCCTGTGCGGACGCCGTGGACGCACTAGCCCATTTCGACCGGCAGCTGGCGGAGATCGCTCAAAGATCCGTGGGCGAGGGCAGGCTCGGCGCGGATCTCTATGCCCGCAAGCTCGCCCACACGCTGCGCAGCGATCTGACGCCGGCGCAGATCATGGCCCAGGCCCGCGTGGAGTACGTCGCGGTCCGGGGCGAGATGATCCGCATCGCCCGCCAGATATGGAGCCAATGGGTTCCGAGCGAGCCGGTCCCCACGGCCGTCAGCGACGGCAGCCAGGAAGCTGCCGACTCCCGGACCGTGGCCTCGGTCACGGCCGCGATCGGGAAGGCGCATCACCCGGCCGATCAGCTCGTGTCGTACTGCCGCGAGAGCTACCAGGAGATCATCGACTTCATCCGGCGCCGCGATCTGATCACCGTCCCTGACGAGCCGCTCGAGATCGACTGGACACCGCCGTTCCTTCGCGAATTCGCCGGCGCGATGCTCGATTCACCGGGTCCGCTGGACAAGGGGCAGAAGACGTTCTACTT
>PMBG01000110.1 GCA_003153755.1 Chloroflexota bacterium | reverse complement strand
GCCTTGACTCGAGCGAAATCGGCTTCCCGCCCGAGCCGTTCGCGGGGGTGTTCGCCCGCGCCCGGTCGCTGGGCCTGCGCGCCGTGGCACACGCGGGCGAGGAGGGCGACGCGTCGCTGGTGGCGCGCACGCTCGATTCGCTCGGGGTCTCGCGGATCGACCATGGGGTACGGGCGGCCGACGATCCGGCGCTGACCGCACGCCTGACCGCCGATGGAATCACGCTCACGGCCTGCCCTAACTCGAACGTTCGGCTGAAGGTATTCGAGTCGATGTCCGAGTCGCCGGTCAAGAAGCTGCTGGACGCCGGCGTTGCGGTGACGATCAACTCGGACGACCCGGCGTACTTCGGTGGCTACATCGGCGACAACTATCGCGGGATCGCGTCGGCGCTGGGTTTGAGCGTCGCGGACCTGCGGCGGCTCGCCGCCAATGCGATCGAGGGCTCGTTCGCGTCGCCGGAGCGGAAGGCGGAGTTGCGCGCGGAGCTCGAACTGGCACGCGTTTCGGTATAGAAGTGCCGCATTACTGCTATGCTGCAATGCATGAAGACGCACTACGTGGCGGTCCAGTCACGCGGAACTATCGCCCTGCCTGCGGACCTGCGCCGGCGGCTGCACCTGGACGAGCCGGGCGCGCAGATCGAGATCGTTGAGACGGAGGACGGCCGCGTCGAACTCCGGCCGCTTCTCCCTGTGCCGGCGGATCAGCGCTGGTTCTGGAGCGAGCGCTGGCAGGCGATGGAGCGCGACGCGGACGCGGACATCGCCGCCGGACGGATGACGGTCGTGGACGGCGTCGACGAACTCTTCGATCAGCTGAATCGCGGCTTGGACGCCTCGGCCGGTTGAAATACCTGGTCGCGCGAGCCTTCGAGGGCGACTGGGGCCGCCTATCCGCTGCCGAGCGCGCCCGGTTCGAGCAGGTGGTGCGCGTCGACTTCAACCCCGCCTGTGAGCGCCGGCGAGCGGATCCGTCGGCCGTGTGGCCCAAGAAGCTGCGTGTGAAGGCCGTTGCGGGTGCCCCCGGCATCTGGGAGATGACCTGGAGCTTCTCAGGGCCGGACGGGCGCGCGACATTCGAATGGGTGGAGATTGACGGCGAGCGCGGCGTCCGATGGCGTCGAATCGGCGGCCACGCGGTTCTCGGCGAGCCGTGACAGACCGGCCCTCGCATTGACTAGCGGCGCTCGTGCCCGCTAGGGTTTGCCGCGCACACAGCCAGTCCGACTCGAGCACTTAGGAGCACCCACGTGACTGCCCAGGGCGGCGATTCCGGCGCGCGACATATCGACTCGTGGGTGACCTTCCGGCCGGAGCTGAAAGTCCTCGACTGCACCATCCGTGACGGCGGCCTGGTGAACGACCACCGCTTCGAAGAGTCGTTCGTGAAGCGCGTCTACGACACGGCCGTGGCGGCCGGCGTGGACGTTCTGGAGATGGGCTACAAAGCCGACCGCAAGCTATTCCCGGGCTCCAAGGCCGGCCCCTGGAAGTTTTGCTCGGAGGAGGATCTGCGCCGGATCGTGGGCGAGAATCCGAGCAGCGTGAAGCTATCGGTGATGGCCGACGCCGAGCGCACGGACTACCACACGGACATCCTGCCGCGCGACCAGAGCGTCCTGTCCGTGATCCGCGTCGCCTGCTATGTCCACCAGGTGCCCACGGCGCTGGACATGATCAAGGATGCCCACGACAAGGGCTACCAGACCACGTTCAACTTGATGGCACTCTCCACCGTCCAGGAGCGCGACCTGTTCGACGCCCTGGAGATGGTCGCGGCCAGCCCGGTGGACGTCATGTACGTGGTCGACAGCTTNNTTCTACTCCGAGCAGATCCGCGACCTCACCGGCAAGTTCATGAAGCTCGCGAAGGACGCCGGCAAGGGAGTGGGCATCCACGCCCACAACAACCAGCAGCTCGCCTACGCCAACACGATCGAGGCGATGCTGGCCGGCGCCACGTGGCTCGACTCCACCATCGCCGGTCTTGGCCGCGGTGCCGGCAACTGCCCCACCGAACTGCTGCTCGGCTTCCTCAAGAACCCCAAGTTCCACCTGCGCCCCGTGCTCGAATGCGTGCAGGAGATGTTCGTGCCGCTGGCCAAGGAGCTGGACTGGGGCTACTCGATCCCGTACATGCTCACGGGCCAGCTGAACATCCACCCGCGCCTGGCAATCGCCGTCCGCGATAGCGACGCGCCGGACAGCTACGTGGAGTTCTACGACAAGCTGATGGAGAACACGGACTAGGGGCGGGCTCGCCGCGAGCGCGTTGGGCCGATCACGTGGTGGCGCCGGCAGCGAGCCTCGTAGCGGTCCACCTCGTGGTCCTGCTCGAAGCCGCCGGGGAGGATCAGTTGCTCGTCCGGACCGGCGGGCGAGCCGTCGGCGTGGAGGCGCTGCGTTTTGACGGCCTCTTCGCCGCATACCTGGCAGATCGCGCTTAGCATCCTTACGTCGTCGGCGAGCGCCATCAGGATGGGCATCGGCCCGAATGGGCGGCCCAGGTAGTCCTGGTTCAGGCCGTTGACGATCACGACCAGGTTCTTGTCCACCATCGCCTGAACCGCGGGAATGATCCCGTCGTCCCAGAACTGGCCCTCTTCGAGGGCCACGAAGTTGGCGCCCGCCGCAGCCACCGCCTTCAGGATCTGCGACGAGTCCGGCACCGTGTGGGCCGGGAACGTCATCCCCGATCGGCTGCGCGCCTCGTCCGTGTCGGTTCGCGTGTCCACGGCCGGGCGGAGCAGTAGTACCTTCCGGCCCGCGATCACGGCCCGGCGCAGCTCGCGCATGGTCTCTTCGCTCTTGCCGCAGCACATGGGGCCGGTAATGACGCGGAGTTCGCCCCTGGGTCGATACATCGCGTGATCTTGACACCTGCGCGGTGCGCCGTGCACCGCTCGCGCGCGGGCGACCGCCGCGGCCGCGCCGTGGGCCGACCTCCCGGCCTAGAGCCGACTGATGGCACAGCGGACGATCTGGCTGCTCTCGCGCACATCCTCAGCGACGGCTGCTCGTATGCCACTCAAGGCGACCCGCAGCCGCGCATCATTAGCGCCATGAGTCACCGCCCGCGCCCATGACTGACGACCTCGTTCCGGGGCTGTATGAGGCCCTCCTCACGGAGGAGCTCAGCGCGCGGATCGGGCGCGCGCGCAGCCGCGGCAAGGTCGTTTCGCTGGAGAGCGTTGACGATGCGGACCTGGCCGACGTGCTTGCGCGGCACCTCCACGATCAGGTTCGCCAGTCCATCTCCAGGATCCCGGCTTCCCGGCCGGATCGGCGTGAGGCGCAGGTCAGTATCGCGAACCGGCTGATCCGTGAGCTCGAGGCTCCGTACGGGTCCGGCGTGCCGGCGGAGGTCGATCCGGAGGCGCGGCTGCTGCTCGAGGTGGCGGAAGCTACCCCGAACGACAGCGCTCGGCCGGCCACGGCCCGCCCGGGCATCTCGCTTCGCGACAGCGTGCTGCTGACAAACGGACACGGCGACCTGCAGATCGGGACGCAGCTGGCGCTGGAGATTCGGAGCGCGGACCGGATCGACCTGCTGTGCGCGTTCGTCCGGTTCGCCGGGATACGGCTCATTCGGCGCGAGCTGGAGGAATTCCTGCTGCGCGGCGGCGAGATGCGCGTGATCGCGAGCGTATACACGGGCTCCACGGAGAAGCGAGCGCTCGACGAACTCGCCGGGCTCGGGGCCAGCGTGAAGGTCTCATACGAGACGGCGCAGACGCGGTTGCACGCGAAGGCGTGGCTCTTCGAGCGGAACTCGGGCTACCACACCGCGTACGTGGGCTCGTCGAACCTGACGCACTCGGCGCTTCTCGAGGGGCTCGAGTGGAACGTCCGGGCCACTGCCGTGGACAACCCGCGCATCGTGGCCCGGATCGCCGCGACATTCGAGCAGTACTGGCACGAGCCCGAATTTGAGCCGTACAGCCCCGGCGTGGACGGCGATCGGCTCCAGGCGGCGCTCGACGCGGAGCGGGCAAGCGGCAACGGGGCAACGCACGTCCCCCTGAGCATCGACGTCCAGCCGAAACCGTTCCAGCTCGAGATGCTGGAGGCCCTGAGTGCCGAGCGCCGGCGGGGCCACTTCCGGAACCTCGTGGTCGCCCCAACCGGCACCGGCAAGACGTGGGTGTCGGCCTTCGACTACCAGCGGCTTCGGGCGGACGGCCTAGAGCGCCTCCTCTTCGTTGCCCACCGGAACGAGATCCTGGAGCAGAGCCAGCAGGTCTTCCAGCTGGTCCTTAGCGACCCGGATTTCGGTGAGCGCTATGTCGCCTCCGAGCGGCCGGACCGATGGGACCACGTGTTCGCCTCCATCCAGTCTCTACATCGGGGGCTGGAGCGGCTGGCGCCTGACCATTTCGATGTCGTGATCGTCGACGAGTTCCACCACGCCGAAGCCGACACGTACCGCCGGTTGCTCGAACACCTGAAGCCGAAGGTGCTCGTGGGCCTGACCGCGACGCCCGAACGCGCCGACGGCAAGGAGATCCTCCACTGGTTCGATGACCGGATCGCGTCGGAGATGCGTCTCTGGGAGGCTCTCGACCAGGGCCTGCTCTCGCCGTTCCACTACCTGGGAGTGGGGGACGGCACGGACCTCCGCGGGATCGGGTTCGCGCGCGGCCGCTACGTGGCGAGCGAACTCGAGGGCGTGCTGACCGGCGATCACGTGCGGGCGAAACGGATCCTCGACGCGGTTGGCGAGTGGGTCCTGGACCCGAGCCGAATGCGCGCGCTGGGGTTCTGCGTGGGCATCGGTCACGCGCACTTCATGGCGGAGCAGTTCAATGCGGCGGGGCTTCGCTCGGTGGCGCTGGACGGAGCCTCCGGCCTGGACGAGCGGCGGCTCGCGGTTGAGCAGCTCCGTCGCGGCGAGCTTCGGGCGATCTTCACCGTGGACGTGTTCAACGAAGGCGTGGACATACCGGAGGTCGACACGATCCTGCTCCTCCGGCCGACCGAAAGCGCCACGATCTTCCTTCAGCAACTGGGCCGCGGGCTTCGCTGGGCCGATGGGAAGACCGTCCTGACCGTCCTCGACTTCATCGGCCAGGCGCATGCCGAATACCGGTTCGAGGTCAAGTACCGGGCGCTCCTCGGCGGCACTCGCCGGCAGGTGGAGCGCGCGATTCAGAGCGGGTTCCCGCTGATGCCGCCGGGCTGTGCGATCCGCCTGGACGAGATCTCGCAGGAGATCGTGCTCGCCAATCTGCGCTCGGCGATCAAGAGCACGCGGCGGCTGCTGGTCGAGGACCTGCGCGGATTGCCGGCCACCACAACGCTGCCAGAGTTCCTCGCCGCGAGCTCGTTCGATCTGCCGGACGTGTACAGCAACCCGTCCGGCGGCACGACGTTCACGGCGGCGATGCGCGCGGCGGGGCATCGGCGTGGCGTCCCCGAGCCGGCGGAGAGCGACTACACCCGGGCATTGGGGCGGATGCTCCATGTGGACGATGAGGAACGGTACGGGGTGTGGCGGGAGTGGCTTTCGCGCGGTGAGGCGCCGGCGCCGGCGCCGCCCGGGTCGCGTGAGGAGCGGCTGCAGTGGATGCTGCTTGCGGCGCTCGGTCAGCGGTCGCTGCCGGTAGCAGAGATGCGGGAGGCGCTGGCCGCCTTTTGGTCTGCCCGGAGTCTCCGCGAGGAACTGGTTGACCTGCTCGACGTTCTTCAGGAAAGGACGCGCCTGGACTCGAGGCCGATGGACGCATCCGGCGTGCTGCCCGTCCACAGCCACGCGACGTACGGGCTTTACGAGATCATCGCGGCCTTCGGCCTCGTCAAGAACGGCCGGCTGCGCGAGACGCGCGAGGGTGTCATCTGGGCCGAAGCCGCCGCCACGGACCTGCTGCTCGTCACGCTCAACAAGGCCGACGAGGACTACTCGGCGACGACGCGCTACGAGGACTACCCAATCTCACCGACACTCTTCCACTGGGAATCGCAGAGCGGGACCGCCACGACGTCTCCAACCGGCCAGCGGTACATCAACCACGTGGCGCGTGGTTCAAAGGTCGTGCTGTTCGTCCGTGAGAATCGAAAGGACGACCGCGGCGAGAGCAACCCGTATCTGTGCCTCGGGCCAGCGCGCCACGTGAGCCACCGCTCGGACCGGCCGATGCAGATCGTCTG
>PMBG01000093.1:18797-28861 GCA_003153755.1 Chloroflexota bacterium | reverse complement strand
CGTTCATGCCGCTCATCAGCGGGCCCTCGATCACGTCGATCGGGCGGGCGGCGGCGAGCCTCGCCTCCTCGGTGTCCTCCACGACAAACGCGTCGAGCCCCTCCACGAGCGCATGCGTAAGCCGCTCGGTCACCGGCAGCTCCCGCCACGACAGGTCGGCCTCGGTCCGTGCCGCTCCGCCGCCCGAGGCGTACTTCGGGGCGATCTCTAGCAATCGCTCCGTGGCATCGGCGCGGCGGTTGCCCACCACGTCCTCGACGCGCTCCAGCAGCTCCGGCGGGATCTCCGAGTACACCGCGAGCTGCCCGGGATTCACGATGCCCATGTCCATGCCCGCGGCCACGGCGTGATAGAGGAACACGGCGTGGATCGCCTCGCGTACCGGGTCGTTCCCGCGGAACGCGAACGACACGTTGGACACGCCGCCGGAGATCCGCGCCCCGGGCAGCTCGGCCTTGATGCGCCGCACGGCTTCGATATAGGCAACGGCGTATCCGGCGTGCTCCTCGATGCCGGTGGCCACGGCGAAGATGTTCGGGTCGAAGATGATGTCGTCGGCGGGGAATCCGGCCGGATCGATCAGGAGCCCGTAGGCGCGCCGGCAGATGTCGACCTTGCGCTCGACCGTGTCGGCCTGGCCCTCTTCGTCGAAGGCCATGACTATCACCGCGGCGCCGTAGCGGCGGGCGAGCCGCGCCTGTCGCAGGAACTGCTCCTCGCCCTCCTTGAGCGAGATCGAGTTCACGATGGGCTTGCCGCCGATGCAGCGCAGCCCGGCCTCGATGACGGACCACTTCGACGAGTCCACTACGATCGGGACGCGGGCAATCGCAGGCTCGGTTGCCACGAGATTCAGGAAGTGCGTCATCGCCGCTTCCGAGTCCAGCATGGCTTCGTCCATGTTCACGTCGATCGCCTGCGCGCCGCCGTCCACCTGCCGGCGGGCGATTTCGAGCGCCGCGTCGAAGTCGCCGTCGATTACCCGTTTCGCGAACGCGCGCGACCCGGCGACGTTCGTGCGCTCGCCGATGTTGAGGAAGAGGCTGCCCTCGCCCACGTTCATGGCTTCGAGCCCGGCCAGCCGCAACGCCGCCGGCCGCACCGGCACGACCCGTGGCTCAAGGCCGCGAGCCGCCTCCGCAATAGCCGCCACATGCGCCGGACCGGTGCCGCAGCAGCCGCCGATGACATTGACGATGCCCGCGTCCGCGAACTCGCGCAGGACTTCGGCCATGGCTTCGGGCGACTCGTCGTAGCCGCCGAACTCGTTTGGCAGGCCCGCGTTGGGGTGTGCGGCCACGAACGTGTCCGCCAGCCCGGAGAGTTCCGTGACGTGTTCGCGAAGCTGCCGCGCCCCGAGCGCGCAGTTCAAACCCACGATCAGCGGCCGGGCATGGCGCACGGCGTTCCAGAACGCCTCCACGGTCTGGCCGGAGAGCATCCGCCCCGACGCGTCGGTGATCGTGCCGGAGATCCAGAGCGGCACACGCGTGCCGAGCTCTTCGAACACTTCCTCGATCGCGAAGATGGCCGCTTTACCGTTCAGCACGTCGAAGATGGTTTCGACCATCAGGATGTCTACGCCACCGATGAGCAACCCGCGCGCGGCCTCGGCGTAGGCGGCGACCAGTTCCTCGAACGTGACGCTTCGGGCCGCGGGGTTGGACACGTCCGGCGAAATCGAAGCCGACTTGTTCGTGGGGCCCAGAGAACCTGCCACGAACCGCGGCCGCTCCGGCTCGCGAGCCTCGGCGTCGTCGGCCGCGGCGCGCGCGATCCGGGCCGCCTCCACGTGCATCTCGTAAACCGCGTCCTCAAGCCCGTAGTCGGCCTGGGCGATGCGCGTGGCGGTGAACGTGTCGGTAGTGATGATGTCGGCGCCGGCCGCCAGGTACGCGTCGTGGACTGCGCGCACAACGTCCGGGCGGGTCAGCGTCAGGACGTCGGCGTCGCCGCGCAGGTCGCGGGTGTGTTCGCGGAAGCGCTCGCCGCGGAAGTCCGATTCGCTCAGCTTGTATCGCTGGACGAGGGTTCCGGTGGCTCCATCGAGCACGAGAATCCTCTGTTCGAGCAGCGGCCGGAGCAGGAGCTGGCGCTCCTCGCGCGTCCGGATGGCGCCTGCCGGCGGCTTAGTTGGCGTGGTCGCCTGCATGGTCCTGTCTGCCTGTTCGGGCGCGTACGAGTGGTCGTGAGTGTCGGTGGCGGAGCTCCTTCTACTCGGAGTTTACTAGGGCGGACCCGAAATGCCCGTTCGCTGGAGTCACTCCGTTGCGAAGACGAGCAGGCGGTCGCCACGCGAACGTCCCGAGCCGCCACCTGTTCGGCCGCATTCCGCCTCGCAACTCCGGCCGAAGTGAGAGCATGATTGGCGCTCACGCTATCGGCCGGATCGACGACATGTCCGCCGCTTGGCGGACGCTGATTGGATCGTCTGCACATGAACGAGACCGGAGGGCGGGTCGCCCCGGCGGAACCTGAGATCGCCTCGGCGCCCGATCCCGGGCGGGCCGACTTCCCGAGATTCGTTGACTGCGCCATCGTCGGCGGAGGACCGGCGGGCCTGTCCGCAGCCATAAACCTGTCGCGCATGAAGCGCACGGTCCTCGTCATAGACGATCGAGACGGCCGCTCGCTCTGGTCGCAGACGAACCGGAATTACCTTGGTTTTCCGGACGGCATACCGGCGGCAGAACTGCGTCTCGCGGGACGTCGGCAAGCCGCGAACTACGGCACTCGGTTCCTCCTCGGGCGGGTCACGGCCGCCGACAAGGACGGCGACCGGTTCCGGATCCTGGTGGAGGGCGACGTGGAACACACGGGCGCCGGGACCGAGGTCAACGTCGCGCGCGATGAGGCACTGGGCCGTTCGCTGGGAGAGGTGCGGGCGGGACAGTCGGAGGAACTGGCCGCGAGGTCCATCATCCTGGCGACCGGCGTGCGCGATCCGTTTCCCAAGTTCGAAGGGCGCGATGAGTGCGTCGGACGCAGCCTGTTCTGGTGCATTCTCTGTGACGGGTACGAGACATCCGGGCACAGGGTCATCGTGGTGGGCCACGACGAGAACGCCGTCGAGATGGCGCTCGGACTGCTCGACTTCACGCCGCACGTCTCGCTGGTAGCCGGGAGAGCAGGTGGCTTCAGCGTTCCCGAGTCGCGTATTGCCGATCTCGCCGACAACGCGATCCCGGCGTACCGATTTTCGGTGGCGTCATATCCCAACCGGAACGGGCAGATCGAGGCGGTCGTCCTCCGCGATCCGAAAGACACGCGCCTCCCGGTGGAGATGATCTTCGCGGCGCATGCCCCCAGGGCGCGCAACGAAGTGGCCCGGCAGCTCGGGGTGAGCCTCAACGAGCTCGGCCAGATCGTCGTGGACTCCGAACAACACACGAACGTCCCGGGTGTTTACGCGGCGGGAGATGCCACGAGCCCGCACGACCACCAGGTGAGCGCCGCCGTCCACGAGGGCAACCAGGCTGCCTGCGCCGCGAACTACTATCTGTACCGTCCGGTCCAGAAGGCGCCCGGCCAGGAGGAGTGCTGAGAGGGCGGAGACCGCCGGACGCCTACCCGCGACCCGTCTTGCGAGCCAGCACGAACACCGATGGCCCCGGCGTCGTGAAACCGAGCGGCTCCTGCAGGATGGCCTCGGCCTTGATCAACAGACCCTGCGGCAGCTTTCGCAAGGCCGGAACCCGGAACAGCGAGGCGGCCCGCTGTCGCTCGCGGCGCATCCCGGCGGCCCGGAGGGCTCGCCGTACGGTCACCGGGGCGTGGTCGTAATGGAACGCCTTGTATTCGACCGCCCCGGCCCCGAAAGGCGACCAGCTCTGGCCGCCAAACAGGCGCCTGGCAATCGACTTGAGATTGCGCTTGTTCGCGTATTCGAGCACCAGGACCCCACCGGGGCGGAGAACACGGCCTAGCTCGGCGATCAGCGGCGCCGGGTCCCCGAAGTGGTGCAGCACGCGGACGCAGACCGCGGCGTCGAAGGAGCCGTCGGGGAAGGGGAGTGCCAGAGCGTCGCCGAGGCGGACATCGAATCGGGGGTCTCCGCTCAGGGTCTCCCGCGCTGCCGCGACGTGGACGTCCGACGAGTCCAGCAGAACCACTTCGTCAAAACCTGCGTACTCGCCGGCCAGCCGCCCGAAACCTGCCCCAACCTCGATCAGCCTACCGCCGGTCGCGGGCAGCAGAGCGCGCAACGCGACTCGGTCGCAGGCGTCCTCGTAAGTACGATCCGCCCAGAAGACGTCGCGGTATCCCAGGTCCTCATACGTGGCCAGGGGCTGGGGAGGCGAAGCGGTGGAGTCAGTCACCACGACCGAATGCGGCCCGGTGAAGTGGCTTCTGCCGTCAGGACGGGCTTGCGGCACCGACCGCACGGCGATGGACGGCGAAGTCGTCGGCGTTGCCCGACCAACCGCAGTCGCAACGGACGACGTTGGTCCGTGCGTTGTACTCCTCGATCAAGTGCGACTTAACCGGCCGGAGTGGGTTCGGAGCGACCGCCGTGCGGACTGGCCGAGCCATGTTGCCTCCTCCAACTCCCAATCCTGACGTAACCGGTGCACGGGAACCAGACTGACCCGGGCCGCGATCGCGACGCGACGGCTGCCTGAGGATCCGTGGGCGCTCGGAAACTGCACGCCGATTGGGGAACTGAGTGGATTCTACCAGACCCGTCTCCGAGCCCCGAGACGGCTCATCCCAGGCGCACGAAGGGCCGTATCACCTGCCGATACGGGCAGGTTGCCAGGCGAAGTCGAGGTTCTGGCCCAGAGAGCGGCGGACCTCGGCCTTCGGGCGCCCACGGCGTGAAGGGAGGGGTCCGAAATCGGCCGCAGGGACGTCTTGGGAGCGTCGCGTGACGGACACTCCACCTGACCGCGTTGTTGCGCTGTGATGTTCCCCTTGCAATACCATCTGGTCACGCTTCTGGACGCGGTGTAGGCTGGCCCCGTTCTCATGGCCTGGGGACCCCGTCATACAGGCCGTCGGAGCGTGAAAGCCGGCTCGTCGCCGGTCCGGGACGAGGCCGGTCAAGTTGGAGAAGGAGGCTCTACACGTGCTGAATGAGATCCTGGCGAAGCTGGATCAGAACGAGAAGCTGATCGGTGGCGGCGCCGCCCTTTCGGTCATAGGCTGGGTCCTTGGGCTCGTGCTCGTCGGCGGCGGCTGGTATGGCGCGTCGAACGCGCAGGCCCTCGATCTGGGCGCAGCGGTCGTCGGCGTCATCGCAATCGTGATCCTGTATCTGACCTACGCTCCCAACACGAACATCACCTGGCCGCAGCCGGTTCCGGTGATCCAGCTCGTGCTCGGGGTCCTTGCCGCAGTCGGCGGCGTTCTCGGCGTCCTCATGGCCTTCACCTACGACCCGTTCGGCGGACTCGGCGCTTACTGCTCGAGCGCTCTGGGCAACCTCTGCCCCAGCAAGCCGATCCTCCTGTTCGTCGTCGCGATCGCCGTCCTTGTCGGCGGCGCCGCTCAGGCGTATGGCGCATACATGAACTGGAACGCCAAGAAGGCGTAACACTCGAGCGCAAAGAACGGCGGTCGCCGAAAGGCGGCCGCCGTTTTGTTATGCCCGGAGCCGGGGGGTTGATCAGGCGGACTTGGCGCCTTCCCCGTGGACCACTCGGAAACAGTCGGAGCAGTAGACAGGCCGGTCCATGTGCGGCTTGAACGGCACCTGTGCCTGGTTCCCGCAGCGTGAACACAGTGCGGCGAAGTACTCGCGAGGACCGGGCGAAGCCCCGCGATCGTCGGACCGGCCATCCCCGCCGACTCGGCCGGACCGCCTGGCCGCGCGACAGCTGGGGCATCGTTTGGGATCCGACACGAACGCCTTCTTGGCGTAGTACTCCTGGTCGTCGGCCGAGTGGACGAACTCGGCGCCGCAATCGACGCACGTCAGGGTTCGATCGACGTAACTCACGTTTCTCCTCCCGGAGCCGCCTTTACTTCCACCGGCGCTCCCGAGGGCGATCGAATCCGAGGGTATGCCGCGACCGCAGGGCCTCATGGCGGCCCGGCGAGCGCCTCCTGATCTCGATTCCGAATGCCGGTTGGGACGAACCGGAGCCGCGAGGTTAGCACGCAGATCACCCGGAATCGGGCTTTGTCCACAAGAGTTGGGCAGGGTGATACGGAATATGCCGCCAACGTCACGGCGCCGCGATATGGCGGCTCTCCGAACCTGGCACAATCGACCGGATGCTCCGCTTGCTTCACACCGCCGACGTCCATCTGGGGGCCAGGCACACAGACCTTGGTGAGCGCGCGGCCGTGCTCCGAGAAAGGCAATTCGCCGCCTTTCGCGCCTCCGTTGACCTCGCGATCGCCGAGCAGGTCGACGTCTTCCTCGTGGCCGGGGATCTCTTCGACTCGAACACCCAACCGCGCCGTTCCGTGGAGCGTGTCGCCGCCGAGTTGAGCCGTCTGGTCCGGGCGGGCATCCGGGCGGTGATCATCCCCGGAACCCACGACGTCTACGACGGCGCCTCGATCTATCGCTCGTACGACCTCGCCAACATGGCCAGGGCCACCAGCGACTGGATCGTGGTGCTGACGCCCTACCTGCCCGACATCGTGTTCCCGCAGCTGGACGCCGTCATCTACGGCCGCGTGTTCGACACCAAGCGATCACCGCGCAGCCCGCTCGCGGGCCTCGACGCTCGCTCCGACACGCGGGCCCGCTGGAAGATCGGCATGGTCCACGGCGCCCTGTCAATTCCGGGCCGCACCGACGCCGATCAGGTGGTTTTCACGGAGGACGAGATCGCGCGCTCCGGCCTGGACTACCTCGCGCTCGGGCACTGGCACTCCGCGCTCGAGGGCAGGGCAGGGACGGTCACGTATGCCTATTCCGGTGCTCCCGAGCCGGTTGCGGTCGACCAGGACGGGGCCGGCCAGGTCCTGCTGGTCACGTTCGACGACCGTGAGGATCGGCGCGCCGTGACCATCGAAGCCAGGCGCGTGGGCCAGACGCGATCCGAGAAGCTCGATCTCGACGTGAGCACCATCCACAGCCAGCCCGACCTGATCGACATCATCGGCCGCCACACGGACGCGAACCTCGTCCTGGACGTGCGCCTTACCGGCCTCTACCCGGACGAGCTGGACCTGGACCTCGACGAGATCGAGCGCGCTCTGGGCCCCTCCTTCCTGCGCGTCCGCGTCCGCGATGTGTCGATCCCGGCGGCGCCGGACGGCATGATCGCGCCGCCGGACACGGTCATCGGGGCGTTCATTCGGACCGTGGAGCAGCGCATCGCCGAGATCGAGCTGAGTTCGCTCCCGGACGGCGACGACGGCAAGAACGTTCCCGGCCGGGCCGATGACTCGACGGGGCCGTCGCCTCTGGCAACGCCGGAGCTCGATCCCGCCGTTGAGCTCGCCGAGCTCCGCGAAGTGATGCGGCTGGGCCGTCACCTCCTCGAAGGTCGACAGGTGACCCTGTGAACGCGAGCGCCGGCCGATGAGGATCACCCGGCTTCAGCTGCACGAGTTCGGACGGCACCGCGACCTGGACATCGAACTCCACCCGGGCTTCACGATCATTCGCGGCCCGAACGAGGCCGGCAAGTCGACAATCCAGCGTGCCCTGGAGCTCGCGCTCTTCCGCAAGCCCACGGCCGCCACCGCCGAGCTCGAAGCGCTGAGGTCCTGGGGCGCCGGCGAGGAGGAGCGCTCGGTCACCTATCTCGAGTTCTTCGTGGACGACGAAACCGGTCCCGCCGGCGAGACGCTGTCCGTGCATGGCTCGCTGGAGAAGGAATTCCGAGGCCAGCGCGGTCACGTCCTACTCCGTCTGGGCAGCGAGGAATACGCCGATCCGTCCAAGGCCGAGGAGGTAATCGGCAATCTCACCGGCATTCCCAACGAGGCCTTCTTCAGGTCTACTGCTTCGATCCGCCATCAGGAGATGGAGGACCTCGACCGTGACGAGGGCGCGCTCCGAGACCGGCTCCAGGCGAGCATCGGCGGCGGAGACAAGGGCTCATCGAGGGCGAAGGCCAGACTCGAGGACGCGGTCCGAGCCCTGCGGTCGCGCGGTGACAAGAATCCCGGCCGTCTGAAGATCGCCGAAGAGGCAGTGACGCGAGCCGAGCAGGCGCTTCGCTCCGGTGAGGCCGCACTCGAGAAGCTCGAGCACGATCGCGACGAATTGGCCCAGGCCCGGGACGTACGGCTGAAGGCCGAGAAGGCGCTCGCCGAGAGTCGCAACCTGCTCGAATCGGCGCGCCAGGGCGAGCGTCTCCGTACGGACAGCGCCGTCATCGCCGAGCGGTTCGAGAGATACCGCCAGGCCGCCGATGCGCAGCAGCATCTCCTGGATCTGGAGGCCGTGCCGGAGCGATCGATCGCCCACCTTCGCGATCAGCTCGAGCGGATGCGCGTCCTGCAGAGCCGAGTCTCGATCTTGCAGGAGCAGCTTCGGGGAGACCTGGGACCGGAGGTGGAGCCGGACGAGCCCGAACCGGCGTACCTCATCTATGGACTCACGACGCTCGCGTGCTTTGTCGCCGGCGGCGTCGGAGCGACCCTTGCGATCCTCATGTCGATGATCCTGCTGATCGTGCCCGCGCTCATCCTGGTAGCCGCCGGTATCTTCGTGTTCACACGCTTCCAGGAGCGGCGCTCCGTGGCGGTGAACGTGCGCCGCATCAACGACTCACGGGGACGCGACCGGACGCTGCGACGTCAAGGCCGGGTGGGCACCGAAGAGGGTCTGCGCGTCGCGCAGTCCGGCGTACAGAACATCCTGCGTGAGCTGCAGGTCCGCGACATCGCCGCGGCCGAACAGCTTCTCGCCTCCGAGCAGGCCCGCCGCCAGGAGATTGCCACTCTTCAGGTCCAGATCTCGGCCCTGCTAGCCGGCCAGAACGCCACGAGCGTGATCGACCTGCGCGACCGGGCCGCGCTCGAGATCGAGCAGAAGTCGGCCGCGCTGAGCGCCCTCGGTCCACTGGCCAGCGACGCCCGCGCTCGCGAACGGCTCGAGGCCGAGGTCCGCGATCGCCACGCGGCGCTCGAGCGGTCGCGCGACAACGAGGCTGCGGCTATCGCCCGCGTCGACGCGAACCCCGTGGACTCCGAGCAAGTGGCCGGCGAGGCCGAGCGGCTGATCACCTGGCGCGATCAGCTGACCGCCCTGCGCCACAGAGTCCGCATCTACGAGAAGACGCTCAAGGCAATCGACATCGCCGAAGGCATGACGATGCGTAAGGCCACGCGCTTCCTCGAGCAGCAGGTCGGGCGCGACATCGGGCGGCTCACCGGCGGACGCTACAAGAAGGTCAGCATCGACGATCAGACGCTCGACATACAGGTCTGGGCGCCGGAGAAGAACAACTGGGTCTCGGCCTCCCGTTTGAGCAAGGGCACCATCGACCAGGTGTTCCTGGCCGCACGTGTCGGCCTGGTGCGTCTCGTGACGCAGGGACGGCATCCACCGCTGATCCTGGACGACCCGTTCGTCACCTTCGATGACACCCGCGCGTCTCGCGCGGCATTGCTGCTGCGCGAGATATCGGCCGATTTCCAGGTGATCTACCTGGCTACGTCCAATCGCTATGACGCCCTGGCCGACAAGGTCGTGGAGCTCCCCGGCCCCATCGAAGCCGAACCCGGCGCGCCGGTCGGCAGGTCGCTCATGCCGGCCGCTGGGCCGCTCGCGGCGGCCGTGAACTCGGCTTCATCGCCTTCGGCGCTTCCGGCCCCGACGTTCTACCGGGCCGTTCCCGGCGTCCCCGGCTTCGGTCCGGGACCGCTTGCGTCGCGCATCGCCAATCCCGCGATACCCGTAGCCGTGCAACCGCCGGTGGCGCCCGTACCGCTGGAGGACGTCGCGTGGATCGCGGAGGCTCGCAAGCCCGAGCCCGAGCCTGAACCCGAGCCCGCTGTCGAGCCCGAGCCCGAGCCCGAACCAGAAGCCGAAGCCGTGGTCGAGCCCGAGCCCGTGGTCGAGCCGACGGCCGAAGCCGCGGCCGAGCCCGAGCCCGAACCAGAAGCCGAGCCCGAAGCCGTGGTCGAGCCCGAACCAGAAGCCGAGCCCG
>PMBG01000093.1:0-18710 GCA_003153755.1 Chloroflexota bacterium | reverse complement strand
GCCCGAGCCCGAGCCCGAGCCGGAGCAAGAGCAGCCGGTGGCCCAGCCCGAGCCGTCGGGCGTCGAAGATGCCACGTTGGAGGCCGCTTCCGAGTCCCTCGACGAGGAGGCGGACCAGGTACCCGAATTTACCTTCAGGATCGCGGACGACGAAGACGAACCCGAGCCCGAACCCGAGCCCGAGCCCGAGCCCGAGCTCACGTCCCAGGTAGAGGCTTTCCGCGAGGACGCCGGCTCGCTGCGCGAGCAGGCTGGGCGTCCGGCGGAAGGGGATGCCCAGGCCGGCGCTTCGGCCATCCGCTTCCCGCAGGCCGTGCGGTCTGTCCCCTGGCATCAGCATTTCGATCCGGCCGCGCCCGCCGCGCCCGCCGCGCCAGAACCGCATGCCGCGCCCGCCGTGCCAGAACCGCCTGCCGAAAGCCACGACACTCGGCCGGCGATCGTTTGGTCGGACGACTCCGACGGTCATCCCTAGGGCTTGGAGGCGGCAGTGGCAGGCGAAGTTCCGGAAGGGCTGGCGATCGAGCAGATCTGGGTCGCCGAGTGCGCATACGCGCCCGACGCGGTCGAAAAGAGGCCGGCAGTTCGGGCCGAGCACCTCGCACGCATCGGCCGGCTGAGAGCCGAGGGCATCATGGTCGAAGCAGGTGGGTTCGCGGACATGTCCGGCTCGCTACTTCTCCTGCGAGTCCCCACCGAGGAGGCTGCGCTCGAGCTGGTGAAATCCGATGTCTACTGGACCTCGGGCGTCTGGACGGACTTCCGCATCCGGAGTCTGGGCCACGTCGTGCGCATCGACGAGATCCCCGCGCTGTAGGCCTAAGGGAAGGCGATAGTTGCCGTCAGGTTCGGCCGCGAAGCGTCCGGGCTCCCGTTGAGCAGTTCGACTCGATAGGTCTTTCCCGTCGCAATCGGGTGCGAATAGGACGGCGAGACCGACATTGCGGCAGGGTATGTCACCTGATCGACCGTGACGGATCTGGTCGCCGACACATCCGCGAGCGAAACCGAAGCCGCGAAAGCGGTTGCTCCCCACGATGCCTCCAGCGTCAGGCGGCCCGTAGTTCGCGCCTTGAACGTTGCCTGAAGACTCCGCACCGAATCGGGATTGGGCGAACCCTGGAACCGCCCGTACATGACCCAGATCAACGGCTGCCTGGAGGGCCACCGGAATGCGATGTCCACGGTCGGGGAGCCATGGTCCGCCGACGTGAGGGTCACCGTCCAGCGCGAGTGGTCGGTGGGTGCAACGATCGAAGTGAAGCCGGGCGCAACGCCTTCCTGGCACGCCTGCGCGGCGTCGTCCACGGCGAGGCAGATACGGGAAGTGTCGGATGGCGAGGACGACACGATCTCGGCAGAGACGGCGCCTGGTCCATCGCTTGCGAAGATGAATGTGCGCGTCGTCCGGTTCGGGTCGTTGTCCGCGTCCAGCACGACGTTGGTAAAGGTGATCGCGGCAGTGGGTGCCGTCTGGGTTGGGATCGATCGCGGTGAGCTCGTCTGATCGCTGGTTCCGAGCGGCGAGCGAGTCGCCGCAATTGGCATCCCGGATTGCGACCCCGATGGCACGGCGCCCGAAGGTGAACCCGTCGCTGTGGGCACGGCCGCCACGGGCGACATCGCCGGCACGGTCCCTGCCGCCGAGCCGGAGCCGCTCATCCGCGGAATGACCACGAGCGTTCCGACTGCCAGCACAGCGACCAGCGCCACTGCGGCCCCGGTCGCGAGCTTGCGTCGGCGAGTACGGAAGAGTCCCGCGCCGGCGCCGCGCAATCGACCGCTCAGCCGCGCCGTCCGTCCGGGACTCGCCGGCTTGTCGGCGGCAGCAGGCGTGACGCCGGCGTCGATCGTATCGTCGAGAAACGGGTACTCGTCCGCCGGAACGGGCGCGGCCGGATACTCCGCCAGGGAGAACTCCTCGAGATCCCCGGCTCTCGTCGGGGCGTCGGGATCGGAGGGTGCGTCGTACGGCCCGGGCGCAGCGTCGTTCTGCGGTTGGTCGTCCAAGCCGGTTCACTCCACTCAACTGCCCGAGTCGGGCCTTCGTCTGCTACCGGCCCGGGCTTTGAGAGGCGCGGAGCCGCTATGGGAAGGTGATCTCCGCGGTGAGGTCAGGACGACCGTTGTCGGGCGACGAGTCGCGAAGTCTCCCTTGATAAGACTTCGTCTGGTCAACCTTGAAGCTGTAGGTGGGTGTTACCGAAGCTGCCTGCGGATATGTACGAGTGTCGATCGTCAGCGAGGGTGCGCTCGTCACATCCCACAGGGTCATCGACACGTCCGCGGTAATCGTCGTCCACACCGCCTGTACGTTCACGGTGCCGGCTTTGCGCGGCTTGAAGGTGAACGCGAGGCCGTTCAGCGCCTCCGACACGCCTGAGGTGCTGCTTCCCTGGAGGCGGCCGTGGTTCACGGTTACCTTGGGGTTGACGGACGGCCAGGTCATGGTGACGTCCACCGCCGGCGCCGATGTTGAATACCCCTGAAGCGCCATGGTCCACGTGTTGTGGCCCGGATCGGCCTTGCTCTGGAGGAAGCTGACCAGGGTCCCAACCTTGCAGGCGAAGTCACCCAGGTCGACCTTGATGCACATCTTGGCCGTGCCGCCCTTGGATATCTTCGTCACGGCGAAGGTCACCGGCCCGGGGCCGTCGGAGACGAACGTGAAGGTACGCGAGAAGCCGTTTGTGTCCTTGCTCGCGTCAAGGCCCAGGTTTGTGAATGTGATCGTCGCCGGATCGCCCGGGCCGGATGCCGGAGTGGCAGAGGCGGACACGACCGGCACCACGCTCGCCGTCTGGCTCTGGCCCGGGATGACGGTGCCGGTCGGCGTGGCGTCCGGCGCCTGACTCGCGACGCTGACCAAGCTCGAATCGGGGCTCGAACTGGTCGTGGGGGACCCACTCTTGCCGCCCACGACAAGTAGCGCACCTGCCACTCCGATGAGCAGCGCGCAGATCACTCCGAGCGTGATCGAGATGTTCTTCCAGGTTCTGTCGTTCACCCGGCTCCTCCTGTCCGATCCGTCCGCCTGTCGGCGGCGGACCAGGGAAAGATACCGCCTGCGGGCACTTCGGGGAGAACCACGGCGCGCGCCCCTCGCCGAGAAGCCTCCGGCGGCGCTCGCGGCCCGGCGCGGCGGGGAACATCTCCTGCCGTTCCGCCGCCAGTCGGATAGTCTGCGGCAGTGAGTCTCCACGACGCGCCGGATTGGCGGCGCCTGCTTGCCCTGTACTGGATCACGTCATTCGTCGAAGGGCTGGGCGTGTCCCAGATATATGCCTTCATGCTCAACCGGCTGAAGGACGTTGGCATGCCGGACGGAGACATCCCGCACTTCGTGGGCCTGCTCGGTTCGCTCTTCTTCCTCACCGGGCTACCGCTGATACCGCTGTGGGGCGTCTGGGCGGACAAGTACAGCCGAAAGGCGGTCATCGTCCGCAGCGCCCTCGTCGAAGCGGTTGTGTTCGGGATCATCGCGTCCAGCCAGCAGACCTGGCAGCTGGTTGTGGGGATGCTGCTCGTAGGTTTTCAGCTGGGAAACAGCGGCGTGATGATGGCCGCCATTCACGACGTGACACCCCGGGGACGGCTCGGATTGGCTATGGGGTTGTTCGCCGCAAGCAGCCCGCTCGGGTTTGGGGCCGGTCCCGCGATCGGCGCATTCATGATCGACCAGCTCCACGCCGGGAGTGCCTCGGTCTTCTATCTCGCATCACTGCTGTCCGTTGGGATCGCTGTGATGCTCGCCGCGTTCTCGAGCGAAGTCCGTCCGGAAGTGGTGCCGCAGGGCAGCATCATTCGCCTCGCCTACGCTGCCGTTCGAGGCGTCATGGCCGACGGGACCGTGCGCTGGTTGTTCGTCATCTACGGGCTCGTCTTCGTGGGCCGGCAGATGTCGGCCCAGTACATGTCGCTGCTGGTCCACGACGTTGAGCTCACACCGCTGGCCGTGGCCGGTTCGGTTGGTCTTGTGCTTGGTACCGCCCCGATCATCGGCGCGGCCCTCTCGCCCTCCGGCGGGTGGATCGCGGACAGGCTGGGGTTCCGGCCCGTCCTTGTGGCGGCAATCGCCGGTATTGCGGTTGCGTTCGCGGCGCTCGCTGTGGCCCCGAACGTGTACTGGCTGGCGCTCCTGTACGGCCTCGCGATCGCGTTCCAGGCGGTGGTGGGGGCCATGGTGTCCGGGATTCTGGCCACCGAAGTGCCGGCCGCGCGCCGTTCGGCCACGCTCAATCTGATCTACCTGCCGCTATACCTGGGCGGTATCGCAGGGCCGGCCATCGGGGCGAGCGTGGTGACGGCCGGATTACGGCCGGTGTTTTACGTCTCCGCCGCCGTTCTCGGCGTCGGTTGCGTCGTCGCGGTCATGTTCGCCCGACGAGTATCGGCCGGCGCGCGATCCGGGTCGGAGCCGGCAGCCGGCTAGCGGTTGAAGTCCGGGACCGACGTTTCCGGCGAGCCCACGTATCGGGCATCGGGCCGGATGAGCTTGTCGGCGGATGCCTGCTCGATCGCGTGAGCGCTCCAGCCGGCCATTCGGGCCAGCGCGAACGTCGGCGGGAAGAGATCCGGCGGCAGACCCACGCCCTGCAGAACTGCCGCGGCGTAGTACTCCACGTTCGTCTTGATAACGTGATCCGGCTTCAACTCGCCGAAGATCCGCAGGACGACGTCCTCCACCTTGACGGCGGTATCGAGCCAGTCGGCCATGTCCGCCATGCCCTCCGCGACCTTGCGGAGAGCGGCCGCGCGAGGGTCGTAGGCGCGGTATACGCGGTGGCCGAAGCCCATGATCTTGTCGCCGCGGGCAATGGCCTCGCGAACCCACTTCTCGGCACGCTCGGGGGAGCCGATCTCGTGGAGCTGGCTCACGACCTCGGCGGGTGCGCCGCCGTGCAGCGGCCCCTTGAGCGCGCCGATGGCGCCGCAGACCGCGCTCGCAAGGTCTGACCGAGTCGAGATGATCACGCGGCACGTGAAGGTTGAGGCGTTGAGGCCATGCTCGGCGCCGACAACGAAGTACGCGTCGAGGGCTCGCGCGGCCGCCGGGTCGGGGTCCTTGCCGGTGAGCTGCTGGAGGAAGCCGCCTGCCAGCGAGAGCTTCTGATTCGGCGGGACTACGTCCAGGCCCTGGCGCATTCGATGGAACGCGGCAAGCGCCGATGGCGCGAAGGCGACCAGTTCACGGGCCTGATCGACGGTGGGCGGCCAGTGCGGGCGGCGCCAGGCTCCCCAGACCGAGACGGCGGTTCGGAGCGCGTCCATCGGGTGGGTGTGGTCCGGCAGCTCGTGCATCGCGCAGAGGACGTTCTCGGGGATGACGGCCGGCACGAGGCGGGCGCTCTTGCGCCACTCGCCCGTCCAAAGCAGCTCGGCGACCTGCCCGTACGTGCCCTTCTCGACCAGCTGGCCGATGGGATATCCGCGGTAGAGGAGGCGTCCGTTCAAGCCGTCCACGTACCCGATCGCCGTTTCCGCGGCGATCACGCCGGCCAGACCCGGCGAATACGGCTTGTCCGACTGGATTATCGGGAGCGGGGCCGGTGCGGCGGCCGCCGCAGTCTCGGCGGCGGGCCCGGGCTGCGAGGACGAGTGGTCGGATTTCGTGGTCGTCATCGTCGCCCTCCTTGGGGCCGTATCAGCGTGCCGCTGGGGCAATTGGGGAATGGTCGTGTCGTCCACCCATTTGCCCGCGCATCCTACCGCGATCTCTAACGCGGGCGTGCGGCGAGCGCGGACTCGGTTCTCCTGACGAAACGGGTAGGTCTAGTCGCGATTGCGGCGGTTCCGCCCGCCCCGGTCCCCTTCGGTGGCGTCGAGGATCAGGCGGATCACTACCGCGCCCAGGAAGGAGACAACGAGCGCGCCGATGAAGCCGCTCGTCTGGCTCGAATGCAGCTGTGTGGTGGAGAACCAGCCGCCCAGCAACCCGCCCAGGATGCCTACGACCGTGTTCGCCATGCAGCCGTGCGGGCCGCGCTCCACGACCGCCCCGGACAGGGCCCCCGCGAAGAATCCGACGACGATCCACCCAATGAAATCCATTTGAGGCACGACGGGTCTTTGGCTCCTTGATCCGAGTCATGGGTCGACAACGAGGAGGATCATAGTCGCCCGTCTCCGCCGGCCGGTCCGCCGCTCGGACGATTTCGGGCTACCGCGGAAGGTTGATTCCGACGGGCGGTCGTCAACCTCGAGGTGGGGGCCGGGCTCGCGATCGCCCGGCCCCTGGCCCGAAGGCTAGATCGCCGCGTCCTTCCAGGCCGGCATCGTCTTCATGTACGCGATCGCCTTCACGCGGGCGGCCTGGTAGTCCAGACCCTCCTGGCGCATCGTCCACTGGGTGAAGCGCTCGAGTCGCTCTTCGGCGGGCGGGAGCGTTCCCTCGGGGGCGCAGTAGCCGCAGTATGGGATCGAGGCGTCTTTGAGGGCGTGATCCTCGGCGCCCGCGAGGGGCATGCCGCAGGACTCACAGCTGACGGCCATCGTCATCGATCGTTCCTTTCCGCTTGTTGCGTCTGGGCCGTTGGAACGGCCTCGACTACGGTTGGTTCAGGTTGCGCGGCGGTGAGCAGTTCGAGGCCGCGGACCACGACGGCTCTCTCCTCCGCGGACATGGCTGCCATCCTTTCGGCGAGCAGGTCCGGCGCCAGCACCTGGCCGACCCTGGAGATGACGGTGCGTCCCGCCTCCGTGAGCCAGACAAGCACCTTCCGCTCATCGCGCTCGTCGCGGATCCGGGCGACGAGCCCTTTCGCCTCCAGGCGCTGAAGCAGCTCCGAGACCGAGTTCCGGCGCAAGCCCATATGCTCGGCCTGCTCTCCCACCGTCAACGGACCGCTCGCGGCGAGATGCTGCAGCACCTCGAGCGCGCGGCGCGTTACCGGCAGATCTGCTCCCGAGACTCGGTTGGCCCAGTGGTAGCGCCGGTACAACTCCGGGAAGAGCCGCCCGACGCGCGCGGCGGCCTGCTCGGCCGTCATCTCATATGAGGTGGCGACCGCCGGTTCGTCCGATTCGTGGCTGGATCTGCTCGTGACGACCATGTCGCAACGACTATCCGCGGACGGACCCGCAGCGTCAACGGATCTGATCGATCGCTACGACATATTTCGTCTGAGGGTCGAAGCCTCGCGCCGCCGGCGTCCCGCACGAAATACGTTGTTCGGCGTAGGAGACACGCGGGGTGTTGCGCCGATACCCCACGTGAAGCCCTAGGTGCCTTCCCTGATGCGTGCCAACGGGAGATCCGGGCCTAAGTGAACAGAGGCGGTTGATCGATGAACGGGATCCGCGGATTCCTCGTACGCACCCGACCATGGGTAGCGGACGTCCTGAGCCGCGTGCTCGCCTATCCGGGCAGAGTGCGGCGCCACGAGACCAGCCTGCCCAGGCCGTCGGATTTCCGGCCGAGCCGGCCGCGTAACTGGACGATTCGTACGCGGCTCGTAGTCACCGCGGTCTCTCCCATTGCGTTCATCGCGGCCGTCGACGTGCTCGGAGGGCAACTCAACCCGCTCACCCTGGCCGTTCTCGTGGTTGCGGTCGTCGCAGCGACGAGCGTGGCACGCTCGGTCAGCCGGCCCATCGAGATGGTCATCGAGCAAGCGTCGCACGTGGCCATCGGGGACCTGAGCCAGCCGAACACGCTGCAGTCCCATTCGCAGAGCGAGATCGGCCGTCTCGTCGAGGCGTTCTCCGGCATACGCACGTACATGGAAGAGCTCGCGGCTCTCGCCGATCGTGTTGCTGCCGGCGACCTCACTCGGGAAGTGGCACCCAAGTCCGAGCAGGACGGTCTGGCGCAGACCTTCCGCTACATGATCTCGCGCCTCCGGAAGATGATCGTAGACCTCAACAAGGCCGCCACCGGCGTCGCGGAATCGGCGTCGAAGGTCACGGAGGTGGCCGGCAACACCGAGTCCGAAATCGACCGGATCTCACAGACGATTGCGCAGGTTGCCTCCGGCGCCGCCGATCAGGCACACGGCGCGACAGACACGAGCATGGCCATGATCGAGTTGGGTCAGGTCATCGAACAGGTCGGGTCGGGCGCGGCGCAGACCGCATCCAGCATCAGCGTGCAGTCGGAGGCCGTCTCGGCGATGGCCGAGGCCATCCGCGACGCCTCGATCGCGTCCTCCGAAGTAAGTGACGCCGGTTCGGCCGCGCGCGAGGCCGCCGGGAAAGGGGCTGCCGCCGTTCGCGAGACCGCTGCGGGCATGGAGCGCATCAGGGATGCCGTCGACACGAGCGCGGCCGTCGTGACGAGCCTTGGCGCGAAGGGCTCGCAGATCGGTGCCATCGTTCAGACGATCGACGACATCGCCGACCAGACGAACCTGCTCGCGCTCAACGCTGCGATCGAAGCAGCGCGCGCCGGTGAGCAGGGCAAGGGTTTCGCAGTCGTGGCCGACGAAGTGCGAAAGCTTGCCGAGCGGTCGCGGTCTGCCACCAAGGAGATCGCCGGGCTCATCTCGCAGGTTCAGAAGGGCACGGCCGAGGCCGTCAGGGCGATGGAGATCGGCGCGAAGGAAGTTCAGGCCGGATCCGGACTGGCTCAGCGGTCGGCAGCCGCACTCGACGACATCGGCGAGGCCGTGGGCAACTCAAACGCCGCCGTGGCCCGTATCACGCAAGCGATCGGGGACATGGAGACGCTCGCGGCCAGTGTCGTATCGGCGTCCGACACGATCGCGGCGATAGCCCAGACGACAAACGAGGCCGCGGGCGCAATGAGCGCGAGCGCGCTGCGAGTGAACGATTCGGTCGAGTCGATCGCGGCGATCAGCGAAGAAAACTCGGCCTCGGCCGAGGAAGTCAACGCGGGCACGCTCGAGTTGCATGGTCAGGCGAAGAAGGTCGTCGATTCCGCGGGCACGCTCACCGAGATGTCCGACAAGTTGCGGCGGATCGTCTCGCGCTGGCGCTTGCCCGAGGAAGACGACGGCTCCGCCTCCCAGCGGGACGCCGCGTAGCCCCGGAATACCGCCGGCTATCGCCTCCCGACCGAGGGAGCCGCGGACCCTGCGGGGCGGCCGTGCCGCACTGCAGGACATCGGCCGCGATTCGATCGACTACGTCAGATTCCGGCGCATAGTGCTGCTCGAATGGGTGGGTAGCCGGCGCGTGTGCCGCCGGACTTCGCCCGCACGGCCGGGAGCCGCGGATGTATCGCCGCCGACGCTGGCTAGCAGTATTCGCCGCCCTTGGCCTCGTGGTAATCGTCGAGGTGCTCAGCGATTCGCTGCTCGACGACGCGCTTAGGTTCCCGCTGGACGCCATCGTCGTGACGATGGTCATGTCCGTCGTGGCTGCCGTTGGCTCGTGGCTCGCCTTTGCCCGCATCGATCGTCTGGACCGAGACCTGGTCGATCGCAACATCGCTCTCGAATCGCGCAACGCCGCTCTGCGTGCCGTTTACGACGTGAGTCTGGCCGTTGCGGGGAGGGCGGATCCCGAACAAACCATCACCTCGATCGTGGATCATGCCCGCCGCCTGCTGAACGTGGATGCAGCGCTGGTGGCCCTCGACGGCCCGGCCGGGATACTGCGGCTTCGAGCCGTCAGCGCAGCCCCCGGCGTGATGCGGCCGTCCGAAACGGCCGATTCCCCCGACTATGACGATCTCGACTGCTTCCTGGGCGACGGGTATTCGGTTCGTGCGCTCGCTCCGATCGCGCACGGCGACAAGCGCGTCGGAACGATCGGGCTTGCCACGGCGCGGCCCAGATCGTTCCTGCCGGCCGAACTCGAGACCCTCTCGGCATTTGCCACTCAGGTGGGCCTGGCCCTCGAAGCGGCTCGTATCAGGGACGATCTCCGAGCGCTCGCCGTTCAGGACGAACGCGAGCGGATCGCCCGCGAAATGCACGACGGCCTGGCCCAGGTGCTCGCCTACGTCAACACGAAGTCGCAGGCCGTGGGTGAACTCCTCGCCGACGGCCGTGTCGACGAGGCTACAAGGCAGCTCGACCAGCTCGCGACCGCGGCGCGGTCCCTGTACGTGGATGTGCGCGAGGCCATCCTGACGCTCTCCACACCGGCGGCAGCCGAGCGCGGAGCCGCTGCCGCCCTCGAGGAGTACGCGTCTCAGTACGCGGAGTCGTCGAAGCTCGCGGTCCGGTTCACGGCCACGCCCGAGGCCGTACGCGCGCCCATGTCGGCTGCCGCCCAGTCCGAGGTCTTCAGCATCGCGCGCGAAGCCCTGACCAACGTTCGCAAACATGCCCGCGCCCAGCGCGTTGCCGTGAGCCTGGATCTGGACGAGAACGTCTTCGTCCTGCGCATCAGCGACGACGGTGTGGGCTTCGAGGCGGACCTGCTTTCTGTGGGACCGGAGCGATGGCCCCACTTCGGTCTGGCCGGCATGAGGGAGCGCGCCGAGTCCATCGGCGGGGCAATCAGCTGGCACAGCGCGTCCGCAAGAGGTACCGAAGTCGAACTACGCGTACCGGTGGGCGGGCCCGTCTGGACCCACCCATTCGGTGATGTCACGCCCGGCGAGACGGGTCGTTCCACATTGCAGCACCAGGCGGTCCGATCGCCCGCTGCGGCAGTATCGGAGGCAGACTGAGCACATGAGAACCCTACTTGTCGATGACCATGCCCTCTTCCGCGACGGTGTCGCGTCACTGCTTCTGGCCTGGGGTCACGAGGTGGTGGGACAGGCATCCGACGGCGGCGAGGCCATCCAGCTCGTAGACGAGACCGCTCCGGACGTGGTGCTGATGGATGTTCGAATGCCCAACGTCTCGGGCCTCGACGCCACGGCCAGGATCAAGGAGCGGCACCCCGAAGTCGCCATCGTGATGCTCACCGTGAGCGAGGACGAAGCCGACCTGTTCAGGGCGATCAAGGCCGGGGCCCAGGGTTACCTTCTTAAGAACCTCGAGGCTCCGCAGCTCCGGACGATGCTCGAAGGCGTCGCTCGAGGCGAGCCTGCCATCACGCCGGCGACCGCGGCCCGCATCATCGACGAGTTCCTGCGGACGCCGTCCAGTAATCCGCCCGCCGTGCAACGGCTGACCGAGCGCGAGCTCGAGGTGCTGAAGCTCGTGACGGCCGGTCAGCGAAACCGGGAGATCGCCGCGGAGCTGGGGATCAGCGAGAACACGGTCAAGTTCCATCTGAAGAACATCGTGGAGAAGCTGCACGCTCAGAATCGTGCCGAGCTCGCCGCTCGGGCGGTCCGCGAGGGCCTCGTTCCGGATCCGCCCCGCGACGAATTCAGCGGCGATCACTCACCGCGTGACAGCCGCCTGCCGCGCGAAGCCTACGGCCGTCGTCGCTGACCGATCGAGCACGTGCGTCGGGCCGGTGCCCGCGAGTGGCCGAAGAACCGCAAGAAGACCGCCCGGGTTTCCGGCCGCCCCGAAGAACTCCCGATCGGCCGACTCGGGTGGGAGGGAACCACTCGGGCGGGTAGGGCAACTGTGGTCAATCGGCAGATGTAGCGCCGCGAAGACACCGCCATCGTGACGGTAAGCAATTCGCACTACCGAGGCGCTGCATGGGCTACCGGATACAGGTAGAGAAGAGCAACTGCTTGAACTGCGGCGTCTGCATGGACGTCTGCCCCGTTCAAGCTCTGGACATGGACCGGCCCACCAAGCCGGGCGTCGAGGGCTCGGGGATCTACGGAACCCCCTTCAACTTCATGATGCAGTACCCGATCCAGGTCGGTGAGTGCGTCGGCTGCGGCATCTGCGTCCGTGAGTGCCCCACGCACGTCGTGCTCCTCGACGCGGTCGAAGGCGCTACGCCGCTGGCTCCGCGCCAGGGCCCCATCACTCGGCCCGCTGCGCAGGCTCCCGCGTGGCAGCCGCTCGGAGACGTCACTCGCGAATCTCTGAAGTCCAACCGCGTGTCGCCGTGGGGCGGGTTGTTCCAGTGGCGCACGAGCGAACGACCTGCGGACTGGCAAGTCTGGCGCTCGATGGTGACGGACTCCCGTCAGGATCCGATCGCTCCGTGCCAGGAGGCTTGCCCGGCCGGCACCGACGCCGGCCGTTACGTGGGCCTCGTGGCCCAGGGCCGCTTCGACGAGGCGTATGAGGTGGCCGCCGAAGTAAATCCTTTCCCATCCGTCTGCGGCTGGATCTGCACGGCTCCGTGCGAGTCCGCCTGCCGGCGCGGCACTCTGGACGAGCCGATCGCGATCAGGCGCATCAAGCGGTTCGCCACCGAGGCCGGCAAGCTGCCCAAGGCGACACCGCCGGCCGTGCGACGTACCGAGAAGGTGGCCATCGTAGGTGGCGGTCCGGCCGGAATGTCCGCCGCGTACTACCTGGCCCGGCTCGGGTACAACGTGACGGTATTCGAGGCCATGCCAGTTCCGGGCGGCATGATGGCGATCGGCATCCCCGAATACCGCCTGCCGCGTGACGTGATCCGCGAGGAGATCGACCGCATCGTGGGCCTGGGTGTGGAACTGAAGCTCAACTCCGCGATGGGCCGCGACTTCAACCTTGACGATCTCGAGGCCAAGTATCAGGCGGTCTTCCTTGCGACCGGCGCATCCCGAAGCCGCAAGCTCGGCGTGCCGGGCGATGAGCTGCCGGGCGTGATCCCGGCGACGCTCTTCCTCAAGCAGGTCAACCTCGGCGAGAAGCCAGCGCTCAAGGGCGCAGTCGTCGTCGTGGGCGGCGGCAGCACGGCAATGGACGCGGCGCGTTCGGCGCTTCGTTCCGGCGCGTCGTCCGTGACGGTCCTGTACCGCCGCGGACGGTCGGAGATGCCGGCCCAGGCCGAGGAAGTCGAGGCCGCCGAGCACGAAGGCGTTCACATCCGCTTCGAGGCCGCGGTCTCGGAAGTGACCGGCACCGACAAGAAGCTCAACTGCATCAAGTACGTCGGCCAGCGAGCGACGGGCAAGGTCGACAATGGCCGGACGCTCTACGAGGCGATCCCCGGTAGCGGCCACGAAATCGATTGCGACACCGTGCTGGTGGCCGTGGGCGAGGAGCCGGATCCGTCGATCCTGCCCCCGGGCGCGGGTATCGGCACGAGCGGCTTCTCCGGGATCGTGGCGGACTCCGGTCTGGCCACGAGCCGGAAGGGCGTCTTCGCCGGTGGCGACGTAGTCTCCGGCGCCAAGACGATCATCCACGCCGTCGGTGCGGGACGGCGGGCCGCCGCCTCGATCCATGAGTACCTCTCCGGTTCTCGCCACGGTGAGGCGGAGATCATGGCGACGGTCCGAGTGCCCAAGAAGCCGGAGCCCGTGCTCACGCTGGATCTCGGCGAACGGCCGCGAGTTGGCATGGAAGTGTCGGCGTACGTGCCGGGCTCATTCGCTGCAACCCAGCCGAGCCTGGACCCCGCGACGGCGAAGGCGGAGGCGACGCGCTGCTTCCGCTGCGACTCGATCTACAGATGCGCGGAGGTTCACGTTCAATCCGGGCGCGGTCCCAGGGACGGCCCTGATCAGCTGCAGATGAACGCGTCCCAGACAACCCGCGTTTCACCGCGGACCGCCGCTCAGGCCGGCAACCCCGGCCCTACCTCAGGAGGTCGTGACTGATGGACTCCCCGGCGTTTGGAGCCGCAGAGCAATTCATCGAAGGGACGATAGCCGCCGCGCTTGTCGCCCTCTGGCTGCTGGCGGTTGCCCTGCACCTGGCCCGGCCCTACATGCTGGAACTAACCCGTAAGTTCACCCTGCGCCTCGGCGCCGACCTGTGGTGGACGATCTACGTTGGGATGCGCGACATCTTCCTGCTCCAGGTCTTCCTGGGCAGCTTCATCTTCTTCTACCCCGATGTGGTGGGTAAGAACGATCTCCCGATCACGGGCGGTCTGGCTGCCGCGTGCGCCTTCGCTGTCCTGATGCTCAAGGTGATGACTCGCGCCGACTCCGACGCCCGGAGCTTCCAGCTTCAGACGTTCCTGCTCGCCACCGGGGCCGGGCTCTACCTGGTGCCCTATTTCCTCGGAACGCAGATGACCACCGTGGGCAGCAGCATCTCCAATCAGTTCGCGTCGATCCTCGTCAGCTCTCAGAACCCGACCTGGGCCATTCCCCTCGTGTACGTCTCCCAGGCCCTGGTCGGTGTGATGGGCCTTGTGATCGTCATCTACAACCTGCGGCTCGCATCGCCCGCTCCGCGCGGTAAGACCGGCGCGGGCGCCGACAGCCAGCCCGTGGCTCAGAGCTAGGAGGGACCCACCTAATGCCTGACCAGACTCAAGCACTCGTTCAGGGCACGCAGTACTGGATGCTGCTTTCCGTGGCTGCCGTACTGCCGATCCTGTGGTCCTTCACTCTGGCCCTCCACTTCGCGAGGCCCTACATCCTCCGCTACCTGCAGGGACTCACGCTTCGGTTCGGCGGCGACGTGTGGTGGCTCAGCTACGTCCTGATGCGCGACGGTCTGCTCGTTGTGACCTTCGCCCTGAGCGTCGTGTTTCTCTTCCCGAACGTGTATATGAGCGCCGATCTCGGCGTTCCGGTCACAGCCCCGATCGCGGCGCTGATCCTCTTCTGGGCGCTTCTCGCGAAGCTCACCGGCGACTCGGACGACGACGCCAGGACGTTCAGGATCGTCTCCGTTCTGCTCGTGATCGCATCCGCCTTCTACATCGTCCCCCAGATCTACGGTGTGGAAGCCGCAGACCAGGCAGCCACCTGGAACTCCGTGCTCGGCTTCAATCTGAGCGGCCTGCCGGGCTCGCTCGTGAGTGGAGCCAATCCGGATGTCTCCTACCCGATCTTGAACCTTAGCCTGGCCGGCTTCGCCGCCACGGGCGGCGTGATCTTCCTGTGGTTCATGCGCAAGACCAAGTTCGAACCGGCCGAAGCGGCCTAGATCTCGACGGGGCGCGCTCGAGGCCCAGGCGCAGAAAGACACTCATCGAGTTTCGTCTGGAAAGACCGCCGACGCAGGGAGCGGCGGTCTTTCCATGTCCGGATCGGGTTCGATGCGCTGGTGGAAGTCGTGCGAGAGGTCTTTGGGCCGGAGACCTTCGGCGGGTGGCTCCGGCTCACCACGCGGTCTGGATGGGGCGGCCGCTCTCTGCCGGGGCCGTGTGAGGTCGATGATGGATGCGGCCCGCGCCAGGACGCGCCCGCCGAGAACCCGCGCCGAACAAGGATCCAGGACATGCCCGCTCTCACCGTCCCCGACATTACCGTGCTGCCGCGCATCCCGGTCCCCGATCCGCTCGCCACTCTCGAGCGGCCGGTCCGCAGCGTGACAACGGCCCCTCACGGGCTCGAAGGCGAGGGCTTCCCCGTCCGACGCGCGTTCGCCGGCGTCGACCTCGGTGACCTCGACCCGTTCGTCCATCTCGATCAGATGGGCGAGGTGGAATACGCGCCCGGCGAACCGAAGGGAACACCCTGGCACCCGCACCGCGGCTTCGAGACCGTGACTTACATGATCGACGGCACGTTCGAGCACTCGGACTCCAACGGCGGCGGCGGCGTGATCACCAACGGTGACACGCAGTGGATGACCGCGGGCGCGGGCATCCTGCACATCGAGAAGCCGCCGGAGACGCTGGTGGTCAGCGGCGGGCTGTTCCATGGCTTCCAGCTCTGGGTGAACCTGCCGAAGTCGGAGAAGTGGGCCCAGCCGCGCTACCAGGATCTCAGGGCGGGTGAGGTCAAGATGGTCTCGTCGCCGGACGGCGGCGCGCTCGTGCGGATCATCGCGGGCGAGATCGCCGGGCATCGCGGTCCGGGCTCAACATACTCGCCGATCACGCTGGCGCACGCGACGCTGAGCCCCGGCGCCCAGGTGACGCTTCCGTGGCGCCCCGACTACAACGCCCTCGTCTACGTGATGGCCGGGTTGGGCGCAGTGGGCGCCGACGCCCGCCCCATCGGGACCGGTCAGCTGGCCGTGTTCGGTCCGGGCGACTCGATCACGATCTCCGCGGCGCGCGTTCAGGAAAGCCGGAGCCCGCACCTGGACGTGCTGATCCTGGGTGGCCGCCCGATCCGTGAACCCGTCGCCTGGATGGGCCCCTTCGTGATGAACACTCGCGAGGAGGTCATGCAGGCCTTCGCCGACTACCAGGCCGGCCGCCTGGGCACTATCCCGGCCACGACAGCCGTCCACAACACTCCCACCACGATGGTGGAGTCGAGTGGACCCGGCGGCGACAAGGCCTGAGTTCGGCGGCGCAGCGTACCGCACCGCCGGGCGAAGATGCCGCCCGGCACGATAGAGTTCGGCCATGTCCGACGTCTATTGCTACGGGATGATCGCGCCGAGCACCGTTCTGATGATCCGCGACGATTTCGTCTTTCCGCCCCCGAACGGCTACGCCGAGATCGCGCGGACGGTGCAATCGATCGGCGGAGAGGCGGCCAACTCGGCGATCGTACTGGCGCGGCTGGGGCTCGTGACGAAGCTCGACGGCTGCTGGGTCAACCGCCGAAGCGCCGAGCGGGTGATCGGCACGCTCGCCGACTACGGAATAGACGTCTCGCGCCTCACGACCACCGACACCGAGTCCGCCGACGAGGTCGTGATCGCCGACGGCGAGTCGCGAACGGTTTTCGGCAACTACGCGGGCTTCCATGGTGGCGCGCGCCAGTGGAACGAGCCGCGGCCTGAGGACATCGCCGAAGCGGCGATGGTCTGCATGGATCCCTGGTTCGGCCCTGAGGGGGTTCTGGCGGCTAGGCTTTGCGTGCAACACGGCAAGCCGTACGTGACCCTGGACAGCCCGTACGACGACTTCATTGCCCAGAACGCCGCGGCCATCGTGATCTCGCAGGAGTTGAGGGACCAGGCATATGCGGACCGCGACATGGTCGAGGTGTTCGGCAAATACCTGGAGACATGCGCGGGTCTCGTGATCTTCACGTTCGGAAGCAGCGAGCTGTGGTATGCGCGGCGAGGCGGCGAGCGAGTCACGGCGCGGCCGTACGCGATCGAACCGTTGGACACCACCGGCGCCGGAGACTCTTTCCGCGGCGCGATCGGCTACGGGCTCCTCAAGGGCTGGCCGGACGAGCGCGTGGTGGATTTCGCATCGGCCGTCGCGGCGTTGGTCTGCATGACGATGCCGCACGCGCTGAACGCGCCGGACCTGGCCGCGGTCGAGGCGTTCATCGAGGCTCGCAAGGCCGGACGGTGACCGCGGCGACAACCGGCGCAGGCCGAAGACGCATCCGCCTTGTCGCGACCGACCTGGACGGCACGCTTCTCCGCACAGACGGCACGGTTTCCGCCCGGACCAGCAGTGCGCTGGCCCGTCTCGCGTCGGCCGGGCTCGATCTCGTGCTCGTCACGGCTCGCCCGCCGAGGTGGATGGGGCCGATCGCTCGGATGACCGGCCACCACGGGGTCGCGATCTGTGCCAACGGCGCGATCACCTACGACTTGCTCCATGAGTCCGTGGTCGACTCCCGACCGTTCCCAGCCGAGGCCGCACTCGAGATCGTGCGTCGTCTGCGCGAAGCCGTACCGGGCGGGTCATTCGCCGTCGAATCGCTCGCCGGATTCGCTTGCGAGCCCGGCCACTTGCAGCACCAGTGGGATACGGAAACGGACCCGCCAACGGGGGATATCGCCCGGCTTCTCGGGTCGCCGGCCGTCAAGCTGCTGTTCGGCCACCCGAACCGGACCGCCGACGAGCTGCTCGCAGTCGCCCGTGCGATCGTTGCCGACCTCGCCGAAGTGACCCACTCGAATCCGGAGCGAGCCGCCATAGAGCTGAGCGCGTCCGGGGTCAGCAAGGCAACTACGCTGGCGCGTTTCTGCGCCGGGCGCGGCCTGGACGCGGAATCGGTGCTGGCCTTCGGCGACATGCCCAACGATCTGCCCCTCCTCGGCTGGGCGGGCACGAGCTACGCCGTCGCCAACGCACACCCCGACGTCATCGCGGCCGGTTTCCTCCTCACAGCGAGCAATGACGAAGACGGCGTCGCGAAGGTCCTCGAGCAGCTGCTCGCGCAGGAGGCTACCGCCGGTACCGACGAACGGGGATAGCGTTGCTCCGACGCCACATGCGACTAACGGAATCGCCACGCGCGCCGATATGTTAAGCAATCCGCTTAGGGAATGATGAAATGACAATCGGCGCAGTCAATCCGATCTCAGCCGGCCAGGTCAGCGCGATGTACGCGCCGAAGGCCTCGAACAAGGCAGTTGCCCCGGCCTCCACTCCCGCACCCGCTCCGGCATCCACGCCGGCAGCAATCGTGCAGCTTTCCGGTGTTCCATCCAGCGTCGACGCGGACGACAAGGGCCTTTACTCGCAGGTCCTGCGTTCTTCCGGGGCAAACGCGGCGATGGGCGCCGTCGCGGCGCAGGACAAGAAGGAAGTCGAAGCCTAGCCCGCATCACCGGGCCGGATTCGGACGCTCCACGTCAGGAGCCGGATGCGAACCTCGGACGCGTCCGATCCTGCCCGATCCGCGTGCTTCATGACACGTTCTCATCCGGGGAACATAAACCCGGGTAGGCGCCGCTTCCTGCCACCTGCAGGCCGGCGATTTGGCCCGCGGCGCCCCGAACCGGCCCGATCGAGGGGCTCCACGCGCTGAATCGATCACGCGAAGTCGCGTGTGGGGAGGCGCCAGCGCGAGGCATCGGCGATAGCGTCCTGCGGATGAACATCTGTCATGTTGTCGGGCAGATGTCCGGGATAACGTCCACCGCGTGCACATCTGGCACGATGGCACGATGGCACCCGCCCCCGGCCCCGGCCCGGCCCCCGACGCGGCCCCGACGCGGCGACGAACG
>PMBG01000067.1 GCA_003153755.1 Chloroflexota bacterium | reverse complement strand
TCGAACTCGAGGTGCTCGAACGAATCGACGTTCAGGCAGATCGAGAGCGGGGTGAAGAACGTCGACGTCTCCGGATCGTTCATGACGATCCGCTCAACCCAGCCCAATCCATGCTGAACCAGCTCGTGGCCCCGGTAGTACCGGTAGGCGACGGTCTGCTTCTCCAGGGGTCGCAGGACGTTGAGCATGTCTGTCCGGCTGGAGACGATGCCGCGATTCACGAAGAACTTCGCAGGCAACACGGACGACACGCTCTCCTGATGCAATAGGGGTTGTGCGGGAACGCCGGTGACGGACTGGGCCGATCCTATCAAAGGCGCAGCCCCAGCAACAGGTGGCGGGCGCAATTCGGCCGGGAACGCTGGAATTGGCACTCGGCGCGCTATGATCCGGCCATGCTTCTCGCGCTCGATATCGGCAACACCAACGTCACCCTTGGCCTCGTCCATGGGGAGACGATCATGGCCACCCGCCGCGCGGCGACCAGGCCCTCAGCCACGGCCGACGAGATGGAGATCCTCATCGAGGGATTGCTCCACATCGACAGCGCCTCCCTCGCGGACGTCACCGCCATTTCGCTGGCGTCGGTTGTCCCCTCGCTCACGGGCGTGGCCACGGTCCTCGCGGAGCGCCGCGCGCTGCCGCTGCTGGTGGCAGGACCCGGCAACATGCCGATGCCGATCCGGGTGAAGAGCGCTGCCGAAGTCGGTGCGGACCGCCTCGTCAACGCCGTGGCCGTTGCGCGGCTGTACGGCACCCCGGCGATCGTCGTCGACTTTGGCACGGCCACCAAGTTCGATTGCGTGTCGCGTGACGGGGCGTTCATCGGCGGAGCGATCGCGCCCGGACTCGAACTGGGAGTCGAGGCGCTGGCGACTCGCACCGCCCGGCTTCCCCGCATCGAGCTCGAGGAGCCCGAAAAGGCGATCGGCACGGACACGGTCTCGGCTATGCAGTCGGGGCTCGTTATCGGCTACCGAGCCATGACCGTGGGTCTTCTGGAACGGATCCAGACCGAACTGGCACGGTCGGAACGTGTCGACCCCGAGACCATACAGATCGTCCTGACCGGCGGGCTCTCTTCCGCACCGTGGGCTCGCGGCATGCCGGGCGTGGACGCCATCGATCCCGAGCTGACTCTCAAGGGCCTGGCTATTCTGTGGGCTCTTGCCAGCGGCGAGCCCACGATCACGGGGGATAGCTCCGTGGGCTGGACGGGAAGCGCCGCCGGCTCCATCCACATCATTTCGGAACCTGCAAAATGACCGAAACCCGCGGACGTCTCGCCAATCGCCGGATCGCGCTCGGCATCACGGGCTCCATCGCGGCCTACAAGGCAATCGAATTGATCCGCATCCTCCAGACGGAGGGCGCGGATGTCCGCGTGCTGATGACCCCGTCCGCGGTGGAGTTCATCGGGACGCTCACCGTGGAAACACTCAGCCGCCATCCCGTGGATTCGGACTTGCTGTCGCTGCAAGGTGACGGCCGGATCGGCCACATCGCCGCCGCGCACGACGTGGAGGCCATCGTCGTAGCCCCCGCCACGGCGCACTGGCTCGGCGCGATGGCGAACGGACTCGCTTCGGACACGATCACGGCAGCGTGCCTTGCGACGTCCGTGCCCGTGGTTGTGGCCCCGGCCATGGACGGAGGGATGTACTCGCACCCGGCTACTCAGGCGAACGTCGCGAGGCTGCGCGAGTTCGGATACGAGATCGTAGACCCTGAGAACGGCGTGCTCGCGTCCGGCATGACGGGTCAGGGACGACTCGCCGCTCTGACGAGGATCGTGGACGCGGTCGTCGAAGCGCTTGACGGCGCGCCCGCGGCCGTCACCCTGCCGGCGGCCGCCATGCCGGCCGGTTTTGCGGCGCAGCCGGTCGACTCGACCCCGGCCGAATCCGCGGCCGCGTCACGCATGACGGCACCGAGCCGAAACGATCTCGCGGGCCGCCACGTGGTTGTGACCGCCGGCGGAACCGCCGAACCGATAGACCCCGTTCGTTTCGTGGGCAATCGCTCCACCGGCAAGATGGGAATCGCGGTCGCCGAGGAGGCGCTGGATCGCGGAGCGGCCGTCACCCTGCTGCTGGGCCACCACTCCGTCGAGCCGCCGGACGGCGCCCACCTGGTCCACGTGGAGACGGTGGCGGAGATGCAGGCAGCCCTCCGTGCGTTCACGCCGCCGGAAGGGCCGCTGTTCAACATCCTGATAATGGCCGCCGCCGTGTCGGACTTCCGGCCACGCCACGTCGCGGACAGGAAGCTGGGCCGCGGGCACGGGCTCAAGCTGGAGCTCGAACCAACGCCCGATCTCCTCGCCGAGACGGCGGAGCGCGTCAAGGCCGCTGCAGGCGCACACGGCCGCCATCCCGTGCTCGTAGGCTTCGCGGCCGAAGTGGGCGACCTGGACCGGGCGTCGGAGAAACTCCGGGCCAAGGGCGTGGACATGATCGTGGCGAACGATGTCACCGAGGAAGGCTCGGGCTTCGGTACCGACACGAACAGGGTAACGATCTACGCCACGGACGCCCCGCCCGAACAGCTGCCGATGCTTTCGAAGCGAGAGGTCGCCGAGTTGCTGCTCGATCGAGTAGTGGTCCGGCTCGGTGGCACCGTCCGGCCCGACACCGCCGGGGCGGCCGACAACGCGCCCAACCCCGAGGCGCCCGTATCCGTGGAGGCTGGTCGTTGAGTTCCACTCCATCACCGCGCCAGGAGTCGCGGCTCACGATTTCGTCGATCGCGAAGCTCTACGCCGACGGCGAGCGCATAGCCATGCTCACCGCATACGACTACCCCACGGCGCGGATTCTCGACGACGCGGGAATCCCGATGCTGCTCGTGGGCGACTCGCTCGGCCAGGTGATGCTCGGCTACGACAGCACGGTACGCGTGACGATGACCGAGATGCTGCACCACACCAAGGCGGTGGTCCGCGGCACGAAGCACTCTCTTGTGGTGGCCGACATGCCATTCCTCTCCTACGGCGTCACTCCGGAGGGAAGCCTGGAGAACGCCGGCATCCTGATGCGTGACGGCGGCGCAGGCGCGGTCAAGCTCGAGGGCGGCGAACGAAGCGCCAGGACGATCGAGACCATAGTCAGAGCCGGGATCCCGGTCATGAGCCATATCGGGCTCACGCCGCAATCCATCCATCAGCTCGGCGGTCATCGGGTTCAGGGAAAGACACGCGAAGCCGGCCGGCAGCTTCTCTCCGACGCGCTCGCGGTACAGCAGGCCGGCGCATTCGCGATCGTGCTGGAGCTGGTGCCGGAACAGCTTGCCGCCGCGATCACCGAGCGGCTCACGATCCCCACGATCGGCATTGGGGCCGGGGCAGGGTGTTCGGGCCAGGTTCAGGTTGTCACGGACCTGCTCGGCCTGAGCGCCGAATTCACGCCCAAGCACGCCCGCCACTACGTTGAGCTCTACACGATCATCAAGGGCGCGGCCGAGGCATACCGCGCCGACGTCGCGGCCGGAGCGTTCCCAACGCGGGAGCAAAGCCCTCAGATCGACGAGGTGGCCCTCAACGAGATCCTGGGCCGCACGCCCGCCGATCGGGCCGAGATGGCGCAGGTGGGCGGCATCCCGCTCGACAGGGACCTGTAGGTGGACGAGGCGTCGACGACCGAGGCGGTGACCAGGCTTCCGCGAGTCCTCCGCACACGGGCGGAGTTGAGGGCCGCGCTGGACGCTGCACGCCAGCCCGTGGGCCTCGTGCCCACGATGGGCGCTCTCCACGCCGGGCACGCCTCGCTGATACAGCGAGCGCGGCGGGAATGCGCGACCGTGATCGTCACCATCTTCGTAAATCCCAAGCAGTTCAACGAAGCGGCCGATTTCGAGCGCTACCCTCGCAACGAAGCCTCTGACGTGGCGACCGTGGGTGCCGCCGGCGCCGATCTCGTGTGGATCCCGTCGGTGGCCGACGTGTATCCGGCAGGCTTCCAGACGTCGGTGCATGTTGGAGCGCTCACCGAGCCACTCGAGGGAGCTGCGCGCCCGGGCCACTTCGACGGCGTCACCACGGTCGTAGCGATCCTGCTCGGCCTTGCGAGCGCAGACGCCGCGTACTTTGGACAGAAGGACGCGCAGCAGCTGCTGGTCGTGCGCAGGATGGCCCTGGACCTGGGTATCGGCACGGAGATCGTGGCCTGCCCCATTGTGCGCGAAGCCGACGGCCTGGCCATGAGCTCGCGCAACGCGCTGCTTACGCCCGAACAGCGGGCGGCCGCGCCGGTTCTGCGACGCGCGCTGCTGGCCGCCCGCGCAGGGTACGAGGCCGGCGAGCGGGACGGTGAGGCGCTGCGGACGGCGATGCGGGACGTGCTCGCCGAAGCTCCGCTCGCCGAACCCGACTACGTGAGTTGCGCCGATCCAGCCACTCTCCTGGAGCTGCGTCGCATCGACGGAGGCGCGCTGCTTTCCATGGCCGTTCGCTTTGGTCCCGTGCGGCTGATCGACAACGAGCCAATCGCCTGACGGCGATTGGCTTTGGCGGTTGCCCTGCGGGCGACCGCAAGTAGCGTCGGCGCCANNCGGCGCCAGTCCCCCGCGCCAGTCCCCCGCGCCAGTCCCCGGCGCCACTCCCCGGCGCCAGTCCCCCGCGCCACTCCCCGGGAACCGCCGCGCACGCCCCGGCGTCTCTCGCTCGAAGGGCCGAGCACTCGGCACGCAGCTCAAGCCGGAGGGTGGCATCAGTGGACACCAACGACAGTCAAACCCAGGGCTCCAGCGACCAGTCGGCGGGCGAGGCCGGCGCACCGCCCGCTACCACTCCCGGCCGGGGCATTCGCGACATCGCTTCGAGCGTCGCGCGGAGGCTGCGGCGCCGGCCCGTTCCGCAGATCCTTGCGCTTCTCGTGATCGCGGCACTCGTCGGCTCGGCCTACGTTGTCGCCGCTCCGCCCAACGGTGACGGCCATACCCAGACGACGCTGGGCAGCCTTCCCGGAGCCGGACCCGTTCTCGCACCCGACGCCAACAGCTACAGCTCGGGCGTGAACGGAACGACGACCCAGGAACAGACCGGCCGAATGGCCGTGAATCCGATGCCGGCCGCGACCGCGGGCCCCGCGGCCGACACAAAGACCACCACAGTCGACGGCGTCACTCTCGCCGCGCTGGACACCAGCCAGATCGTGAAGACCGGATCGCTCGCCCTCGAGGTCGGCAACATCGACCAGGCATTGACTCAGGCCACCGTCATCGTCAAGGGACTCGGCGGCCGCGTAAGCGATTCCAGCAGATCCAACAACGGCTACGCCAAGGACCCGAATGGCACCGACAGCGCCAACGTCGTCGCGACCCTCACCTTCCGGATCCCGTCCGACAAATGGGACGACGCGATCACCGCGCTCCACGGTGTGGGCAGCCGCATCGTCTCGGAGAATACGAACACGACCGACGTCACCACCCAGGTGATCGACGTCGACGCCCGCATCGCCAACCTCCGGAAGACCGAAACGGCGCTGCAGTCTGTTATGGCGCAAGCGACCAAGGTCGACGACATCCTGGCCATCCAGAAGGAGCTCACGGCGACCCGCGGGGACATCGAGCAGCTGACCGCCGAGAGCACGCACCTCAAGGACCAGGCGTCGATGAGCACGCTGTCGGTGACGTTCACGCTGCCGGGCAAGACGGTCACGGTCCAGGCCACCGAGGGCTGGAGCCTCGGCGCCCAGGTCGATCAGGCCGGGGCCGCGCTCGTCCGCGTCGGGCAGGGCCTCGCAACAATCGCCGTCTGGGCCGTGGTCGTCATCCTCCCGATCGGCCTTGCGATCTTGATCCTGCTGGCGCTCGCGGCGATCGTCCGCCGAATGATGGGGCGCGGCAGGAAGAACGCAACCGCGAGCGCGTAGCCGCGGCCCAACAGCCGACATGGGGGGCCATCCTCCGGCCCCGCCGGTGAGACGGCGACTCGGGACTAGTTCCGGGTCGCCGTCTTGCGTTCGATCAGCGCTATGACGTCCCGCAGCCGACCGAGCGTCTCGGAGTCGACCGTATCGGGTCCAAGGTAGGGGCCGAGGCGCTCCATGATGTCCACCACCACGCCGATGAAGACGCTCGCGTCCGCGAGGAAGAATTGCGGTTCGTTGTTGTAGCGGACCAATGTGAGGCGGCCCTGAAGAACCTGGCGCTCGTCGGTGTGCGCGATCTGGGTCGAGAAGTTGTGGCCCTGGATGCC
>PMBG01000101.1 GCA_003153755.1 Chloroflexota bacterium | reverse complement strand
CTCGGCGGCTACATGAGCTGGAAGTACGGCGCCATCTTTGCGCTCGGCACAGCGCTGTGGTCGATCATGGCCCTGTCCGGGACGCTCGCCGGCGAGGCCGGCAAGGGCAACCTCGACATGGTCGCCTCTACGCCGTTCGGCAAGCGACGGATCGCGCTCGAGAAGCTCGCCGCCCACCTCACCGTCATGGGGCTGGCCATGGCGGTTCTCGCGGCGATGACCGTGATCAGTTCCAATGCCTTTGGCGATCCGGCCATGGGCGACCCGATCCCGCCACTCTCGGCCATCGGCTTCGCGCTCTGGGTGGGCTTCATCGCCCTCTTCTTCGGGGGACTGGCCTTCGCCCTGGGACCGATCCTCGGCCGTTCCGGAGCGGCCGGGGTGACGGCCGTGCTCATGATCCTCTTGTGGGTGGCCAACGGCTTTGACGCGCTCGCTCCGGTGGCCAGGCTCAGCCCATTTCACTGGACCGTCAATCACATCGCTCTGGTAGGCGAGTTCGACTGGCCGGGCCTGGCCCTGGTAGGTGTGGTGGCGGCCGTCTTCCTGACGATCGGCGTGGAGTTGTTCGCCCGACGGGACCTGGGTGTAACCGCCGGACTGTCCTTGCCGACACTCCCCGCCGCGGTCATGGGCGTCAGAGGTTCCACGAGCCGCGCGTTCGGCGAGCAGCTGCCCCGGGCCCTGTCCTGGGGTATCGGAATGGGCTTGATGGGCGGACTCCTGGGGTCGCTCGTTGGGGCCTTCGCCGATCAGATCAGCAAGGACACGAGTCTGGTCAAGACCTTCGGCGCCATCTTCCCGACTCAGATCCTCACAACCGCCGGGGGTTGGTTCCAGCTGTACGCGCAGCTGTTCTACATTGCCGCCGGGTTCGCGGCCGCGACCTTTGTGTCAAAGTGGGCCTCCGACGAGACCGATGGCCGTCTCGAGATGGTCCTCGCGACTCCCCTGTCTCGAGCTCGATGGGTTGTGGCCGGGGGAGTCGCCGCGATCCTCGGCGTCGCTGTGATGAGCGTGCTCTTCGCCGCCGGTATCTGGATCGGTTGCGTATCCGGAAACGTGGCGGCCGGAGAAGCGGTACTAGGCTCCACGTCGCTCGGCCTGTTCTCGCTCGCAGTCGTGGGTATCGGCTTCGCCGTCGGCGGTGTTTGGCGGACGTCCATCGCCGCCGAGGTCGCCGCCGTGGTGGTGCTCGTCACCTACCTGATTGACCTGCTGGCACCGCCGCTCAAGCTGCCCGAATGGTTCCACCAGCTCGCGCTCACAGTTCACCTGGGCCAGCCCATGGTGGGTCAATGGGACGCGACCGGCGTCGTCGCCTGTCTGGCACTGGCAGCCGGCGGCGTAGCCGTCGGCGCGATCGGCATCCGGCGGCGTGACATCGCCAAGTAGCGTTCGGCTGCTACGCCGGGCCGTCCGTTGCGTGACAGGTTTCGGCGTCCGCGGCGCTTACACTCACGCCTAACTGCGGTCGCGCCGGAGCCGATTCCGAGCAGCCGACGGCAGGTCATACAGGGGAAGCAGCGGATGGCTTCGTATCGTCGCGCCCACGCATCTGCGGACTCGCACTCGAGCGACACCGGAACCGCGGCGCGGAACGCGCCGCGCGGCCCGCATCCACGCCGCGCCTCCGGACTGCATGCCCGGGCTGCCGTTGCGGGTCTGATCCTGGCCATAGCCGCGGCCGGCTGCGGTGCGGCTGGGACGACGAGCCCGGCGACCCTCGCCCCCTCGACGGCACCCTCAGTAACCACGGGTACGGTGCAGCTTACGAGTGCACCCGCCGCAACCGCCTCACCGAAGCCGGCGCCGACGATCGCTTCGCCCGAGTTCGCGGCCACGGGCTCGCTTGCCACGGCGCGCGTGGACGCCAGTGCGACACTCCTCAAGAACGGCCGAGTCCTCGTTGCCGGAGGAGCGCCCTCGACCGGAGGCCTCGCCTACGACTCGGCCGAGCTGTACGACCCCCACAGCAAGACGTTTCTGCCGGCCTCGAGCATGCAGGAGGCGGCCAGCGCACACACGGCAACGCTGCTCACCAGCGGTCGCGTCCTGCTCGCCGGGGGCACGGTGGGGCCCAAGACGGTAGAGCAGACGACACAGCTGCTCGACCCCACGACCAATAAGTTCCAGTTGGGCGGGGCGATGGCCATCTACCGCCTCGGTCAAAGCGCGACATTGCTGCCGGACGGCCGCGTCCTCGTTGCCGGAGGAACGAGCGGGCTGGCACTCCTGGCATCCGCCGAGCTATACGACCCCGCCACGGACAAATTCACCGGGACAGGATCGATGATCACGGCCCGGCGCGACCAGACGGCATCACTGCTGCCCGACGGGCGAGTACTGGTCGCGGGCGGGACGGGCACCGCGGGACCGCTCAAGTCCGCCGAGATCTACGATCCAAAGACGGGCAAGTTCAAAGCGACGGCATCGATGGAGTCGCCCCGAGCCGGCCACACAGCGACCGTCCTGAACGGTGGCGACGTCTTGATCGTCGGCGGGTCCGACAAGGCGCCTACGGCCGAGCTGTACGACTCCACCATGGGCAAGTTCGCGACAGTCGGGGCGATGAGCGTCGCCCGGACCGGCCAGACGGCCACTCTGCTGCCGAACGGGGAAGTCCTCATTACCGGTGGATGGAACCAGACGGGCGTCCTGGCCACGGCTGAGATATATGGCAGTGTCAGTCGCAAGTTCCGGTCGATCGGATCGATGGCGACCGCGCGAACCAATCACACCGCCACGCTCGTGCTCAGCAGCTATGTGCTGATCGTGGGCGGGAGCGACGGCAAGGCGGCTTTGGCGTCGGCCGAACTGTACGGCCCGGTGACCGGCTCGTAGTCCAGAATTAGCCCGGCGGATATCGTCCTCGTGGACGAAGCCTGGGAAGTACAGGCGACGATCGTTGCGGGCGAAGTTGCGTATCAGCCTGAGGTTCCGGCGTAGGGGCCGATCACTCCATGACGAGGACTGTGTGCGTGCCGATATCTGGTAGATCGACCGTCGCGTAGCCGCCGTCGAAGACGAAGTGGAGTGGAACCCGGTCGGGTGCCAGGTAGCAGCGGCGAGGAGCAGTGCCGGTCCTGAGGGACACGCGAACGCCGGCCGTCTTCCAGGAGCCATCCACGTGCGGGACGGACCCGACGGTGCGGCGCGGGTGATAGGCGACGAAGTGGACGATCCACCGGGCTGCGCGCCGGTCGGGAGTGTCGGGTGTTTCGGGCTGGCGCAGGACCGAAACCTCGACCCAGGCCGGGCCGGCGAAGTGGACCAGCGGATCGGGCATGAGCCTCCGAACGGCCGCAAGGACGACATCTCGATACGGCCAGTAGTCGTGATCGCGGTAGGCGCGGAAGAGCGGCGCCGCGACATACGCAACGCGGCCGCCCAGCACGACGAGCGGCGCGCCGGTCTCTCCGCCGAGCCGCTCCCCCACCGGCGACTGGGCGTGGCTGAAGAAGTGCTCCCAGGTTCGGTCGAACATGCTCGCGGAAATGCCGCCGTGCGCCTCCGAGCCCTCGCGCGCTCGAACCACCGAGGCGCGGTCGTAGAGGATGTAGTCGTAGTCCGTGGCAAGTTCGGAAGAGGCCGCCAGGCCTTCATCGACGCGGAAGTACGACGGCATCGTGGGCGCCTGCCCCACGTACTCGACCGGCACGGCATCGAGCGCGAACCTGCCACTCGGCTCCAGGCCGGCGGTGTCGCTCGACAGCAGCGCGCCGCCGCGCGCGAGATGGGCTTCGAGACCGGCCTTGAGCGCGCCCCCCACGGCGATCCCGTCCGGCAGGACGACGAGGCGGTATCGAGCAAGGTCGGCGCCGGGATCCACGATGTCGAACTGGATGGCGCTCTCGAGGAACATCTGCGCGGCGCCATCCACCTCGGGGTTCTGTACGGTGGCCCGGTGGCCGCCGAACGACTCGACCCTAGGGTCGGAGACGATGGCGACCTCGGCGGGCGACACGGCGCCTCGCAGCCACGGCTCCAGGCTCTCCACACGTTCGAAGACCCGGCCGATCAGCCGGTACACGGCCGGATCGAGCACGCCCGACGGATGCAGCTGGTCGCCGACGAAGACGCCGCCACCGGCGGCCATGATGGTCGCGGCCTCGTAGTCGAGCTGGTCGAACGTCTTGAGCCCACCGAAATCGGCCCACGACTTGTGGAATCGCCCGGTCATGCCCGTGAAGGGAAGCCCGTGCACGCGTGCCTGCCGGGCCGCCATCGGGTAGTGCAGATAGCCCCACAGTCCCGGCGACGTGGCGAGGCTCTCGAGGTCCAGGTGTGTCTGGAATCCAACGGCCTCCCCCATCGCGGCGTCCATGGTGCCGTTGAAGAAGACCTCCGCATCGGGCGCCAGTTCGCGCACGAGTCCGCTCACGCGCTCGAGGTACGCAAGCTCGCGCCTCCGGGCGAAGGCGACGACCGCCGCCTCGTCGGCTGCGTCGATCCCTTCCGCGGCCATCTGGGCTCGGCCCCAGGGCGAGTAGTTGGGTACGGCCAGGCAGATGTCGAACCAGAAGCCGTCGATCTCGTAGCGTGAGCAGAGCTCGCGAATCTGGTCGCAGACGTAGTCGCCGTAGGCGGTCGAGGGGTCGAGGAGGCTCCAGCGTGGCGCCATCGGATCGTCGTCCGGCGACAGGCCGCCAGCGATCGAGGGCGCGGTGAGCGGCGCCCGCGCGTCCAGCCGCCCGTTTCGATCCACCACGACCCAGCCCGGTTCCCGTGCCGCCGCGAGGTCGTCCCAGCCGATGGTGATGTAGACGATCGCCTTGATCCCGACGGCGTGCAACGCCTCGATCTGGCGGCCCAGCAGGTCCGAGCCCAATCCCGGGTGGGTTGTGCCGACCTCCGTGGGGTAGTAGGAGTAGCCGTGGTGGCAGCGAGCGAAGACGTTTACCGACTCGACGTGAGCCGCCCGCATCGTGTCGGCGAACGACCGCTCGTCGAACTGCTCGGCGATCGGAGTCACGCACGCAGGGGTGTGGAAGTCGAGGTGCACCTGTCGAAGCGGGAGTCTCTTGGCTGCCATGGCCGCTAGCTTGCGCCAAACGAGCCGTCGCTGCTGCCTCGGCTGCGATCAACTGTAGTAGAGGCGGAGCATCTCCCAGTTCTCGGCCAGGTCGTAGATCGCGATTGCGATCAAGAGCAGTCCGCCGGCTCGATTCACGGCCCGGCTGTGGAGCGCGAACCAGCGGGTAAGCTGCCGCTGGAGCGCCCCCGAAAGCAGCGACATGACCAGCAGCGGGATCCCGAACCCCAGCCCGAACCAGAAGAACACCCACAATTTCGCGGCCGCTTCGCCGAACGTGAACGAGTAGACGAAGATGGCGACAACGAGCGGCCCCGAACACGGCATGGCGATCGGACCGTAGAGCAGTCCATACGCGTAGGCATTCAGCGACGGGCGACGCAGGAGCGGCACTTTGACCTGCGGGAGCCGGTAGAACGGATTTCGATTCGACAGGAGCAAGAGGCCCAGAACCAGGATCGCGACGATCGCAATGGGGATCAGGATCGCCAGCGCGTGCCCGATCGACAGAGACAGGGCTGCGATCACGGCGCCAACGATCAGCATCGCGGTGAGGACTCCGGCCAGGACATACAGGCCGAGCGCGTAACGAAGCCGGCCATTCTGAGATCCCGCCTGACCGCTCAGATAGGCGAGGAACCCCGGGTAGAGCGGCAGGACGCACGGACTGAGCGTGGCGAGGATGCCGAACCCAAGAGAAGTCAGGGCGGCATCCATCGCCCTACTGCCCCAGGTACTGGGCGAGGGTCTTCCCGATGCTGATTGCCGACTTGATCCCGGTCGGGAGCCCGTAGACTCCGCCAGTCTTGTCGATGAACAGCATTGGCTGGAGCGGCGGGTTGAGGTAGTCGATGTCGTAGTTCTTCGCCAGGAACTCACCGACTGCGGAGGGCGCGATCGCGATGTACCAGTCGAAGTTGTTCGTGGCGGCGTACTTTTTGAGAATTGCCGCGTCCTCGTTGGGATCGACGTCCAGGCTGATCCTGATCAGGTTGCTGCCGCTCGCGCCGAGCATGCCGGGCAGAAGTTGTATCTGGCTCATCTCGCCCTGACAGGTGGGGCACCACGTCGCCATCGTGTCGAGCAGGATGACCTTGCCCGAGAAATCGCTGATCCTGAACGACTTGCCCGTGTTCACATCCACCATCTGCACGCCGAACCAGGAGGGCATCGTGGGCGCCGCGACCAGTGGGATCGGGTCGACGAAGGTCGGCGTGGGGACGGCCTTTCCGGCGCAGCCGGCCAGGACGGCAACGCACGCCACCGCCAGGGTCAGGGTGCGGAGACAGGCTCTGGACCTCACAATCTCGCTCCTCGCCTGAGTGCTTCCAGGCTTGTGGCCGTAATCGTCCGTGATCGGACGTGACTCAAGCTTGGCAGAGCCCGGTCCCGCCCGATTGCCTGGCCCGAGATGTGGCCCAACGTGCCGGCCCACGCAACCCGGTGGGCATCCAGTCGACGGTGACTCGGTAGCCTTCGCGGGAGGTGCTTCGTTTATGCGCGATATCCTCAGTCGCGCGGAACACGCTGGCAGGCAGGTGTCGACTCGGTGATCAAGCTACTCGGCCATTTATCCCCCACTGTCGCGCGACGAGTGGGGCGATCCGCCTCCCGGTGCAGGGTCCGGGTTTGAGCGCGTCGGACCTTCCTCTCGACGTCGAGGCCCTGTACGCGGAATACCTCCCGCGTGTCTACGGCTTCGCCTTCCGGATGCTCGGCGACAGGGAGGCCGCGCTCGATGCCGCGCAGGATGCCTTCGCCGCTGCCGTCGCCGGGGCCGCGTCGTTCCGTGGCGAAAGCTCGCCCCTCACGTGGCTGCTGTCAATTACCAGAAACTTTTGCCTGCGAAGGCTCGACGCGGCACGCCCGAGGAGGTTCGAGGACTTCGAAGCGATCATGACCGGGTACGCTCAGGAACCGTCGCCGAACCACCCGGACAGCGAACTCCGCTTCTACATCGAAGAGGTAAAGGAAGGCTGCCTCGTGGGCCTGCTCCAGTGCCTGCCCGCGTCCCAGCGCTGCGTGTTCGTGCTTCACCTGCTTACCGAACTCCCGATCGCCGACGTGGCAAGCATCATGGGGAAGAGCCAGAACTCAGTCCGGATACTCCTGTCCCGAGCTCGCTCCAGGATGCGCGACTTCCTCTGCGCGAACTGCGCGCTCATGGGCGGTAGGAAGTGCTCGTGCGCGAACATGGTCGAGTTCTCGCTGAAGCACGATCTGGTCGCAACCTACCGGCCGGAGCCCGGCATTTCGCAGATCAAGGCTGAGCTTCGGCGCTTCTCCGACGAAGTCGAGCTCTATCGGTCCCTCCCGGGGCACGAGGCCGCCATCGCCGGCCTCATCGAGAGCGGACGGTACGCCATCTTCTCGACCTGCGTGAAATGAATCGGCTCGCCCCGTATCCAAGAGTAGGAGCGCGAGCCCTGCGCAGGGTCGAACGGCCCTGGAGACCGGCTCGCCCCGCCGGAGGCAACGATGTACTTCCAGGTCCGAGTCCGTGTCGACGTGGCGAAGATGGCCGAGTTCGGCGCGAAGCTCCGTGAAGGGTCCCTCGACAGGAGCGCGATCCGCGGCGAAACCTACTGCCTTGCGGATGACCCGGCCGTTGGGTTCAGCATCTGGGAGGCGCGCGATCGCGCCGAATTCGAGGCCGCCTTTGCCGGCTGGAAGCCGTACTACAAGGAGACTGAGGCCAGGGCCTTGATCACGCCCGCCGAGGCGATGACGCTACTCGCCCGCTAGGGCCCGGGGCGCATGAAGGCTCACCGACCAGCTGAAAGGCCAGACCTGGTAGAGCGCCTGCCTACAGTTCCGAGACGAACATGCCGGCGGCGTCGAACTCGATCTCCTCGAGTGGCCGCACGATCTCGCAGCGGCCGGTCGCCATGACCTCGTCGAGTGCCGGTTCGCTTACGTAGAGCATCTCCAGGTGCTTCGTGTCGCGGATGCGGACGATGCGAGTCGCGCTCGAGACTACCTTGAGGGAGCACGCAATCGCCACCGAGAGGGCCTCCAGGTCCGTGTCGACGGTCAGGGCCACGCGCGCGCCTTCCGGGGTCTTGGCCGTGATGCAGTTCATGTACGTCTTGTGCGTGTCCATCTTCTCGACACCACGGCGAAGGACCACGTCGGCCATCCCGATGCCCACGGCGTTTCCCTCAGTCTCGGGCGTGAGGTCCCGAACCACGATCCGCTGGATCTCGGGTCCGGCGCCGGTGGGGCCCTGGTAGTAGCGTCCCACCACGTTCGAGTCCATGCCGAGCCCGCTGATGTCCTTGCCGATGTAGTCGAGTACGAGGACGTCCATCTGGGCAAGCGGCAGCCGCGCCATCCGCTCCCTTGCCATGACGAGCAGCTCGCGCTCGCGGTCCCAGATTCGGGCCTTCGGCACGGCCTCCACATGCCAGAGCCTGGCGTAGCCATTCTCGACAAGGGCCAGTCCGAATGGGATGTTGACCTTCGAGACGGTGAACTCGGCGACTTCCGGGATGAGCTCGTGGAAGGAGGCGAAGCCCTGCCGGTGGAATGTGTCGGCGCCGCGCTGCTTCCCAAGACCGATTGAGATCATCTTCATCAGGCCGCTCTCGACCTCGCCGGTGAAGTCCGTGTGCGGCTTCACCCGGTTGATTGGGATGATCACGTCGGCGCCTTCGTAGGCGTTTCGATCGACGAAGACGGGGACGCCGGGGCGGACTTCGCCGATTTCCACGGTCTCCATGCTCGAACGGATCTCACAGCCGAGCGATTGGGGCGTCATGCCGTACGACGCCAGAACCTCGAGCTGGCCCTCGGCGGTAGCGCCGCCGTGGCTGCCCATCGCCGGCACGGCGAAGACCTCCGCTCCCGCGGCTCGCAGCCAGACGACGGCTTCGCGGGCTACGTCCGCGATCCTGTCGATGCCGCGGCTTCCCACGGCCAGGCACACACGCGAACCCGGCCTGATCGAGGCCCTCACCGAGTCGAGGGCGGCACCGACGGCCTCGGCTACGTCTCCCACCTCGGCCGGATCCATGCGATGCCGGACGAGCGCCCAGCGCGGCAGCTTGCCACCCATGAACTCGGCGAATGCGCCTCCGCCGGCGGCGGTCTGGTGAGCGGCCGAGGCCTCGTGAGCCGGCGGGTCGGCCAGCGTGTCGGGCGCGACCACTGCGTGTGGAATCTGGTTGCTTTGCATCGGGGAACGCGCCTCGCTCGAATTCCCGGCCCAATCCCGGCCTCGTCGACGTGCGCGGCGCGGGCGCGTACGACCCCCTAACTCTACACGGACCGGCGATCGGTCTCTCGGTGAACGGCGGGGCGCGATCGGCCGGCGGGATGTATCGTCAGGCCAGATGTCAAAGCCAGTCACCCGCGACCCCACGCCCCGTCTCCGTCCCGCGCCGGCCGCGTTCGCCCCGCCGGACCGACGGCATGCCCGAGAGGCATTGCTGGAGACGGTGAAATCGAGCCCGCTGGCTGTCGAGGCCGTCGCGATCGAGCGATTCGAGCGCCTGATCGACATCTTGGATGGACTCGGCTCCTGCGTGCTGGCCCTGTCCGGCGGCATCGATTCGAGCTTCCTGCTCGCGATCGCATCGCCCCTTCTCGGCGACCGCTGCCTTGCCCTCACGGCGGAATCGGCGGCGGTCCCGGCGTGGGATCGGGCCGATGCCGCGGTCGCCGCCACGGACGCTGCAAGGCACGGAACGCGCTGGCGAACAGTTCCAACGAAGGAGCTCGACGATCCGCGTTACGCCAACAACCCTCGGTCGCGCTGCTACTTCTGCAAGACCGAGGTTTACGGGGCGGCAACGGCCATCGCCCGGTCCGAGGGCTACGCCTGGGTCGTGGACGGCACCAACGCTTCGGACACGCAGCGGACAGACCGGCCCGGGATGATCGCCGCCGCGGAGCTCGCTGTCCGCTCGCCTCTTGCCGAAGCCGGCATAACCAAGGAGCAGCTGCGCGTTCTCGCTCGATCGCTGGGGATCGAAGGATGGGATCGGCCGGCGTCCGCGTGCCTCGCCAGCCGGATACCGTTCGGCGAAACAATCACCGCCGAGCGATTGCGGCGTGTCGAAGCGGGCGAACTGGCGCTGCGTGAACTGGGCTTCCGCCAGGTCCGAGTCAGGGACTTCGGCGGACACGCCCGCGTCGAGGTGGAGACGGAAGACCTGGAGCGTTTGACCAGCCGGGCCGCCGACGTCGAAACCCGCCTGCTCTCCCTGGGGTTCGAGACCTGGGCCGCGGCGCCGTACGCCGGCATGGGCGCGGGAGACAGCCCCAGTGCGCGCGAATAGGCCGGCCGCGGGCGCCGCAGGGCCGCCAAGCGCCTACACGGCAACGCTGGAGGAACTGCTCCGAGGAGTCGCCGAGGGGAAGGTGGAGGTTGCCGCCGCGGTCGAGTCGCTTCGCCGGCTCCCCTTCACCGATCTGGGGTTCGCGCGCGTGGACCACCATCGCGGTATCCGCCAGGGGGTCGTGGAGTTCGTCTACGCCCCGGGCAAGACGCGTCCCCAGCTGCTCGCGATCGTCGAGGCCCAGCTCGACCGGGAGGCAACGAGCGTTGTCGTCTCCNNCTCCAGACGGAGTGGCACGAGCGATCGGGATTGCTGGCCATTCCCCGCTCGGTTCCAGAGGCGAAGGGCCACCTGCTGGTGCTGACCGCGGGTACCTCGGACCTGCCTGTGGCCGAGGAGGCGGCCGCCGTCGCGACCCTTCTCGGGGCAGGCGTCGACCTCGTGTCCGACGTGGGCGTCGCCGGGCTTCACCGGCTGCTGGATCAGCAGCAGGCCATACAGGATGCCGACGCGATCGTGGTCGTTGCCGGGATGGACGCGGCGCTGGCAAGCGTCGTGGGCGGAATGGCCCGCGTTCCTGTGATCGCCTGCCCGACGAGCGTGGGTTACGGAGCCTCGTTCGGCGGGTTGAGCGCGCTGCTGGCGATGCTGTCGTCGTGCGCNNCTGAAGCCGCCGTCTACGCGCACCAATGCGCCGGTCACGAAGCCCGAAGCACGCTCCGACGCAAGCCAGACCATCGTGCCCACAAGCTCCTCCGCCTCGCCGAGTCGACCGGCCGGCGTATGCCCGAGGATCGCCGCGATGCGAGCTTCGTCGAGCAGCTTGCGGTTCTGCTCGGCCGGGAAGAACCCCGGCACGATGGCGTTCACGCGGATCTTGTAGGGCGCGAGTTCGCGCGCGAGGTAGCGCGTGATTATGTTCACGCCGGCCTTCGTCACCGAGTACGTGAGGACGCGCGACAGCGGGATCTCGGACGAGGTCGACGAGAAGTTGATGATCGCGCCGCCCGCCCCGCGATCGGCCATCGCCCGGCCGAAGATCTGGCAGCCGAGCAGGCACGAGGTCAGGTTGATGTCCAGGACGCGATGCCACTCGTCGAGGTCGAGATCGAAGAACGGCGTGGAGCTGTTGATTCCCACGGCGTTGACCAGGATGTCGACGGGGCCGAGACGGCGTTCGACTTCGACGCTCGCCCGCTGCACGGACTCGCGATCCGAAGCGTCCAGCACCACGGCCGCCGCCCGCGCACCCTTTGCCTCGAGCGCGGCCACGAGTTCGTTGGCGCGCTCTTCGGAGCGATCCAGTACCGCGATCGCCGCACCGGCGTCGGCAAAACCGTGGCAGACCGCACCGCCCAGAACGCCGGCGCCGCCGGTGACCACCGCGACCTTGCCGGTCAAGTCGAAGAGGCCGGACCTCGGGCCGGGAACTGCCTCTGGTACTCCGGTCATCGAATGACTCCTTCCTGCGGCTGCTCTGCGGCGGCCACGGCAAACGGCTGCAGGTGGCGCCCGATGTGGATTGCGAGGTTCTTCCAGTAGGCCTCGCGAGCGGTCCATACGGCCGACCGTACTTCGTCGCCCAGGCCGGCGGCTATGGCGCTCACCGCGCCGGAGGTAGCCGAACCGTTCAGGACCGCGCCGTAAGTGACGTGAAGGATCTCCCTGGTATTCGGGTCGTGGAGAAGGCCGATCAGCTCCCGGGCGGATGCCTTGTCGGGAGCCGGAGCTCCGGTCACCGTGGCCGAGACGTGATAGCTGGCACGGGCGGCGGTGTACGCCTCGAGGGCTACGCCCCAGATGCGGCGCATCAGCTCAGGCTCGGCAGCCGCCACGGTCTCGAGCGCCACCAGGTAGCTCGTACCGGAGGTCTTGAGGTGGACCCGGTCGCCTGTGGCTCGGGCAATTGCGTCGTAGATCGAGAACTTGTCCGATCCGGAGTGGACGCTCAGCCGGTAACCGCCCAGGCGACTAGCGATCGCCGCATGGAGCGCCACGTCGGCCTCGAATTCGGCACGGTCGCCCAGATAGTCGATTCCCTTCTCGAAGTCGCCCACGAAGCGCGGCGCCAGACTCGCCCACCGGACTCCGAGTCGCGACAGCTCCGTCGCGATGTAGACGTGATCGATGGGTGTCGTTCGGTATTCGATCTCGTCGACCGCAACCTCGAAGTCCACCGAGCCCTCGCCCACACGCCCCACCAGGTGGCGATACATGGCGGCAACCTGCACCACGGCCCGACCGAATCGGGCGGCGGCCGCCCGGATCGCGGCCGGCGGCAGGTCCAGGGCCCCGCCCTCCAGATCGAGTGCCTTCGGATAGCGCGACGCGAAGGCGGCCGGGTCATCCTCCAGCGCGGCCCACGGCACGGACCCGAATGCGGCGGCGATGGACGCCTCGGGTGCGTCGGCCGGCAAGTCGGGCACGAGTTCTATTGGATCGGCTGTGAACATCGTGCAACCGGCCGCGATGCCGGCGTCGATGTCCGCGATCGTCTTGAGGTGATCCGCATCGGCGCCGTACCCGCTCCGCCATCCGGACGCAAGCACGCCCACGGTTGCGGCGTCGACTACGTCGGGGAATGTGCGGCCGCTTCGCATCAGCTCGCGAGCGGATTGCTGGGCGAATATGGGGAAGATGCCCGGATTGGCGCGGAACGCCGCGGCCTGACCCGGCGTCGCAACACCCAGCCTGTCGCCGGTTCCGGCCGATGTAGCCGAGGCCACGAGCCGCGGCCGGAGCCACGGAACGAGCTCGCGAAGCCGGGCGGCGTTGGCGCGTGAAGGCTTCGCCACGGTGAGCGTTCCACCTCCGAGCTCGGTCGCCGTTCCGTCCAGCTCCTGTACCGGCGGAGCACTCGACGGAGACCAGGCCAGCAGCTCCCAGCCTGAACCGCCGGCCCTAACGGCGACAGCGCCGTCGCCGATCACGGTGGCGGAGGCATCTACTGCGCCGGCCCGCCTGAGCAGGTTCGCCGCCCCTTCGGGATTCGAGACGTTTTCACCCATGGTTGTTACTCCTGGACCCAGGTGTGTACCAGGTCGAGCTGCGATGTTCGGGGCCGGTCCGCACGGCCAGGGAAGGTCTCCGACCGCCCGCGCGGCGGTCGGAGGCCATGCGATCCACTCAGTCGGTGCCGACGCGGGTCACCAGCTGGGTCGGGTTCACGAAGCGAAGGGCGATGATGAGCATCACGAGCATCGACGCCGTGTACAGAACCGCCATCGCGTCGACTTCTTGCGGAGCGCGGATACCGGCCCCGAAGACGGCGCCGTAGAGCACCACGACGATCGTGGAGCTAGAGGGTCCGGAGGTGAGGAAGGTCAGTTCGAACATGCCGACCGTTCGGACGAGCACGAGGACGCCGGCGGCCAGGATGCCCGGGATCAGCAACGGACCGAGCACGCGCATGAAGATCGTGGTTGTGCTGGCGCCGCACATGCGAGCCGCGGCCTCGATCTTTGGATCTATCTGCTCGATGAAGGGGATCATGACGAGGACTACGAACGGCACCGTCGGAACGAGGTTGGCCAGGATCACGCCCTGAATGCTGCCCGCCAGCTGGAGCTTGTAAAGCACAGTGGCGAGCGGGATGCCATAGGTGATCGGCGGGATCAAGATCGGCAGCAGGAACAGGACGGTTATCACCCGTTTGCCGGGGAAGTTGCGCCGGGCCAGGGCGTAGGCCGCCGGGACCCCGATGAGAGTAGCGATCGCCACGACGGCAATTGCTACCTGCGCCGTGACCAGCAGCACCTCAGAGAGATTGAACTCGGCCCAGGCGTCGCCGTACCAGTGATTGGTGTAGTCGTCGGGCAGCCATGAGCCGAACCACGTCGTGGCGAACGAGTCCAGCACGACGGTGGCGATCAGAGCGAAGAGGAACAGGAAGAACAGGCCCACGAGGCCCCAAACGATCACGCCGCCGACGCTCGAGAACTGGGGGATGCGTCTGCGCGGCCGGACGATGCTGGGAGCCGGAATGTTGGCGGCGGTCATCAGCCCTTACCTCCCGTGGCCCCGCGGAACATCGTGCTCCGCCAGCCCAGAACAAGGGCAATGATGCCCAGCATGATCGCTCCCATGATCATCGAGATGGCAGAGCCCATCGAGTAATCGAACTGCTCGAACGCGGCGTGGTAGGCGGCGATCGATATCACGCGGGTCTCGCCGGCCGGATCGCCCACAAGGTTGGCCGAGGGGAAGACCGAGAAGGCCAGCACAAACGACAGGCAGAACGTGATGGCGAGTCCCGGGACGAGGAGCGGGAACGTGATCCGCCGGAATCGCTCCCACCAGCCCGCGCCCATCACCGCTGCGGCGCGCTCCAGGTTGGGATCGATACCCGAGAGATAGGAGAGCACGAGCAGGAATGCGAATGGGAACCCGGTGATGATCAGCGAGAACAGCACGCCCCAGTAGTTGTGGATCAACACGAGCGGCTCGTTTATGACCTTGAAGTCGACGAGCAGCTTGTTGAGCCAGCCGGCGGGACCGACCAATTCGATCAGGCCATCGGCCGTCAGAACCGTGCCCAGTGCGATCGGCACAACGAGGAGTGTGGTGATGGTCCGCTTGAAGCGGAAGCGTCCGCGCATCCGGTAGGCGATCGGTACCGATGCCAGCACGTTGAAGAGCGCAGCCGGCACGCCGAGGCTCAGCGTGGTCCAGATCGTGTCGCGCAGGTACGAGTCCGAGAAGAAGGTCTGGTAGTTGTCGAAAAGGCCACCGCTGGCCGGCAGTAACGAGAGCTGCAACCCGTACAGGAACGGGTAGACGAAGAGGAGGCCCAGGAACACCACGCCCGGCACCAGGAGCAGAAGCACGCGGTCGACACCGCGGTCCGCGAGGCGGTGCCTCAGCGAAGGCCTCTTTCCCGCCGGCGTTTCGGCGACCGTGCCAGTTGCCGCTGTCATGCGACGGCCTCCTGCGGGGCCGCGGGCTCGTCCGCCGGATAGACCAGAACTCGTTCTGGCGGAACGGCGACGGTGGCCTTGTCCCCGGGAGCGAGCCGCTTCTCAGTTCGGAAGTAGATGGCGTGCCCGTCCGGCATCCGAGCCTCCACGAGCATTTCACGCCCGTGATACTCGGCCACCTCGACGGACACTTCGACGCGGTTCGGGGGCGGCCCGTCCACGACGAAGTCCTCCGGCCGAATGGCCGCGACGGCCTTGGACGTATTGACGGCACCGAATGTCCGGCCGCTCAGCCGGACGCCCTCGGCGGTGAGGACTGCCCTGCCTGCCGCCGTGCTCTCGACATCGAAGGTCAGCATGTTTCGATAGCCCATGAAACCGGCCACATACCGGTTTGCCGGGTGGTCGTAGACCTCGTCCGGTGTCCCTATCTGCTGGACGACGCCGTCTCGCAACACGACCAGCCGGTCGGCCATCGACAGGGCTTCTTCCTGGTCGTGGGTGACGTAGATCGTGGTCAGCTTCAGTGACTGGTGCAGGTGCCGGATCTCGGTTCTCATTGCCAGGCGGAGCTGGGCATCGAGGTTTGAGAGTGGCTCGTCCATGAGCACGAGGGGCGGCTCATAGACGATCGCGCGCGCGATCGCGACGCGCTGTTGCTGGCCGCCCGATAGCTGTGACGGCAGCTTGTTCGCCTGATCCTCGAGCCGGACGAGGCGCATGACCTCGTCCACTCGGGTAGCCATCTCGTCTTTGGGTGTCTTGCGCATTCGGAGGCCGAAGGCGACGTTCTCTCGCACAGTCATGTGCGGGAACAGGGCGTAGTTCTGGAACACCATCCCGAAGCCCCGCGCCTCGGGCGGAAGCCCGTCGATCTGCTTGTCGTCGAGCCAGATGCTGCCGCCCGAGAGCGGTAGCAGACCCGCGAGACAGTTGAGAGCTGTCGACTTACCGCAACCCGACGGCCCGAGGAGGGCGATGAACTCGCCCCCTCGGATCGTCAGACTGAGCTCGCTTAGTGCCGCTTGCTCACCGAAGTTGCGGCCGATGCGATCTAGACGCAGTTCGGAGAAGCGTTGTTCGCGCACGGCTCAGTTTCCTCAGCTTGTTCGGTCGAGCTATCGACCCTGGTTGGACTGGATTACTTCTTGCCGATCGTGCGATCCCAAATGTCGAACGCGATCACCTGCTGATCGGCAGGCAGCGACGTCACCTTCGGGAACTGGTTGATCCACTGATCGAACGTGGCCGGGACCACGCCCTTGAGGGCAGCCTGGCTGTCGGCCGGGGCCATGTCGATGGTCACGTTCTTGACGGCCGGGCCCGGGTAGAAGTAGCCCTTGTCGAACGAGATCGCCTGCTGATCCGGCTTGAGCATCCAGGCGATGAGGTCCAGGTCCGCGGTGATGGTGTCGGCGTCGACACCCTTGGGGATGACGGCGTACTGCGCGTCGGTGACCCAGGTCATGTTCGCGAAGTTACCGATGGCGGTCGTCTTCGGAACGGTGCCGAGGATGATGGGGTTGATGTACCAGCCGGTAGTCGAGGACAGCATGTCAACGGTTCCAGCGGCAAGGTCCTTCATCGTGGCGGTGGTGCCCGTCTGGTAGACCTTGATGTACTGGCCCAAATCCTTCAAGTAGGCCCAGGTCTTTTCCCAACCATTGGTCGGGTCCTTGGGGTCCTTGTCGCCGAGGAGATACGGCAGCGCCATGAGGAAGGTGCGGCCCGGGCCGGAGTTAGCCGGGCGGGCGTACTCGAACTTGCCGGGGTGGGCCTTCGCCCAGGCCAGCAGCTCTGCGGGAGTCGTCGGCGGAGTGGTCACCTTGGAAGGGTTGTACTCAAGCAGCGGACCCGACGGGTAGTACACGACCTCGATGCCGTAGCCCTGGGCGAGGCCCTGCATGTCGGCCGCGGGCGCGAGGTAGTTGTCCATCAACCCTGGGAACATGTCCTGATGATCCGGGATGACCTTGGTCAGGAGATTGTTCTTGATGCCGGCGGAGATACCGTCGGTGCCGGTCATGACGAGGCTGATCTGGGCATTACCACCGGCCTGCTGTGCCTGCAGCTTGCCGGCCAGTTCGGGTGCGGTCGCCGTCGTGTACGTGATGTTGGCAACGATCTCCGGGTGCGCAGCCTTGAAGTTCTCCATCATCTGCTTGGTGAGCTGGAGGTTGCCGGCTACGTCGAGGACGTTGATCGTGACTGGCTTGGATGGGACCTTGAAGGCGAACGTGGCCGGGGCCGCGGACGCGCTTGCGCTGGCCACGGTAGCCGCCGTCGGAGTTGGGGCGACGGCCGTCGCCGTCGGCGGCGGCGTGCTCGCTGCGGAAGCGCAGCCCGACACCGCGATTACCGTGGCGAGGACGAGGCCCGCCTTCTGGAACAGAGTCCTATGCGCCATGTTGAAGTTCTCCTCCTGCTAGCTCTCCGCGACTGATGTCGCCTGAGGCGCTCCTACCCGAACCGTGCGCGAACCGGCCCGGACGTCGCTGAATGGCGGCGCCGTTGAGGCTCGAACGATCAGCTGGGAAGCAAGGCCCTGCTCGTGCGTACCCGAACCTGGATGGGCAAGCCGCTCCAAGAGCAGCTCGATCGCGACGCGTCCCGCCTGCTCTAGTGGCACCGCGACGGTCGTCAGATGTGGGGTGGCCATGCTGGCCATAGGGATGTCGTCGAAGCCGACGACGCTGATCTGCTCCGGCACACCGATGCCGCGGTCGGCGAGCCTGCTGAGAACACCGAGAGCCATCAAGTCGTTGAAGGCGATCACAGCTGTGACGGATGCGGCCACGACCAGGTCGGCGGCTTGCTGCCCGGCCTCAAAGTGCGGTGCGAAAGGACCGAACTCGATCACCTCCACTCCCTGTGCCCTGGCGCTCGAGCGCAGTCCTCGGCGGCGCTCGCGATTCGACCAGGAATGCGCCGGCCCACCGATGAATGCCACGCGTTTGTGTCCCAGGGCAGCCAGGTGCTCGATTGCCTGTCGAATCCCACCCGCGCTGTCCATCTGGACCGCAGAGGCGCCGGCAACGCGGCGGTTCAGAAGGACGAGCGTGGTGTCACGAAGAAGCTTCTGTAGCTCCACCTCCGACAATCGAGACGAGCAAATGAGGACCCCGTCGACCTGTCTGGCCATTGCGCGGACCAGCTCCATCTCGAGGCGCGGGTTCTCCTCGGAGTCCGCCAGGAACACCGAGTGATCGGCCTCGCGGGCCCGGGCTTGCGCGCCCTTCAGGATCGCCGGGAAGAACGGGTTCCCGAGGTCTGGGACCACGACGCCGATGTTGCCCGTCTTGCCCGTAGTCAGGCTCCGAGCGGCCCGACTGGGTCTGTAGCGGAGTTCTTCGGCAACGGCCAGGACTCGCTGGAGTGTCTCCTGGCGAACGAGCCCAGGCTCCGAGAACGCGCGCGAGACAGTCGCCGGAGACACGCCTGCGCGGCGGGCTACTTCCCGGATCGAGGTGACGGCATCGTCTCTGGAGGCGTCCACGTGGCACAGGGTGAAACCGGTTGCAGAAACTGTCAATACCCTTGATGATTGGCGGCAGCCGGGACGTTGTTGCCGTCCGGCAGACCCGTGCCAGACTCATCATTGTTGTCGCACGCGTTGACGCAAACCACGAGGTGACCTGGGTGGCAGAGAGTGGCCGTTGCTCCTGGATCGACCCCTCAGCCGGCGCTTCGGGCGATATGCTCCTCGGCGCGCTCTTGGACGCTGGAGCGCCTATCGACGCCGTCTCATCCGCGGTGGCCTCGCTTGGGGTAGAGCCGATCCGGATCACGCCGCGCCCGGTGCGCCGCCACGGTCTGCGCGCCACTCACGCCGACGTCCAGGTCCATGACGTGGCCCAGTCGCGGACGCAGCGCGAAATCCTGGACCTGGTGGCGCGCGCCGGCCTGTCACCTGCCGCCGTGACGTTCGCAACCTCCGTATTCACTCTCCTGGGCGCCGCCGAAGCTCGAGTTCACGGAACCGAACCTTCGGAGGTCCACCTGCACGAGGTGGGGGCGCTTGACTCGCTCGCCGACGTCATCGGCTGTGCCGCCGCCCTCGAATCCCTTGGGCTGCTGCAGCCGGACTGCAGGGTTGTAGTCGGCACCGTGGCGCTCGGATCGGGCTCTGTCCAGACCGCCCACGGTCCCCTACCCGTTCCCGTCCCGGCGGTCCTTGCCATCCTTGCCGGGTGCGGCGCACCGCTTACTGCCGGCGGAGACAGGGAGTTGTGCACGCCTACAGGAGCCGCGCTGCTTGCGACGCTCGCGACCGAGTGGGGCGCGATGCCGCCGATGCGCATCGACGCAGTCGGCGTTGGCGCGGGTTCGGCCGATCCCCCCGACCGCGCGAACATTCTCCGGATCGTCGTCGGGGACGATCTCGCCCAAGAGACCGCTCCGTGGCGCAACGACGACCTCGTCGAAGTCGAGTGCGTCGTTGACGACATGGACCCCAGACTCTGGCCGTCGGTGCTCGATGCGGCGGTTCAGGCGGGCGCGGTCGACGCCTGGCTCACGCCGGTAGTGATGCGCAAGGGACGGCCGGGAATGACGGTAACGGCACTGGTGGCTGAGACGGCCATCGACTCGACGGCCCGAGCCCTCTTTACGCATTCAACCACGCTGGGCGTGCGGCTCCGACCCGTGGCCCGACGCGCGCTCCCCCGTGACGAAGTGATCGTTCTGGTGGACGGCTGCGAGGTCCGCGTCAAGCGTGGCCTGCTCGACGGCCGGCCCGTGACGGTCCAGGCCGAGTACTCGGACGCGGCCGCCGCCGCCGAGCGCCTCGGCATCCCGATTCGGAGTGTTCTGGACAGGGCGGCCGCAATGGCACGCGCCGGCGAGACGTCAGCCCCGGCCAAAGGAGCGGAGGCATGAGCGTTATCGAGGACCGGCCGGGCAATGGCCGCCGGCGGCCCCGCAAATCGAGGATCGCCGACGTCAGGGCCACGACGGTCGCCGTTCCGCTCGAGGCGCCGCTAAGACATGCGGCCGGCGCCCACTGGGGCCGCTTCGTCCGGACGATCGTCGAGATCGAGACCGAGGGCGGCGTCGTGGGGCTCGGCGAAATGGGCGGCGGCGGGCAGAGCGCCCAGCTGGTTGTCGAATCGCTGAGGCCCAAGCTGCTCGGCCACGACGTCTTCGATGCCACCGCGCTGTGGTTCAAGATCCTCAACCCGACGGCCGCGCTCTACGACAATCGCACCCAGATTCACGCCGCCCTGGAGTTCGCCTGCCTCGACGCAGCCGGCAAGCTCCTGGAGGTTCCGGTCTACGACCTGCTTGGCGGCAAGATGCGCGACAGCGTCTGCTTCGCAAGCTACCTCTTCTACCGCTACGCCGATTCCGCCTCCGGGTCCGGCGAGGTCCGGACGGTTGACCAGCTGGTCACCGAAGCTGCGGCGCTGAAGTCCCGATACGGTTTCCGGACCCACAAGCTCAAGGCCGGCGTCTTTGGCCCCGACCACGAGCTGAAGTCATTCCTCGCGCTGGGCGAGGCATTCCCGGGCGACTCCCTGCGGATCGACCCCAACGCCTCGTACAGCGTTCGCGATGCGATCCGCGTTGGCCACGCGATCAAGAACCTGCGCAACGACTACTACGAAGACCCAACCTGGGGCATGAACGGCCTGCGCCAGGTCCGCAAGATGGTCGGCCTGCCCATCGCGACTAACACGGTCGTAACCAACCTGGAGCAGCTGTCGGCAAACGTCCGCGATCCGGCCGTGGATGTCATCCTGCTGGACACCACCTTCTGGGGAGGTATACGGCCGGTCCTCAAGGCCGCGGCGGTCTGCGAAACCTTCCAGCTCGGGATGGGTGTCCACTCGTCGGGCGAACTCGGGCTCCAGCTCGCGACGATGCTCCACTTTGGAGCCGCGCTGCCCACGATGGACTACGCGGCGGATGCCCACTACCACCACCTCACGGACGACATCATCGAAGGCGGGCTCATGCCCTACCGTGACGGCGCGATCGCGGTCCCGGACGGGCCCGGGCTCGGCGTGAGACTGGACCCGGAGCGCGTGAAGCGGTACGCGGACCTGTACCGGGAATTGGGCGGATATCCGTACGATCGCGACCCGGGCCGCCCCGGCTGGTATGCCCGCGTGCCAAATGAGGAGTGGGCCGATCCGGCCGACGCCTCGATTCCATCTATGGTGTTCCGGGTGGAGGACCGGCAGCAATGACCGCCGCTCAACATCCGGGCACAGTGCCGCCCGGAGTCGTCGATCGACTGCGCGCCGCCGGCGTCATTCCGGTAGTCGAGATCGCGGACGCGGGCCGCGCGCTCGCTCTCGCTCAGGCGCTGGAAGCAGGCGGCCTGGCCCTCGTCGAAATCACCTTCCGGACCGAGGCGGCCGCGGAGGCACTCCGGCGCATCGCCCGCGATGCCCCGGCCATTCTGCTGATCGCCGGAACGGTCAAGTCCACTCACCTGGTGGACGTCGCTCGGAACGCCGGAGCGTCCCTCGTGATCTCACCCGGCCTGAACCTCCAGGTCGTGGAGCATGCGGCGGCGATCGGCATGCCGATGATCCCCGGAGTCGCCACCCCGAGTGAGATAGAGGCCGCAATGTCGGTGGGCGCGACCACCGTGAAGCTCTTCCCGATCGAACCGCTGGGCGGCGTGAAGTACGTGCAGGCAGTCTCGGGTCCGTACCAGGAAATGGCGTGGACTCCCACCGGCGGGATCACACCCGAGGGGCTTCCCGGCTACCTGCAACTCAAGTCGGTTCTGGCGTGCGGCGGCAGCTGGGTTGCGCCCCGCACCGACGTCGCCGCCGGCAACTTCGAGGCGATCGCCGCAAGGGCGGCTCGCGCGGTGGAAATCGTGCGGGGCGCCAGGGAGAGCAAGGAAGACATTCGATGAGCTTTCTCCAGATCCCCGCTCCCGAGGAGACGCGCTGGGACTGCGTCGCCCTGGGCGAAGTGATGCTCCGTCTCGATCCGGGTGAAGACCGAATCAGCCGAGCCCGCGCTTTCCGAGCCTGGGAGGGCGGTGGCGAGTACAACGTGGCGCGAGGGCTGAGCCGCACCTTCGGAATGCGCGCCGCCGTCGTCACCGCTCTCGTCGACAACCCGGTGGGCCGCCTCATCGAGGATCTCATCCTGGCCGGCGGCGTGGATCGCTCACATCTCATCTGGCGGGCGTTCGACGGCGTGGGGCGTTCCTCCCGCAACGGGCTCAACTTCACCGAGCGCGGCTTCGGCGTTCGAGCGGCGCTTGGGTGTTCCGATCGCGGCAACTCCGCGACCTCGCAGATGCGCCCGGGCGAGATCGATTGGGAGAGCATCTTCGGCGTCGAGCGGGCACGTTGGTTCCACACCGGCGGTATCTTCGCGGCGCTGTCCGAGACCACCGCGGACGTGGCGATCGAAGCGGCCGAGGCGGCCCGGCGGCATGGCGCAGTCATCTCGTACGACCTCAACTACAGGCCTTCGCTGTGGCAGTCGATCGGCGGGAAGGCTCGAGCCCGGGAAGTCAACCGCGAACTGGTGAGCCGAGTCGACGTGCTCATCGGCAACGAGGAGGATTTCGCGGCGGCATTGGGGTTCGAAGTCGAAGGTTCGGACGGCTCGCTCTCGTCGCTGGATCCGGCAGGCTACGGCCGCATGGTCCAGCGGGTCGTGGCGGCCTATCCGAATCTCCGCGCCGTGGGAACCACCCTCCGGACCGTTCATACCGCGTCGCGCAATGACTGGGCCGCCATCCTCTGGGCAGACGGTCGCACATACGAATCGCGACGATGGCCCGACCTCGAGATCCTCGACCGGGTTGGGGGCGGCGATTCCTTCGCCTCCGGTCTGGTCTACGCGCTTCTGGCCGGCATGGATGCGGCCGAGGCCGTGGAGTGGGGCGCCGCCCATGGAGCGCTCGCGATGACTACGCCCGGCGACGCCAGCATGGCCAGCCGCGACGAAGTGGAGCGGCTGGTCCGCGGCGGATCGGCTCGGGTAATTCGCTGATGCAGACGATCGAGTACAGGAGCACACCTTGAGCCAACTGACAATCCCGACAGCAGGCGACCTGGATCTCGTTTCGCTGGGTGCTCTGGTCCACCGGCTGGATCCCGGGATAGTGCCCTTCCGCAAGGCGACCGAGTGCACGATCCACGTCAGCGGCGGCGAGTTCAACGTCGCTGCCAATCTCTCCGACTGCTTCCGGCTGAATACCGCGATCGTATCGGCGATGGTTGACTACCCCATCGGCGACTTGATCGCCGAGCGAGTTCGGGCCGCCGGCGTGAAGCCGTTCTACAAGCGCTTCACGCACGATGGCGTCACCGGGCCGAACATGGCGACTGTCTACAGCGACCGCGGCCTGGGGGTTCGTGCCCCGGTGGTCTTCTACAACCGCTGTAACGAGGCGGCCGGCCGGCTGGCGCCCGGCGACTTCGACTGGGATGCGATCTTCTCGGGCGGAGTGCGCTGGTTCCATTCGGGCGGCATCTTCGCGTCGCTTTCCCGAACCACAGGCCCGTTGATCATCGAGGCGATGAAGGCAGCGAAGAAGGCCGGCGCCGTCACGAGCTTCGACCTCAACTACCGCGACAAGCTCTGGAGCATCTGGGGCGGCTCGGACGTGGCGCGGGAAAGCATGAGTGAGATCGCCTCATACGCGGACGTACTGGTCGGCAATGAGGAAGACCTCCAGAAAGGTCTGGGCGTGAAGGGCCCGGAGATCAAGGCCCAATCCGCGCTGGATCCCGCGGTCTTCCTGGGAATGATCGACTCCGTGATCGCGCGATTTCCCAACGTGAAAGCCGTGGCCACTACGCTTCGCGAAGTCCACTCGACCCAGCGCCACACATGGAGCGCCGTCGCGTGGGTGGACGGTGACACCGTGCTGGCTCCCACCTGCGCCCTCGAGATTCACGACCGCGTGGGTGGAGGCGACGGCTTCGCGTCGGGGTTCATCTACGGGCTTCTGAGCGGGGCCACTCCGGCGGAAGCGGTCAAGCTCGGCTGGGCGCATGGCGCCCTACTGACCACGACACCGGGCGACACCAGCATGGTTACGCTCGAGCAGGTCCAGGCGTTTGCCACGGGAGGTTCGGCCCGGATTCAACGCTAGCCTCGGCGCGGACGCGCCGTCGTACGATCATTCCCCTGTACACAATCCTCGGGAGGAGCTTTCAGTGCAAGTTGGACTCGTTGGTCTCGGGCGCATGGGCGCCAACATGTCGCGTCGCTGGCTGAGCCGCGGCCACACGGTCTACGGATACGCTCGGACCGCGGCCACGGTGGAGGGTCTGGTCAAGGACGGCGCCCTTACCGGCGGCTCCGACTCGCTCGCGAATCTCGTCTCGAAACTCGACAAGCCACGCGTCCTGTGGCTGATGGTTCCGGCGGCATCCGTCGACGCAACCCTGGAGCAGCTCACGCCTCTCCTTTCACCCGGCGACGTGGTGGTGGACGGCGGCAACTCCTATTATCGCGACGACATCCGGCGCGCCCACGAACTCGAGAAGCTCGGCATCGAGTACCTCGACTGCGGCACCAGCGGCGGCGTGTGGGGCCTGGACCGTGGCTACTGCCTGATGATCGGCGGCGCCGACGATGGAGTGGCCCGACTCGATCCGATCTTCAAGGCGCTTGCCCCCGGCCTCGCCTCGGCAGAGCGCACCCCGGGCCGCAAGGGCGATCCGGACACGGCCGAACAGGGATACCTCCACTGCGGCCCGGCCGGCGCCGGCCATTTCGTGAAGATGGTCCACAACGGNNTACGGGATCATGGCCGCCTACGCCGAAGGCCTCAACATCCTCCACCACGCCAACGCGGGGATGAAGGGACGCGAGATCGACGCCGAGACGTCGCCCCTCCGCGAGCCCGAGCTGTACCAGTACAACCTGGACCTCCCGGCGGTAACCGAGCTCTGGCGGCGCGGCAGCGTGGTCGCCTCGTGGCTGCTCGATCTCACGGCGCAGGCCATGCTCGGCAACGCGGACCTGGAGCAGTTCGCCGGCCGCGTTTCGGACTCGGGTGAAGGACGCTGGACGAGCATCGCCGCGATCGACGTGAGTGCGCCGGCTCCGGTTCTGACGACGGCCCTCTACTCGCGGTTCTCATCGCGAGGCGAAGCCGACTTCGGCGACAAGGTGCTCTCCGCGATGCGGTTCGGGTTCGGCGGCCACCTGGAGAAGAAGGACTAGGCGGACTGGTCCGGGCCGCTCCCCGGGAGCCCGGCCGGACGTAGACAACTCGAATATGCACGAGGACCGTCCGGCAGCCGGGCGGTCCTCGACTCGCAACGCGCCCCAGTGACGCCCGCGGCGCCAACGGCCGTAGTCTCGCGGGTCACTCCACCGGGGGGTCCAGCCCGATGCCGGCGTGGCCGACTTCCCTGACAAGACGCCTGTGGTCCCCGCCCGCACAGGAGTCGTGAAAGCCCGTGACGACATGCCCCAACAGCGCAGCTCGGCTGCCACGACCAGTCCCTTCGTCCGCAGCGCGCAGAACCCGATCATCACCGCCGATCATCTCCCGTACCGGGCGCATGCGGCGTTCAATCCGGGTGCGACGCGACATGGTGACGAGGTCGCGTTGCTCGTAAGGGTTGAGGGTTTCCGAGGCCAGTCGCACTTTGCCGTGGCCCGCAGCGCCGACGGCGAGCACGATTGGCGCTTCGACCTGGCGCCTGCACTCGAAGGCGACGTGGCACTTCATCCCGAGGATGCCTGGGGCATCGAGGATCCGCGGGTCGTCTACCTGCCCGAACTCGCCCAGTACGCGGTGACCTTCACCTCCTACTCGGAGAACGGGCCGCTCGTATCGCTGGCCCTGACCCGCGACCTAATCAATTTCGAGCGACTCGGCCCCATCTGTCCTCCCGATGACAAGGACGCCGCGCTCTTTCCCAGGCGGTTCGGAGATGAATGGCTGATGCTCCATCGTCCGTACCGTGGCGGGCCGGCAAACATCGTGCTTTCTCGTTCGACCGACCTGCTGCACTGGTCGGAGCCCGAGCTCGTCCTTCCGGCCCGAGCGGGCGGCTGGTGGGACGCCGGCAAGGTTGGGCTCGGGCCGCCGCCTCTCGAAACGACCGCCGGCTGGCTGCTGCTGTACCACGGCGTTCGATTGACCGCATCGGGCGCGCTCTACCGGAGCGGCCTCGCGTTGCTCGACCTCGAAGATCCGACCAGGGTGATTGCACGGACGGACGATTGGCAACTGGGACCTGAGACCGACTATGAACGAACCGGCGACGTTCCGAATGTGGTGTTTCCGAGCGGCTGGGTGGTCGATCCGTCGGGCGAGCGAGTCCTCGTCTACTACGGGGCCGCGGACATGGTGATCGGCATGGCCACGGCCTCGATATCGGACCTGCTCGGGGCGCTCGGCGTTGCCGCGGCCGCCTGACACCGGCTCGCCGCCCAGTTTCGCGGCCACGGGCCCCTTCTGAGTCCGGCTCTGGGCACGCGCAATTACCCGTGACGAGGCAATGGCCCGGACCATTTTGTGCCGGTAAGGGTCAGGAAGGTGACTGCCGGAGCATTCGCCCGAGACCAATGGACCCTTCTTACGGGTCACGCGCAGGCGCATCATTCGAAATGGCGTGCAGCTGGTTCTCCATGCGCGGGCATTGAGCACCTGGCGACATGATCACCAACGTCGCCAGACCGATGCACTCCAGCTGTTCCGGATCCGGCGAGAAGCGGAGAAGGTCAGCCCTCCACCTGGCGCACGCTCGGGTGGAATTCCGCCCCAAGGGACGGCACAGCTCAAGGAGGCTCGGCGATGACCCAGCGTTGGGAATGCATGGACGGCAACGAAGCGGCCGCGCGCGTCGCTTATGCCGTGAGCGAAGTAATCTCGATCTTCCCGATCACGCCGGCCTCGCCGATGGCGGAGCACTGCGACGATTGGTCGGCCGCGGGCAAGCCCAACCTGTGGGGCAAGGTCCCGGATGTCGTCGAGATGCAGTCCGAGGGCGGCGCCGCGGGCGCAATGCACGGCGCACTGCAGAAGGGCGCTCTCGCCACGACGTTCACCGCGTCGCAGGGNNTCAAGATCGCGGGCGAGCTGACGCCGGCCGTCATCCACGTAGCCGCCCGAACCCTCGCGACCCACGCCCTCTCCATCTTCGGCGACCACAGCGACGTGATGCACGCGCGGGCCACCGGCTGGGCGATGCTGGCCGCCGGCTCCGTGCAGGAAGCGCACGACTTCGCCCTGATTTCCCACACGGCTACTCTCCGGTCCCGGATCCCGTTCCTCCACTTCTTCGACGGCTTCCGCACGTCGCACGAAGTCAACAAGATCGTCGTCCTGGACAACGCCGACATTCGGGCCCTTGTCCGCGAAGAGGACGTCCTCGCGTTCCGAAGCCGCGGCCTCACCTCCGATGCCCCGGTAGTTCGCGGCACCGCCCAGAATCCAGACGTTTTCTTCCAGGCCCGTGAAGCCGCGAACCCCTACTACCTGGCGCTGCCCGGCATCGTCAAGGAAGTCATGGACGAGTTCGCCACTCAGACCGGCCGCCGCTACGGTCTCGTGGACTACCACGGCGCCCCGGACGCGGAGCGCGTAGTCGTGGTCATGGGCTCCGCGATCGGCGCGGTAGAGGAAACGGTTGATGCGCTCGTGGCGAAGGGCGAGAAGGTCGGCCTGATCAAGGTCCGCCTATTCCAGCCGTTCCCGTCCGACGAATTCATCGCCGCCCTGCCGGCCACAGTCCGGTCGATCGCCGTCCTGGACCGCACCAAGGAGCCGGGCGCCGTCGGCGAGCCGCTCTACCTGGAAGTCGTAGCCGCGCTGAGCGAGAGCATGGACGGCGACAAGCCGCGCTTCGCCAGCGTTCCGAAGGTCACGGGCGGCCGTTACGGCCTCTCGTCGAAGGAAGTCACCCCGTCGATGATCAAGCCGGTCTTCGACGAGCTCTCCGCCGCGAAGCCCAAGAAGCACTTCACGGTCGGCATCAACGACGACGTCACGCATCTCAGCCTGCCGATAGATACCAAGTTCCAGCACACCCGCCCGGCCGGCGAAGTTCAGGCGATGTTCTTCGGGCTCGGCTCGGACGGCACCGTCGGGGCGAACAAGTCGTCCGTCAAGATCATCGGCGAGGGAACGGACCTCTTCGCCCAGGGCTACTTCGTCTACGACTCCAAGAAGTCGGGCTC
>PMBG01000041.1:9397-38362 GCA_003153755.1 Chloroflexota bacterium | reverse complement strand
GTCTTCATGGAGTTCGAGCAGCGCGCGGACGGAACACGCCTTCCGTTGCCCATGAAGTCCGTGGACACCGGCATGGGCCTCGAACGGCTGTCGAGCGTGATCCAGGGAGTTTCCACCAACTACGACACGGACCTCTTCACGCCGATCCACAAGGCCATGCGGGAGCTGCTGGGCCACGACCCGGAGGCGTTCGAAGCCGAGCGATTCAGCTATCAGGTCATCGCCGACCACACGCGCGCCGTGACGTTCCTCGTGGGCGAGGGCGTGGCGCCGGCCAACGACGGGCGTGGTTACGTCCTTCGCCGGATCCTGCGACGGGCGGTTCGACACGGCCGCCTTCTCGGTCGCCGCGAGCCGTTCATGGACGTAACCGCCGGCGTGGTCATCGACATCATGAAGGACGCCTACCCGTATCTCGAAGAACAGCGCGAGAAGATCCTCGGCGTCATCCGCAAGGAAGAGGCGGCCTTCGCGCGAACGCTGGAGACGGGCACGACGCATCTCGAGAACGCGCTCGCACCGCTGCCAAGGACGGAACGGTCGATCGGCCGCCGGCCCGAAAGCCTTCCCGCCGACGCCCCCGTGTTGAGCGGCGAGGTTGCCTTCAAGCTCCATGACACGTACGGCTTTCCGGTGGACCTCACCGTGGACATGGCGGCCGAGTACGGCGTTCGCGTGGACCGCGACGGGTTTGCGGCCGCGATGGCCGAGCAGAAGGCGCAGAGCCGCAAGGGCACCAAGGCCGACCTGTCGCGCCAGGCCGTCCTCGGCGATCTCTACCAGTCGATCCTGCGGCGCGTAGGCGAAACCAGGTTCCTGGGCTATGAGCAGACCGCCTCCGAGTCCCGCGTCCTCGCCATCCTGCGGGACGGCACCGAATACGACGAGCTGACCGGCCACGGCGAGGCCGAGGTGATCCTGGACGCCACGCCCTTCTACGGCGAGGGCGGGGGCCAGGTGGGCGACACCGGCGAACTGCTCGAGGCCGGCGGCGGGAGCGCGCTCTTCACCGTTGCCGACACGCAGAAGCCCATCGCCGGGTTGTTCGTCCACCGCGGCACGCTTCACGGGCGGCTTCGCGTGGGCGAGACGATCTCGGCGCGGGTGGACGCCGAGCGGCGCGCCCGGATCATGCGGAACCACACCGGCACGCATCTGCTGCATCGGGCCCTCCGCAACGCGGCCGGTTCCGAGGCCCACCAGGCCGGTTCGCTGGTGGCCCCGGACTACCTCCGCTTCGACTACCACCTGGATCGGCCGCTGACCGCGGAGGAGAAGCGGGCAATCGAGGACGAGGTCCGTCGCGTCGTTCGCGAGAACCGCCCGGTCACGACGAAGGTTCGTCCTATGGCGGAAGCGATCGCCGACGGCGCCGATGCGTTCTTCGACGAGAAGTACGGCGAGAAGGTCAGGACGGTGGCCGTCGAGGGTTACTCGCTCGAACTGTGCGGCGGCACTCATTGCACGGCGTCCGGCCAGATCGGCGGCTTTGCGATCACTGCCGATCGCAGCATCGGGGCGGGGATCCGCCGGGTGGAGGCTCTCACCGGCGACGGCGCGGACACATATCTCCGGGAGCGGCTCGCCCTTCTGGAACGGATCGCGGAGTCTGTCGGCGCGAATACCGTGGACGGCGCCGCCGATCGCGTGGCCGCGCTTCAGGACGAACTGAAGGAAGCGCGCCGCCGTCTTCGCGCCGGGGGCTCCACCTTGCCGAAGGCCGAACTCGTGGCGGCCCAGGCCCAGGAGACGGCGCCGGGCGTGAGGTTCGCCACATACTCGGGCGCGTTCGAGTCGTCGGACCAGTGGAAAGGCTTCGTCAAGGCGATTCGCTCCGCGTTGCCGTCCGGCGTGATCGCCGTCGCCTTCGACGCCGAACAGCCGCAGATTTTCGTTACGGCCAGCCCGGATCTCGTGGAACGTGGAATCTCGGCCGGCGAACTCGTCAAGGTTGCGATGTTGTCGATGGATGGCCGCGGAGGCGGCCGTCCCGAGATGGCCCAGGGAATGGGCAGTCGTCGGGATGGGATAGCGGCCGCCCTCGCGGCCATCGCGGATACACTAAAGGCGGCAGGCAAGCAGACCGAGAGATAGGGGAGCGGCCGTGGCGTTTTGGCGCAAGATCTGGGGCCGCGAGGATGAATCCGACCTCGCCGCCTGCACGGCACTGGATGTCGGGACCGAGTTCGTCAAGGCTCTGGTCTTCGACATCGATTCGAACGGCCTGGGTACCGTTCGGGGTGCGGGTCGCAAGCGCCAGGGTCTCGCGCACATGCAGTCCGGCACCGTCACGGACATCAACGCGGTTGTGAACAACTGCACCGTGGCGCTGCAGGAAGCCGAGGAGATGGCGGGCTTCCGGCCCACGCAGTGCGTGATCGGCATCGCCGGCGAACTCGTCAAGGGCTTCACGACCACCCATACGCAGGAACGGAAACGTTCGGACAGCCCCATCACCGATGAGGAGCTCCAGAAGCTGATCAACGGAGTCCAGAAGGAGGCTCTTCGCGAGGCCGAACGGACGATCACGTGGGAGACGGGCCTGCCTCAGGTCGACGTCCGGCTCGTCCACGCCGCGGTAACGGGCTCGCAGATCGACGGCTACCCCGTCACCAACCCCGTCGGATTCCGCGGCCGGCACGTGAAGATCAGCATCTTCAACGCGTTCGCGCCGCTGGTGCATCTNNAGCGACCAGGTCCTCCAGGCAGGCGCCCTCTTCATCGACATCGGGGGCGGCACCACGGACGTGGCACTCGTCCGCCACGGCGGCATCGAGGGAACGCGCATGTTCGCCCTGGGCGGGCGCGCGTTCACGAAGTCCATCGCGGACCGCCTGGACCTGCCGTTCCCGCGGGCCGAGGAGATCAAGGTCGACTACGCGCGCGGCGTGGCGTTGAGCAATCGCGCGGACGTTGCGCGGATCGTGGCCGATGACGTGGCGATCTGGTCTGCGGGCGTGGAACTGGTCTTGGAGGAACTCGCGTCGGGCGACCTGCTGCCCGGGCGCATCTACCTTTGCGGCGGCGGTTCTCACCTGCCTGAGATCGGCGCCGTCCTGCGAGACGAAAAGTACTGGCGCCGTCTGCCGTTCAGCCGTCCTCCGGAAGTGGTCGTCATGGCGCCGGGCCAGGTGGACCGGATCAAGGACGCGACCGGCCTTCTGGTGGATCAGCAAGACGTGACACCCATGGGCCTCGCGTATCAGGCGATCGAACTTCAAACGAACGAAGACCCTCTGGACGCAGCCTTGAGGCGCGTCCTCCGAACCATGAAGATGTAGCCGATGGCCATCTACTACCTCGACGCAGACGACGAGATCACGTCCGCCGCCGCGCGCATCCGCGACTCGTCGGACAACCGGATCGCGCTCGTCCTTTCGAACGGCTCGCGCGTGGCCACGTCCCGGATCAACTTCCGGCTACTGGCCCGCGAGGCGCGAAAGCGGAACAAACGGATCGCCATCGTCGCGGCGGACCCGTCGGTGCAGTCCGTGGCACGTACCGCCGAGCTCGCCGTGTACTCCACGGTGGGGGAGTACGAGCGCGCCGAAGCGGCGCGAACGGCGGCCGGCCACGATCCCAACTCCGCGGACCTGACCGATGCGCTGGACGAACTCGCGCTTACGGTCGCGCCCGGATCGCGCCCCGGGGCGCCGATCGGCCGCGCGGCGAGACCGCCGATTGGAGCGCCCTCGGTGACATCGGGCGCGGGAGGCGGCGGCCGCCGCATCTCCAGGCCGGCCGTCGCGGGTCTCCTGGCGCTGCTCGCCCTTGTGCTTGCCGGCGGCATGTTCTTCTTCCTGCCGGGCGCCACGGTGGCCTTGACGTTGCGCGAGGACTCGCTCGGGCCCGTCACATTCAGCGTCAAGGTGGATCCTGCCGTCACCGCGGCCAACGATCAGACGGCAACCGTCCCGGGGACGCGGAAGTCCTTCCCGGTGTCGGCGTCGGCGACGTTCGAGGCCACCGGTCAGAAGATCGACGAGACGGCGGCGACGGGTACGGTGACGTTCACGAGCACCAACACGTTGTTCGCTGTGCCGGTGCTCGCCGGTACGCAGGTCACAGCTGCAGGCGGAGTGGCCTTCGTGACTACCCAGACCGTGTCGGTTCCGGTTGCGACGGTCTCCGCGGACTTTCGGCTCACGCCGGGCAGGGCGGACGCCCCAGTTGCGGCCGTGAACAAGGGCCTGAGCGGTAACGTCGCCGCCAACAAGATCGTGAAGCTGCCCGCGGACCTGGTTTCGGCCAAGGTGACGGTCACGAACGTGGCGCCCACAACCGGTGGCACCCACACGGTCACGCAGCAGATCCAGCAATCGGATATCGACAAGGCCCAGGGCTCGCTCGGTGCCGAGCTCGTCTCACGGTTGCGCGCCACGCTTGACGAACCCGCCGCGGAGCCCAGCGGACTCACGTTGTTCGCCGAGTCCGCGTTGATCGGCACGGCTTCGTGCTCGCCGGAGGCGGGTACTCTCGTCGGCCAGGCCCAGCCCACATTCGACATGGAGTGCAGCGCCACCGGCACCGCGGAGATGGCGGACGCGGCGAGCATCCGGACACTGGCGGAGCGACGCATCAAGTCGCTGGTGAAGAGCGGGTACAAGCTCGTGGCGAACTCCATCAAGACCGAATTCGGCAAGCCCGTCAGCGACGGCGCAACGGTCACCGTTCCCGTGGTGGCGTCCGGGCGTCAGGTACCGGCCATCGATGAGAACCAGGTCCGCGCGGTGGTGAAGGGCAAGTCGCTCGACCAGGCCCGAACGGCTCTGGCGACGTACGGGACGGTGGACATCTCCGTCTCGCCGAGCTGGGCGAGCACGCTGCCGAACTTCGATTTCCGGATCGATGTACAGCTTGTCGTACCCGCGTCCACCCCGGCGGCCTCCGGTTCGGCGGCGCCGACGCGGACCGTGGCACCGCCGGTGCGCACCGCGACACCCGCTCCGTCGACGGTGAGTCCGCCCGCCTCCGGGTCCGTGCCGCCCGCGTCGGCGACCCCCACCGACTCACCCACGCCGCCTCCGCCCACGACCGCACCTACACCCGCTCCCTCTGATTCCGGCGGATCGGTGGCGAGTCCGTCGCCGGCTTGATGGCTGACGCGGTGGACGGGGCTCGCGGCCGGGGCGCGGAAGACCCGCGAAGGCTCCTTGGGATCGATCTGGGCGAGAAGCGGATCGGGGTCGCGGTGGGCGATGTCGACACGGCAAGTGCAAACCCGTTGCTGACACTGATGCGCGGCAAGACGATCGACCACGACGCCGTGGCCATCTCGCGACTCGCCGCCGAACAACGCGCCGGCGGATTGGTCGTAGGATTGCCCCTCGACATGGACGGCGGCGAAGGCGCGCAAGCGACAAAGACCCGCGAATGGGCCGATGCCATCGCCGTTGCCACGGGTCTGCCGCTGCGGTATCGAGACGAACGGCTCACCAGCGAACGAGCCGAACGACGCATCGGCGGGACGGCCCGCGGCCGCTCCGGAGGACCGCCAACACCCTCGCAGCGGGACGCGCACCGGGCGAGAATCGATCGGGAGGCCGCGGCGTTGATCCTTCAGGATGAGTTCGATGCCAGGGCCGCGGAGGACGCGCAGCGGAGGTCGCCATGACGGTTCGCGGTGGCGGAAAGCCGAGAAATCACGGAACCCAGGCGGAGCCCGTAGATCAGGCCCGACGCCGTGTGATGGACACCGGTTGGGACGACTACCTCCCACCCGACGACGAGGAGATCGCGGCCGGCAGGCGGCGCGACGATCTCGAATCCCGGCGCGACTATCGGAAAGGCCGCTCCGGCGGCCCGCGGTCGACCCTGCGCTTCCTGCTGTTCCTGGCGATTCTCGGCGGTCTCGTGGTTGGCGGTCTCTACTTCGTGGTAAGGCCGGTGGTCCTCAACGGAATCGTCGGCTGGGCGGCCGAGAATCCCGCGGCGCTCAAGCTGCCCTTTGTCACCGATATCGTCCGTGGCGAACTGTCTTCGAGCATCTCGAAGCCGGTCCAGGCGGACGACACCACGGCGATTGTCATCGTGATCAGCGCCAATGAGACGGCGCAGGAGATCGCGGACCAGCTGCTCGCCGCCGGCGCGATCAAGGACACCAGGGCGTTCGTATTCGAGTCGATAGCGACCGGCGCAACGGAGAGGTTCCAGATCGGCCGTCACGTTGTGTCCAGGGCCATGAACATGGACGCGATGCTGAAGGCGCTCACTACGCCGCCCGTCGCCGCGCCGCTCGTGCGCATCACATTCCGCGAGGGCATTCGCCTCGAGCAGATGGTGGCGAAGCTCGAGGATCTGGAAGCTCATCCCGTCGACGCAACGGCGCCGCTCACGATGGACGTCAATGCTTTCTACCAGCTCGCCATCAATCCGCCGCAGGACCTGCTCGCCGACTATCAGTGGCTCAAGCTTCCCGCCGGCAATTCCCTGGAGGGCTTCCTCTATCCGGCGACGTACAACGTGGCGCCGAACATCGCTCCGCGCGACCTGCTGAAGCTGCTGCTCAACGCGTTCCAGGATCACGCGCCGGCGGACCTGATGCAGCTGCCGGCGGACCAGATCTACCAGAAGGTGAAGCTGGCGGCGCTGGTGGAGTTGGAGGTCAAGGTCGACACGGATCGGGCCCTGGTGGCCGGCGTCTACACGAACCGGCTGGACCCCAAGAAATGGCCGACCGGTCTGCTCGACGCAGATCCGACCCTCAACTACGCCAACGATTCGGTGTGGCTCCAGGATCCGGCGAACCCGATCGGGACCTGGGTCGACCACACCTTCGGGATCTTCAAGCCGGACACGACGTACAACAAGGTGGTCTTCCCGGGCAAGCTCGCGCCGTTCAACACTTACCACTATGCGGGCCTGCCGCCGTGGCCCATCTGCTCTCCGACCGGGGCCTCGCTGACGGCCGCGCTCCATCCCGACACGGCCGATGGCTACCTCTACTTCCTCGCCAAGAACGATGGCTCGTACACCCACGCCTTCGCCAAGACGCAGGCCGAGCAGGACGCCAATCTGAAGAAGTACGGGTACGTCAAAGCAACCCCCACCATGTCGGCGCCGCTACCATGAGCGCATGACGAATCTCGTGCGCCGTTTGCCCCATCCGGCCGACTTCCCGGCGCCGCCTACCGCGGCGGATCGCGTCCGATGGACGGCGGCCGATACGGCGGCCAGGCCGGAACGTCTGGCTCGCCTCAGGGCGAAGATGGCCGCCGAGGGCATCGACGCGTACTTCGGCGTGCGGCCGGAGCACATGCGGTATCTCACGGGGTTCACGCTCGATGACGGCGAGGATCGAGTCGCCGGGCACTCCGGCCGCTTCCTGATCTCTGCGGATCAGGTCGTCGTGCTGGCTGACAGCCGGTACCGGCTGCAGGCCGCGGCCCAGGCACCCGGCGCGCGCATCGAGAACACGACATACGACCTCGCGGCGATCTGGCCCGAACTGCTCCGGGGCCTCGGCGCACGGCGCGTAGCGGTGGAAGCCGCGCACGTCAGCCATCAGCTCTGGGGAGAGCTGGCGGCCGCGACGCCGGACGTGGAGCTCGTGCCGGCCGCCGGTTGGGTCGAGTCGTTCCGTGCCGTCAAGGAACCCGCCGAGATCGAGCGGATTCGAGCCGCGTGCGGGGTCGCGGATCGTGCGCTCGCAACCCTGCTGCGCCACATCAAACCCGGCAAGACCGAACATGACCTGGCGCTCGCGCTGGAGTGGGAGATGCGCACCGGCGGCGGAGACGGGCTTGCGTTCGGCATTGCGTGTCTCGCCGGGCCGAACGCTGCGCTGCCGCACGGCTCACCATCCGCGCGCGAAGTGCATCTGGGCCAGGTGCTCCTGTTCGATTTCGGCGCGATGGTGGACGGCTACCGCAGCGACATGACGAGGACGCTGTTCATGGGCGAGCCGTCGGAGCGCGATCTCGCGATCTACGAGACCGTGCTCGAGGCGCAGGCGGCAAGCCTCGCGATGCTGAGCGCGGCATTGCGCGGCGAGGCGGCGGTACCGAGCGGAAAGGCGGCGGACGCGGCGGCCCGGGCCGTGATCGAATCCGCCGGCCACGGCGATCACTTCGGGCACGGGACGGGCCACGGCATAGGCCTGGCGACGCACGAGCTGCCGAGCCTCAGCCGCGCGGCCACGGACGACCCGCTGCCGAGCCCCACGGTCTTCAGCGTGGAACCCGGTATCTACCTCGACGGGGAGACGGGCGTGCGCATCGAGGACCTGGTGCTGTTCGACACGTCGCGGAAGGATCTGGAGATCCTCACGTCCTTCCCGCGCGACCCGGTGGTCATCGGGGTCTGAGCGGACGGGGAGGGGGATCGACGCCATGATCAAAACCACGCATCGAGGATCCGCGTTGGCGCGTCTTGCTGCCCTGCTGATCCCATTGCTGGTCCTCCAGGGCTGCGGCGCGTATGACGAGCACTTACCCGGCCCCGCTACAACCGCTGCGCCCCACGATCGTGGGCGTAGTGGCCAGCGAGACTCAAGACCACGCAGGATGGCACACGCTCCTGACGGACGGTCGCACGATCGACCAGCCCGACAACGGGACCTACAAGGTCTTCGGTGCCTCTGGAATGCCCGGTGATTTGCTGCTTGCCAGTGATGCAGACGGTGGCTTCGCGACCGTCCTCAAGCCGATCGGAAGCGGCTGCTGGGAAGGCTATGAGTCACCTGGCGACAGTCTGATCGTGTGGGACATGGGCGACTCGATCCTCTTCACTTCGGGCCTCGAGTTGCCGAAGGCCCCCAGCTTCAAGGCCGAGGCAACCCCGCATGACGTCGATGGTCGCAAAGCATGGACTCAGATCAAGGCTGCCCATGTGACCGACTCGCCAAGGTCGTTCTGCGTGAACGAGCAGGGCGAGGTCGTGTCCGCCACGTTGTATCCGCTCTCAAGCCCGCACTGACCAACGGACCCTCTCGCCGTGCCTGCCCGCACCGAGTCTCTCCACAATTCACGTGGTATGTGCGCGACAGAAGATCCGGGTGGCGGAACGCGCCGATTGGCGGCCAAATCGACCTGACAGGGAGGCCTGTTAGCCGGATCCAGCTACCGAATCGATCCAATTCGGGGTCACCGGCCGACGAATCGTTGTCCGCGGACGCGATTCGTTCTGGGGCGCCAGTACCACGTGAATTGTGGAAGAATCTGGCGACCGCAGCGGACGACAAGACGACGCGGAAGACGATCGTGGTAGCGCAGGACGCCCCGGCACCTCCGGCGACCGCGGTCTGGTTCTTTCCAGATTCACACCACATCGACAACGGGCAGACATCATCTGATCTCCATGCCCGTCGCGGGCAGTCGCGACGACGCCGTCATCCGACATCGGGCGGAATCTGGGCCGGATCCCGGTTGGAAGGTCGCTCGACCGGCTCGCGGACCCATTGGCCGACCCATATTCGGGGAGTTGTCGTGAGTGCCGGCCGGTCCGCCGGATCGAGATCGGGCCGCTTGTCGATTCTGTGTGAATCCGGCAAGTTTCCGCTGGCGCGTATGCCGCGGGCGGGACGGCGGCTCGGCGCGCGACAGGTCGGGGCAACCCCGGCTCTCTTGTCCCGATCGCCGCGGCCCCTTCGTCGGCTACAATCCACCCTGGCCCGGGACACGAGCGAGCGTCCGGCCTCAATACCTAGGAGCCATCCGCGACCATGATTTCGACCAGCGAGCTGCGCAAGGGTGTCGCCATCGAGCTAGACGGCGAGCTCTGGCAGATCCTCGACTACCACCACATCAAGATGGGACGAGGCTCGGCCCAGGTCAAAATCAAGCTTCGAAACATCAAGCGCGGGCAGACCGTTGAGCGCAGCTTCCAGGCCGGGGACAAGTGGCCCAGAGTGCAGATGGAGCACCGCCAGGTCCAGTACCTGTATCGCGACGGCGACGATCTCCACTTCATGGAGACCGAGAGCTACNNTGAAGGACGGCATGCTGCTCGATCGGACCAGCTACGAGGGCGAAACGATCGGCGTCGAACTGCCGGTAACCGTTGACCTCAAGGTCATGGCGTCGGAGCCGGGCTTCGGCGGCGACACTCAGGCCGGCGCGCGCAAGCCCGCCACGCTCGAAACGGGCCTGGTCATCCAGGTGCCGCTCTTCGTGAACGAAGGCGACACGATCCGCGTCGATACCCGCACCGGCGACTATCAGACCCGACTCTAGCTTCGTCACCGGCGGGTAGCGCCCAAGGAGGCCTTGCCGTTTGAGCCGCAGGCACCCGCCGGACAGCGATCCGCTCTGGGCCGACCTTCCGGCGGAGGAACCGGCGTCCTCGGGCGTGAAACGTGCCGCCCCGCCCGACTGGGCGCTCCCGTCATGGGATTCGTTCGACGAATCTGCGCCGGCCGCTCCAGCGCGTCCGCCTAGGCGCGATTCGCTCATTCCGCTCGAGGCTGACGACGAGGCCGAGAACGAGGTCACGCCCGCCTCGGCGCCAGTATCGGCGCCCGCGCCGGCCGCCCCGCCCGAGGTCGTGCCCGCCCAGCCCGTCTTCGAGCTGCGAATCCTCGGTGTCAGCGAAGTCACCCGCGCCGTCCGCGACGCCGTCCGTTCGGAGCCGGCGCTGCGCGACGTCTGGGTGGAGGGCGAAGTCGGGCGCGTGACCGTCTCGTCGGCCGGGCACTGCTACTTCACGCTCAAGGACGAGCGGAGCCAGCTCGCCTGCGTCTTCTTCCGCGACGACCGCGTCTCGTCCCCGTTCGAACCGAGGACGGGGCTTCGCGTCGTCGCTCACGGCCGCGTGGATCTCTTCGAATCGCAGGGCGTATACCAGCTCTACGTGACCGCGATCCAGCCCGCCGGCTTCGGCGACCTCGCTCTCAGATTCGAGGCGCTGAAGGCCAAGCTCACCGCCGAAGGCGTGTTCGACAGCTCGCGCAAGCGTCCGCTTCCGCCGCGTCCCCAGGTGATAGGCGTGGCCACGAGCGCAACCGGCGCCGTCTGGCACGACATCTGCCACGTCATCAGCAGACGCTGGCCGCTGGCCCGCGTCGTCCTGTCGCCTTGCGCCGTGCAGGGCGAAGGATCGGCAGCGAGCGTGGTTGCGGCGCTCAACAGGCTTGGCCGGTGGGGCGAGCAGCTTCGCGCTGCCGGCAGGCCGGACGAGGCTCCGGCGGTCGTGATCCTTGCCCGCGGCGGCGGATCGCTCGAGGACCTATGGTCGTTCAACGACGAGCGGGTGGTTCGGGCAATCGTGGCCCATCCCGTGCCTGTCGTATCCGGCGTGGGTCATGAAGTGGACGTCACCCTCGCCGATTTCGCCGCGGACGTGCGTGCCCCCACGCCTTCGGCCGCGGCAGAGCTCGTGGTTCCGGACCGCGTGGAAGCCGCCGCGACTCTCGCCGCGTTCGGACGGCGGGCGGGCACGCGGACGCTCACGGCGATGGCCGGGTTCAGAGCCGAGCTGACGGCCGAATCTCGCGCGCTGGAGAGGCTGCATCCGGCCGCTCAGCTGGCACAGGCCAGGGAGCGGTCGGGCTATCTGCTCGATCGGGCCACGCGGATCGTGGGCGACGGGATCGAACGGCGGCGGACGCGGGAGTCGGCGCTGTGGGCCAGGCTGGGGCCGATGATCGAGACGAGGCTGGGCACGGCGCGCAGCGCGATCGAACGAAGCAGCGCATCCCTGGCGGCGCTCGGTCCGCAGGCGACGCTGGATCGCGGATACGCGATCGTCAGGCGCGCCGCCGACGGGTCCGTCGTGCGCGACCCGGCCGATGCGCCGGTGGGGGATCTTCTCGCCATTCGCGTCGCTGCCGGCGAGATGTCGGCGCGCGTCGCCGGCAAGGACGGCACGGCGCCCGGCCACGGCGGAAACCCGGCAAAGAACCCGCGCCGGAAGGACCCCGTATGAGCGAGACGATCGTCGCCGCCGTGATCCTGATTGCGGTTGCCGCAGGAGCGTTCACTCTCTCAGTCCGTATTGGTATGCTCCTTGGGCTGCGTCTGGATCGGTCCATGGAGGCGTCCTACAAGGCAGAGCAGGAAGCTCGTTCCGGTGGGGAAGGCGGCAGCGTCGATACCGGACCGTCCAGTGGCGAAGGAGAAGCGCGGTGAATGCCGAACCAGGTTCCATGCCAGCGGTAGACATCGCAAGCCTCTCCTTCGACGAGGCGTTGCTGGAGCTTCAGCGGACCGTCGCCGATCTGGAGCAGGGCGGTCTGCCTCTGGAGCGGTCGATCGCCCTGTACGAACGTGGTGTCGCCCTTCACGAGCGCTGTGCCGCGCTTCTGAGCCAGGCCGAGCTTCGCGTTCAGAAACTCGTGGAACGATCTTCAGGAGCCCTCGAAGCCGTCGATCTACGATCCGGCGACGCTTCGGAGCAGGAGTAGCGCGTCACGGTGCGCAGGTCACACCCGTCGGGATGACTTCGAGCGATTGCCGCCGGTAGCGGTAGACTGCCGGGCGTACATCGAAGGCGCATTCGGCACGAACCTCCAACGCCTTATCAGGAGCATGTGACTTTGGCCATCCTGCCCACCCTGCAGGGCCCCAGCGACCTGCGCGGCATGACCGACGATCAGCTCACGCAGCTGGCGGCGGAAATCCGTGAGTACATCGTCTCCACGGTGGCCCATACCGGCGGGCATCTCGGCTCATCACTCGGCGTTGTTGATGTGACCCTCGCGCTCCACCGCGTCCTGGAGTCGCCGCGCGACAAGATCATTTTCGACACCGGCCATCAGGCTTATGCGCACAAGCTCCTGACGGGCAGGTACGACCGCTTCGGGACGCTCCGGCAGCTCGGCGGGATCAGCGGTTTCCCGCGGCGCCTGGAGTCCGAGCACGACGTCTTCGACGGGGGCCACGCGGGGACGGGACTTTCCATTGCCCAGGGCCTGGCCGAGGCGCGGGACATCCGCCACTCGATGGAGCGGATCGCCGTGGTGGTGGGGGACGCGGCCATNNGTCCTGAACGACAACGCGATGTCCATCAGCCCCACGGTGGGCGCGTTCAGCCAGTATTTCTCCACGCTCAAGCTCTCTTCGGCCTGGAAGCAGAGCAAGACGGCCTACGACCGGATCGTGGAGTCGCTGCCGGTCGTTGGCCGGCCGGCGCTTTCTCTCTCGCTGCGAATCCGCCGCATGGTGGTCAACTTCGCCCAGCCCGGCCAGCTCTTCGAGGATCTGGGGATCACGTATCTCGGCGTCATACCCGGACACAACCTGCGCGGCCTCGAGCACATCTTCAGGGCCGCCCTGGATGTTCCGGGCCCGGTGCTCGTGCACGTGCGGACGCGCAAGGGGCGCGGATACCGGCCCGCCGAGCGCGACCAGATCGGTTTTCACGGCGCGGCTCTCCCGCCGATGCCGGAGTTGGTCGACGGCAATCCAACGCCCGAAGTCCATGCGTTTCCCGGAAACTCGGCGATGACGGGACCGGCGCTGGCGCGCAAGCAGAGCGCGATGCCGGAGCCGGGTCATCGTGACGATGCGCCGATCGAACCGGCCGGCAACGTGAACGGCAACGGGAACGGCAATGCCACCGCCGGCTCCGCCGACATGGGCACGCCTTCGGACCAGGCGCGCGTCGCGGCCACGAAACGGCCGCCCAACTACACGTATCACTTCGCCCGCGAACTCGTCGAGATGGCTCGCACCGACCGTCGCATCGTGGCCATCACGGCGGGCATGCCAACCGGAACAGGCCTGGACGTGTTCCAGAACGAGTACCCGGATCGCTTCTTCGACGTGGGCATCGCCGAGCAGCACGCGGTTGCGATGGCCGCCGGCATGGCTCTCGCAAAGCAGCGTCCCGTCGTCGCTCTGTACTCCACGTTCCTCCAGCGGGCCTTCGACCAGGAGGTCCACGACGTGTGCCAGAACGACCTTCCGGTCCTGATCGCGGTGGACCGGGCGGGCCTGGTGGGCGAGGACGGCACGAGTCACCAGGGTATGTTCACGTTGCCCACCCAGCGCCAGCTTCCCGGAATGGTCATCGCCAGCCCCAAGGACGAACAGGAGCTCCGCTCCCTGGTGCGAACGGCCTTCGCGCAGGAGCATCCGTTCGCGCTCCACTACCCGCGCGACCCAGGTTTCGGAGTGCCGGTGGTAGAGCCCAAAGTGCTTCCCGTGGGCGTGGGCGAGGTCCTGAGCCACGGCACCCAGGTCCTGATAATCGGATTCGGCCCCATCGTGGAGCGGGGCCGCCGGGCGGCCGAGATGCTCAAGGCCGAGGGCTGGTCGGTGGGCGTGATGAACGCCCGCTTCGCCAAGCCACTCGATCGCCAGCTGATCCTGGACGAGGCGCGCGGCAAGCTACTTGTCGTAACGCTCGAGGAGAGTGTCGTCACTGGCGGCTTCGGTGCTGGCGTTCTCGAAGTTATCGAGGAAGCCCGTGTCACCGACCGCGGGTACCGGGAGGTTTCGGTGAAGGTGATCGGAATCCCGGCCGATCACTTCGTGGAACACGGAGCCGTAGATCAGCTGCGTAAGCAGCTTCGACTGGACACGGACGGGATCACGGGGCAGATTCGGGAGACGCTGGTGCGTCTGAAGGCCGTTCCTGCCGCCGGCAAGACGCATGCGGGCGCCGGAACACCCAAGAACGGTTCGCACAGCTAGGTGCCTGGGTGCGGTGCGCGCCCCAGCGCAGCACGAGATAAGCCGGGTGTGCCACGATTGAACGCATGAGTCCAGCCGCAGACAGACCATCTCGCAAGCGCCTCGATCAGCTCCTGGTAGATCGGGGGCTGGCCGAGACACGCACTCGTGCCCAGGCTCTGATCCTCGGCGGCCACGTCCGCGTGGGCGAGGGGCCAAGCGCCCGCACGGACCGAAAGTCCGGCGACCTGGTAGAGACCACGATCGACCTGGAAGTGGAGGCTCCGCCCCCCTTCGTTTCGCGCGGCGGCCTGAAGCTGCGCGCGGCCCTGGACGCGTTCGGCGTGGAACCTGTTGGGCTGACATGCCTGGACGTGGGTTCGTCCACGGGTGGCTTCACGGACCTGCTGCTCCAGCGCGACGCGTCCATGGTGTATTCGGTGGACGTGGGCCGGGGCCAGCTTGCCGAGTCGCTCCGCCATGATCCGCGCGTGATGTCGATGGAGCGGACGAACGCGCGCGGGCTGGGACCGGGCGTGCTGCCCACGGCAGTGGACCTTGCGGTCGTGGACGTTTCCTTCATCTCGCTGGATCGCATCCTGGGACCGGTTGCCACGTGCTTTGGGCCTCGCGGCGGGAGCATCGTCGCGCTCGTGAAGCCGCAGTTCGAGGCCGGCCGCAAGCAGGTCCGCGACGGAGTCGTACGGGATCCCCAGATACACCGCCAAACGCTCGAGGCCGTTGCCAGGTACGCGCTCGGGATCGGCCTGAAGCTGCGCCACGCGGTCGCGTCGCCGCTCACGGGTCCGGCCGGAAACCGGGAGTTCTTCCTGGAACTGGAAGTGCCCGCAGATTTCGTTCCCCTCGACGGCCCGGCGGTAGACCTGCCGGCGGAGTGGGAGATCAAGTTCGGAGAACTGGCCGGGATATGAAGCTCGACCGGATCGGCTTCGCCTACAACCCCACCAAGGAGGCAGCGCTTGACCTGCGCGAGCGGGCCGAGGGCTGGTGTGAGGTTCGAGGCGTAGCACATTGGGCTGCTCCGGCGGGTGAGATGACGGCGCTCGTCAAGGAGCTGCCCCAGACGGGCGCCCTCGTGGTCCTCGGCGGGGACGGGACCTTCCTCCGAGCTGCGCGCGCCGCCGCCGAGGTGGACGTTCCGCTGCTGGGCGTGAACCTGGGCAAGATCGGGTTCCTGTCCAAGGTTGAGACGAACGGGCTCGAGGCGGCGCTGGGCCACCTCGTGGAAGGGGACTTCGCGCTGCAGGATCGAATGGCGCTTCATGCGACGATCCACCCCGGCGGACGCGACGAGGCCGGCGAGACGTTCTTCGCTCTGAACGAGATCGCGGTCGCCAGAGGGGCGCAGGCCCGCGTGTGCCGCATCGAGGTCGAGATCGGGCCGTCCCACCTGGCCACCTTTACCGCCGACGGTTTGATCGTATCGAGCCCTACGGGTTCAACCGGGTACTCCTTCTCGGCCGGCGGGCCGATAGTGGACCCCACGAGCAGGAATCTGATCGTCACGCCGATCGCGGGGTATCTGAATGCGATCAAGTCCGTCGTCGTGAGTCCGCGCCACACGGTCCGCTGCCGCGTCGTGGACGCTCACGACGTACTGATGAGCGTGGACGGCCGCGAGGACCGGCGGCTCTCGATCGGCGACGTGGTGTCCGTCTGCGAGCTGGGACGCCCGGTGCGGTTCATCGAGCCGCGCGGTGCCCTGCCGTTCTGGGATCTGCTGCGCCAGAAGTCCGAACTGCTTCCCTCATGACCGAAACGCTCGACCCTCGAGAGACGGACGAGACGGCCCCGGCATCGCCGGAGCCCCCTGCCACCGCCTATGCCGCGGGCCGCCTGTCGGAGATCTCGGTCCGTGACCTGGCACTGATCGAGAAGCTGAGGATCGAATTCGAGCCGGGCCTCAACGTCCTCACCGGCGAGACCGGCGCCGGGAAGAGCCTGCTCATAGACGCGCTCGGCCTCGCCATCGGCGCGAGGGCCGACACTTCGCTCGTCCGCCACGGCTCGGACGCGGCGCGAGTCGAGGCGCTCTTCGACCGGCTCCCGGAGCCGCTCATATGCGTGCGGGAGGTGTCCGCTGCGGGGCGTTCGACTGCCCGCGTGGACGACGAAACGGTCACGGCCGCGCGACTCGCCGACGTCGCCGGCCGCCTCGTGGAGATCCACGGCCAGCACGACCAGCAGCGTCTGCTCGATGAGCGGTGGCAGCGCGAGTTGCTGGACGCGTACGGACGTCTCGAGAACGAGCGGGCGAAGATGACCGCGGCCGTCGACGCATGGCGGGCAAATCAGGCCGCACTTGCGGAGCTGGCCATGGACCCGCGGGAACTCACGCGGCGGCTGGAGTTGCACGAACATCAGGCCGCGGAGATCGCCGGGGCCAGGCTGCGTTCCGGCGAGGCGGCCGAGATCGGGTCGCGGCTGGCGGCGGCACAGCACGCGGAGGCGATCGCTCGTGGAACCGCGGAGATATACGACACGCTTGCCGGTGAGAGCGGCAGCGCGCGTGAGGCAGCGGCCGTGGCGGCGCAGCGCGCCCGTGAGCTCGCCCGGCTGGATCAGCGGTTCGGATCGCTGGCGGAGCGGCTCCTTGGCCTCGCGGCCGAGGTTGAGGATGCGGCCGCGGAGGCACGCGACCTGGCGACAAGCGTGGAGCACGACCCGGCCGCGATAACGGCGATGGAGGAACGGCTCTCGCTGATCTACTCGCTGGAGCGGAAATACGGCGATGACGAGGCCGCGGTGCTCGCGTACGGAGAGCGTGCATCGGCGGAGGCGGAACGACTGCGGGCACTCGATTCTTCCCGTGAGATGCGCGAGGCGGAGTCGGCCAGACTGCTCGCGGCCGTGTCCGCGGCAGGGGACGCGCTGTCATCGGGGAGGGCGGCCGCCGCCACTCGTCTTGCGGTCGCCGTCGAGGCGGCCCTGGGCGGGCTCGGATTCCGCCAGACCGAGTTTTCGGTGAGCGTGACGCGACGCGCCGCCGGGCCGGCCGAACCTGCCGTGGAGATGGACGGCCGCCGCGTGGCCTTCGACGGCAGCGGCCTGGACACGGTCGCGTACCTCATCGCCCCGAACCCCGGCGAGCCGGCCCGTCCTCTGGCGCGGATCGCATCCGGCGGCGAGCTCTCGCGGGTAGCCCTCGCGATCAAGCAGATACTTGCCGAGGCCGATCACACGCCCACGCTCGTCTTCGACGAAATCGATACCGGCATCGGCGGCCGGAGCGCGGAGCCCGTGGGCCGATCGCTCTGGGAGCTCGCACGGTCGCATCAGGTGCTGTGTGTCACGCACCTCGGCCAGATCGCTGCATACGCGGACGCCCAGTTCCGCATCGAGAAGCAGGTTCGCGACGGGCGAACCGTGACTGTAGTGAGGCGAGTGGAGGGCGAGGAGCGCATAGAGGAACTCGCCCAGATGCTTGCCGGCGCCGAGGGAGGAGCCGCCGCGCGGGCGAGCGCCGAAGAGCTTCTGGACCGCGCGGGCACATGGCGGCGTTCGATCGGGAGCCGCTGACGGTGCCGGACGGCGCTGCGCGGGGCCGGACGCCGGCCGCCGGCCCGCCGCCGGCCGCGGGATCGCGACCGGACCCGCTTGTCGTTGCGATCGATGACTTCGCAACGTACCTGCGGGTGGAGCGCGGGCTTTCCGATGCCACGATCCGAGCGTATCGGGCGGATCTGCTGGACTTTGCCGCGAGCCGCGGCGCGACCGAGGGCTGGAGGGATTCAGTCGACGCGGCGGTCCACTACCTCAGCGTGCTCGCGGCGCCCTCTCGAGGCCGCCACGTCGCGTTGCGCCCAACGACACTCCGCCGCCGTGCCGCATCGCTGCGTGGCTTCTATCACTTCTGCTACGCCGAGGGCCTGATCGAGACGGACCTGGCGACGCGATTCGATCTGCCACGGCAGCCACGCCTCCTGCCGGAGGTTCTGACGGTCGCGGAGGTGGACCGGCTCCTGGAGACTCGGGGAGGGGAGCCGGGGCCGTCAACGCGCGATCGAGCGCTGCTGGAGCTGCTGTACGCGTCGGGATTGCGGATCTCCGAGGCCGTTGGCTTGGATCTCGATCATGTCGACCTCGACAACGGACTGGTGCGCGTCATCGGCAAGGGCGACCGTGAGCGGCAGGTTCCGGTGGGTGAAGTTGCCGTGGCATGGCTGAGGCGGTACATCGCCGAGGTCCGGCCGGCCTGGCTTGCGATGTGGACCGGCGAGTCGCGGCATGGCGGTCCGCTGTTTCTTTCGGTACGCGGCGAACGCCTCGACAGACGCCGGGCCTGGGAGATGCTCGTGGATTCGGCCCGTCTGGCGGGTCTGAAGAACGGAATCAGCCCGCATACGCTCCGACATTCCTTCGCGACGCATCTCCTGGAGGGCGGAGCCGACCTGCGCATCGTTCAAGAGTTGCTCGGACATGCGAGCATCAGCACGACACAGCTGTACACACATTTGACGGGCGAACGGATCAAGGACGTATATGCTCGTGCACACCCACGAGCATGACTGAGTGGAGAGCCCAACAGGTGGACGGGCCAAGAAGGAGACCAGGATGAGCTACGCGGATTCCTTGCTCGCAAAGGATGAGGTCATCCTCTATCACGGCCGGCAGCACTGGCTGGCGCCCCTTTCGGATGCGCGCAATGCGCTGCTGATCCTTCTGGGTGGACTGGTCCTGCTACTCGTCGGAACGCTGGTGTTCAGCCTGGCGGTCGCCAGCATCTTCGGTTTGGTGGCCGGCGTCATCATCCTCATCGCCCTGATCTGGATCGGCGTCATCTACTTCTCCTGGAGGGCCGAGGAGTATCTGATCACCACCCGTCGTGTGATCAAGGTTGAGGGTCTGCTGGACAAGAAGGCCGGCGACAGCTCGCTCGATAAGATCAACGACGCGGTGCTGAAGCAGGGAATCCTGGCGCGGCTCTTCAAGTACGGCGACCTCGAGATCCTGACCGCGAACGAGCAGGCGATCGACCGCTACCAGATGCTCTCGCACGTCGTCGACTTCAAGAAGGCGATGCTCAACGCGAAGAACGAGCTCGAAGACGGCTCATATCACCACGGTGCCACCGCGGCTGCCCCGGTCGCCGCGGCCGCGGGTCGTCCCGCGCCCAAGTCGTCCAGCGCCGACGAAGTGACCGGCACGCTCGCGAAGCTCGCCGATCTCCGAGACAAGGGCGCCATCACTCCGGCCGAGTACGAGGCCAAGAAGGCCGAACTCCTGGGACGACTGTAGTCGAGTCACCGGGTGGGGCGGCCGCCAGGTAGGATTGTGGCGTCCGCCTCCCCGATCAGAGGATCAGAACTTGTCCCAACTCGCCCAGATAGCGGCATTCCTCGGCATCTTCTTCCTGATCTCGGGACCGGTGCATGAGTGCGCCCACGCCTGGACGGCGTCCAAGCTTGGTGACAACACCGCAAGGCTGTTCGGGCGCGTAACGCTCAATCCGATCGCGCACTTCGACCCGATCGGCGGGATGATGATCGTGCTGGCCTCCTTCGCGGGCTTCGGCATCGGTTGGGCGAAACCCACTCCGGTCAACCCGTACAACCTGCGCGGACGTTATGCCGACACGCTGGTCTCGGTCGCTGGGCCGCTCTCGAATCTGGTGATCGCGGCCTTCTTCGCGATTGCGCTGCGGTTGCTGGACGGGCACTGGGGGCTGAACGGATCCGCCTTCGCATACGAAGCAGACAGCATCCTCGGTGCGGCGTCCGTTCTCTGCTTCATCGGCGTGCAACTGAACGTGATGCTGATGATCTTCAACCTGCTGCCGATACCGCCCCTCGACGGCTCGCACGTGCTATTCGACATGCTGGATCGCGAGACGGCCCAGAGGCTCCGCCCTATCCTCGATCAATACGGGATCTTCATCCTGATTCTGTTCATCCTGCCGATCTTCCAGGGTTCGTCACTTGCCAGCCTCATCTTCCAGCACGTGGGCTATCCGATCGTCGGCTTGCTGATCGGCGCACCTATCGGACTCAACTGATCGCGTGCAGCACTGGTGGGCGGCGCGGATCCGCAGAACCTGGTCCTACGTTCGAGCCCGGGTCGACGACCGAGAGCGCGCTGAGCTGGCAACCTGGCTGACTCCGGCCCAGCTGGGACTGTTCGATTCGATGCACCGCGCGGACCAGCGGCACGGTTTGGACGTGGTCGCATACCTTCGTTCTCGCGGCGCCACGAGCACGGACCTGCTTCTGGCCGGTCTGCTGCATGACTCGGGGAAGGGGCGGCGTGTCCGCCTCGTCCATCGGATCGCCTGGACGCTGGGCCAGCGGTACGGTGCATGGATTTGGCGTGCGGCCGTACATCTGCCAACATTCCGGACCGGCCTGACTACTCTGAAGAACCACGCGGTGCGATCGGCGGAGCTGGCGGAGGCCGCCGGTTGCGGTGTGGCGATCGGTGAACTGATACGAAACCAGGAGAAACCCACGAACGAGTCCGGACGCCTGCTGCTCGAAGCCGACGAGTCCAACTGATGCCCCAGATCGCGATGCGGGACGTCAGCGGCCGGATCGGGGTGATGCCGCGCCCGGCGGGTCCCACCGAGGTTGCCTTCAGCAGCGGATTGGCGGAGACCACCACGCACGTGCGCCTGGAGGACTTCGACGGCCCGCTCGCCCTGCTCCTGGCAGTAATCGAAGCGCGACAGCTCGACGTGCTCACGGTGCCGCTCGGGAGTCTCGCCGAGGCCTACCTCGACGCCCTGGCGACGCTCGAGGGCGACAAGCTCGGCAACGTCTCGTCGTTCGTCGCCGTCGCGTCCCAGCTCATCCTGATCAAGAGCCGCGCCATCCTGCCACGACCGCCCAAGATGGCTGCGGTCCCACTCGACGACGAGCCCGATCCCGAGGCCGAACTCCGGGCCCGGCTGCTGGAGTACAAGCGTTTCCGCGACGCCGGCCGTGCGCTCGGCGAGATGCTCCAGTACAACGGCCTGTACCGCCGCGACGCCGATGTGGCGGCCGTGACGGGCCGCGCCGGGGCAATCCCGCCCGAACGGCCGCCCATGCCCCCGGTAGTCCTCGTGAAGGCGCTGGAGCGGCTGATCAAGGTCGTGCCGCTCGTCATCCCGCCCGAGGAGTTCGTGGCGCGCACGATTACCCTCACGGAGCGCACCGCGATAATCAGGAGCGCGCTTCGGGACAGCGAGACCGTCGTGCTTCAGGAGCTACTGAAGGGCGTACACGATCGGGTCGTCGTGGCGATCACGTTCCTGGCGATGCTGGAACTCTCGAAGCGTCGCGAGATCACGCTCGAACAGGCCGAGCCCTGGGGACCCATCATTGCCCGCCGGGTAAATGAATCCACCGCCGAAAGCGAGACCGACATAGACGAGTCCCTGGAGTCCTTCGCGTGAGCCCCGACACGGAAGAGATGCTGTTCCCGGACGCCGAGGTCGGCGGATCTCACCACAGATCGGCCGCGGGTCATGTCGTGAACGAGGAGGCGGCGGCTGCGCAACCCGGCCCGCCGGAACCCGGAGAGCTGACGGAGACGCAACTCGAAGCCCTTCTGTTCGTTGCCGAGAAGCCGTTGACCCGGGCTGAAATCGCACAGCTCGCGGGGGTGGATCGCGAGACCGTCGACGCACGCATCGGCGACCTGCAGGTGAGTCTCGCCGAACGCGGCATCAGGCTCGTGGAGTCGGGTGAGCGCGTGGAGCTTGCCACCGCCGCCGAGGCCGGCCGGATCATCGCGCGCTACGTGGGCGCCGATGCTCCCAGGCTGTCNNCGGATCCGCGGCGTGGACTCCGACTACACCCTCCGAACGCTGCTCCACCGGCGGCTCATCTCCGAACTCGGACGCAGCGACGCTCCCGGCCGGCCGATTCTCTTCGGCACGGGCTTCGACTTCCTGGAGCGGTTCGGCATGACCAGCGTCGGCGATCTGCCGCCGCTCGAGCCCGAGATCGCCGGGCGCCTCTACTCGGCCGCGGAGGAAGAGGGGAGTCTCGAGCTCGGTCAAGAGGGCGGGGGAGCCGCCGAGATCCACTGATGGCGCCCGAACGGCTCCAGAAGGTGATTGCCGCGGCCGGACTTGCATCGAGACGCGGCGCCGAGGATCTGATCCGGGACGGCCGTGTCACCGTCGATGGCCGCATGGCGATCCTGGGCGAGCAGGTGGACGCCGGGCTGCAGGTTGTCCGCGTCGATGGGAACGCCCTCCCTGCCACAGAAGCACACGTGTACTGGGTGATGAACAAGCCCGTTGGCTTTGTCTCCACCGTTCACGATCGGCACGCCGCGCAGACTGTGATGGAGCTGCTGCCGGAAGAGACTCACGACTCTCGGTTGTATCCCGTGGGCCGCCTCGACGAGGACTCGGAGGGGTTGCTGCTCTTCACGAATGACGGGGCCTGGGCCGACCGTCTGCTTCACCCTCGCTACGGCGTGGAACGCGAATATCTCGTGGGCCTGGACTGGACGATCTCCAAGGAGCAGAAGCTGGCTCTCAGGCTTGGGATCGAGCTCGAGGAGGGCAACGCGCGAGTCGAACGTCTGGACAACGTGACCCCGGAGGAGGCGCGCAAGTATCTGGCCCTGCTGCAGCCGCCCCACGACCAGCTGCACTGGTACCGAGTCGTGCTGGCACAAGGCTGGAAACGGCAGATCAGGCGCATGTTCGATGCGATCGAGCAGCCCGTTCGGCGGCTCGTCCGGATCCGGATCGGCACCCTGCGGCTCTCCGACCTGCGTGTGGGCGATTCTCGACGTCTTACCCAGCGCGAGGTACGACAGATCGCGGGTGGGTCGGCTACTGCCGGCACGGGACGTTCCGGAAAGGCGCCGACGGCGCCCCATCGACGCGACCGTGGGGCCGAGTCGCGCGAAACGGAAGGCTGATCGCGGCTCGGGGTCGGTACATTCACTCCGAGGGCGTCCCGTCCGGTATCCTGCGGCCGTGACCCAGAACCCCGACCCAAAGCTGCCCGCCGACGGCGGTGACGACAAGTCCGGCCTTGTCGTGGCCCTGGATGGCCCGAGTTCGAGCGGCAAGAGCACCGTTGGTGCCGAGGCTGCGCGTCGTCTCGGCTACAGGTTCTGCGACACCGGACTCCTGTATCGAGCCGTGGCCTGGCTGGCCCTCGACCGCGGCGTACCCGCATCTGACACCGCCGCGCTCGTTGCGCTTGCCGCCGCTGTGCAACTCAGGGGCGACGAGCATGGGCGGCTCTGCCACGTCACCGCGGACGGTCGCGATGTGACTGCCCTGGTGCACGGCCCCACCGTGGATCGCGCCGTGTCGGAATACTCGATGGTTCCCGAGCTACGTGCCGCGCTCGTCGTTCGCCAGCGCGAGCTGGCGGCACGCGGCGGGATCATCATGGCCGGACGCGACATCGGCACGGTGATCCTCCCCGACGCGCCGGTGAAGATCTACCTGGACGCGTCGGCCGAGGAGCGCGCCCGCCGCCGCGCCGCCGAACGGAGCGCCGCGGACACCGCCGAGGCGAGNNACGGCGCCACTCCGCACGGCCGATGACGCGGTCCTCCTGAACACAGACGGCAGGAGCCTCGACGACACTGTCGAAGAGGTTCTGCGGATCATTCGCGAGGGAGGTGGCCATGGCCGGTAGGCGATTGCCGTTCTTCCCGCGCGCCACGGGCATCTTCCTGCGCACGGTCTTCACGCTGCTGGCGCGAGTGAAGGTGATCGGCCGCGAGAACCTGCCGAAATCGGGGCATGCGCTGATCATCTGCAACCACTGCTCCAACGCGGACGGGATGCTGCTGATGGCGTACATCGTGCCCGCTCTTGGGCGTCCGATGGGTTGGCTCGGCAAGGAAGAGGCGTTGCGCTGGCCGTTCGCGGGGTGGGCCATGAAACAGAACGGCGTCATGGGCGTGCGCCGGGGTGCCGGCGATCTGGAGGCGTTCAAAATGGCCAAGGGAGTGCTCGACGCGGGCGGCATCCTGACGATATTCCCGGAGGGCACGCGGTCTCGCTCCGGCGCCCTGGCCGAGGCAAAGGAAGGCGCCACGGTCCTGGCGGTCCGCAGCGGCGCGCCGATCATCCCCCTGGCGATCTCGGGTTCGCAGCGTTTCTGGGGCAAGGGGAAGCTGCTGCCGCGACCCTTCCGGCGGATGACGATCACGGTGGGGGAGCCGTTTACGCTGACGATGCCCAAGGGCGGCGACCGGCACGAGTCGCTGCGTAACGCCACGGCCGAGATGATGGGCCACATCGCGTCGATCCTCCCGGACGAGCAGCGCGGGGTGTATGGGCGGCCATAGAGCGCGACGGAGCGGCACCCGGACACGGTCAAACAGCGCAGGCTGGATAATCGACCGCGATGGGTAACGTTCGAGAAGTCCGCATCGCCAGGCGCACCGGGTTCTGCTACGGCGTGCGCGAGGCAATCGACCGGGCAAAGGAAGCGGCGGCCGCCGGCAAGACGACGCACACGCTCGGGCAGGTCGTGCACAACGAGGGCGTGATCTCCGCGCTGCAGGCGCAGGGCATCCAGACGGTGGAGTCGCTCGATGATGTCAACGAGGGCGCCGCCGTAGTGATACGAGCGCACGGCGTCCGGCCGGAAGTGCTCGCCCGGGCCGAATCCCGCGGTCTCGAAGTGATCGACGGCACCTGCACGTGGGTGATCCAGGAACAGCGTGAGATCAAGCGCTGCGTGGAAGAGGGGTACAGCATCGTCCTGCTTGGAACTCCGCGGCATCCCGAGGTGGTGGGGCTGCTGGGTTTCGCGCCGGACGCGATCGTCGTGGACGAGGAGGAGGACTGGGAGAAGATCCCCAAGCGCAAGAAGATGGCGCTCCTCTCGCAAAGCACCCAGCCACCCTGGAAATTCGAGAAGCTCGCGGCCTTCATGGTCGGCCGGTGCCACGAGCTCAAGATAGTCAACACGGTCTGCCCGGTTACGATCCGGCGCCAGGAGGACACGATCGAGGCGGCCCGCGGCGTGGACCTGATGGTGGTCGTCGGCGGCCGGTCGAGCGCCAATACGAAGGAGCTCACGCGGCTCTGCGGCATCGTGGGAACGCGGGCGATCCAGATCGAATCCGAGGAAGACCTCCAGGATGCGGCCGTGTTCGCGCGGGCTGAGATCGTAGGCGTCACGGGCGGAACATCGACGCCCATCGAGGACTTACGTTGCGTGGCGCTGCGAGTTCTCCAGCTCGCCGGCACGCCCGAAGTGTCCGCTCGGGCCGAGGAACTCGCCAACGAGGCGCTCGCGGCAGCCGCGACGCCGGCCGGCAGAACGACCTCGCTGCCGACGATTTCTGGGGCCGCCTGAGCCTCGATCTATGGATCGGCCATAATCCCCGGGTGAGTTCACTTCCGATCGTTGCCGTGGTCGGCCGTCCGAATGTCGGCAAGAGCACGCTTTTCAACCGAATCGTCGGCCATCGTGCCGCTATCGTCGAGGACCGGGCCCGCACCACGCGAGACCGCGTGTACGGCGACGCCGAGTGGAACGGACGGCGCTTCATCGTCGTCGATACCGGCGGCCTGGAGATCCATCCCGGGGATCCAATCGAGGAGAAGGTCCAGGAGCAGGCGCGCCTGGCGATCAACGAGGCCGATCTGATCGTCCTCGTGGTCGACTCCATCGTGGGCCTGACGCCGGCCGATATCGAAGCCGCCAACCTGCTGCGCACGGCAAAGTCGCCGGTGCTCGTGGCCGCGAACAAGGCCGACAACGACAAGCGGGAACTCGAAGCGGCCGAGTTCTACTCCCTGGGTTGGGAGGAGACCTATCCGATCAGCGCGGCTCACGGCCGCGGCGTTGCCGATCTGCTCGATGCCATCGTGTGGGGACTGCCGCCGGAAAGCGAGCAAGAAGTTGCTCGCAAGAAGCGCCTGTCCGACGCGGAGGATTGGGCTCGCGACATGGCCGCGGGACGCCTGGACCGCGTCCACGACGGCGATGCGGAAGCCATCGAGATGGACGGCGACTCGACCGCACCTGGGTTCGACGAGGAAGAGAAGCCCGTATCGATCACCCTCGTCGGCCGGCCCAACGTCGGCAAATCGAGTCTTCTCAACGCGCTCCTGGGCGAGGACCGGGCAATCGTCAGCGACATTCCCGGGACCACTCGTGACGCGATCGATACACACCTGCAGTGGGGCCGCACCGACGTGGTCCTGATCGATACGGCCGGCATCCGGCGTCCCGGGCGGGTGTCGCGTGGTCCCGACGCCGAGCGCTACTCCACGATGCGCGCCCTCAAGGCGGTCGATCGCGCCGATGTCGCGGTTCTTCTCGTCGACGCATTCGAGGGTCTCACGGCGCAGGACGCCCACATTGCCGGTTTCGTGGCCGAGGAGGGCCGCGGCCTGGTGATCGCGCTGAACAAGTGGGATCTCCTCGCCGAGAAGACGGACCGGAGCTTCGATGAATACGTGGTCGCGATGCGGCGGCAGGTGCCGTTCCTCGACTTCGCCCCGATAGTCTCGATCAGCGCCAAGACGGGACAGCGCTGCAGCCGCGTGCTCGAGCTGGCGATCGACGTATGGGGCGAACGCCGCAAGAGGGTCTCCACTCCGGAGCTGAACCGCGTCCTCCGCGCGGCCTCGCTGCGCCAGGCCCCGCCGGCCGGCAAGCTCGGGCCGCCCAAGATCTTCTACGCGACGCAGGTTGCGGTAGGCCCGCCCACGTTCGTCTTCTTCGCTCGCCACGCAAACCAGGTGCACTTCAGCTATCAGCGATTCCTGGAGAATCAGCTCCGGGCGGAGTTCGGTTTCGACGGCACGCCGATCAAGCTCTTCTTCCGAGAGCGGGCCAGTGCACGACTGGAGGATCGCGGGCCCAAGAAGAACACGGGCGGCCCGCGAGTGCGCGCCAAGACCGCGGCCAAGCCGTCGGCCCGCAGGGGAACGAGCAACTCCACTCAGCGGACCACGGGACGTCGGAAGCCGCGGTCCTAAGGCGCCAGGCCAACCCCTGGTTCTACGAGCCTTGTCTAAAGGCGGGACTTGTACCGGCGTCTGGTATCCTGTCGCAGATCGGGGCGTGGCGCAGCCTGGTAGCGCACCTGAATGGGGTTCAGGAGGCCGAGCGTTCGAATCGCTCCGCCCCGACCACTTACTCGGACGTGACACGGGCCTCGGAGGCGACTCCGGGGCCTTTTCGTTGGACGGACTTCCGCCGCTGCCCCAGGGACAGAGCGGGCCCTCAAGTCCCATAATCTCGCGAGTTGGCCCAACAAGCCAGCCGGTTTCGACGTCGAGGTTGAGCTGCGCCTGCGGCCTCGCGTTATCGGGCATTCAGGCCAGAGGGAGATCCCGATGCTGAGCCAGTGCCCAACCTGCGGCTCGCCACGTCAGGGCGAGAGTCCGTTCTGCGCGACCTGTGGGTTTGATTTCCGTTCCACCGCAGCGAGCGCAACCACCTTCGGTCAGGCCCCGCAGTCGCAATGGGGCGCGCCTGTGCCGCCTCCCACTCCCACGCCATCGCAGCCTCAGTGGGGGACTCCACCGCCTCCGCCGCCGGCCGCGCCCTGGTCGGCCCCGGCCACGCCACCGGCCCCGCAGTGGGGAGCGCCCGCGACTCAGCCGCAGCAACCGCAGTGGGGAGCGCCGGTCGCACCTCAGGCGCCCCAGGGGTACCCCGGCCAGGCCGGCGCCGGCACATGCCCGCGCTGCTATGCCCAGCTCACGCCCGGTTATCCGATCTGCAGCAACTGCGGACTGGACACCCGCGGATCGGCGATGCCTCCGGCGGGCGCATCCGCTCGGAAGGGTTCGAACACGCCGCTTCTGCTCGCGGCGGCCGGCATCGTGCTCGTGCTCGTTGCCGGCGGTCTGTACGTGATGTCGAATCGCGGCAATACGAACGGGTCGCCCACGCCGAGCGCTACCCCGACGATCGTGGCGCAGGCGTCCAAGACTCCTGCCGCAACCGCATCGTCGAGCGTCGCGGATAGCGCCGCGCCGACGCTGGGTGACGTGAGCCCGGAACCTGCCCCGGCAGGAACGTGGACCAAGTTCACTGCGCCGGACGGCACGTGGTCGATTTCCTTCCCCGGTACCACCAAGCCGGTCAAGCAGGACTTGAGCGGGACCGGCAGTAGCTCGTTCGCGATGAGCTTCTGGTACGCGACCGACCTGCAGACCGAGGCCGTGTACGCCGTCTACGTGATCGATGGCGGAGCGGCGCTGAAGTCGATGGGCTCCAAGGCCTTCGTCGACTACATGTCCACCTACATGTCCACTTATCTGGGCGGTTCGGGCGGGAGCACGGTCTCCAGCAAGGACGTGATCCTCGGTGGCCAGCCCGCGAAGGAATTCGTGATCGAAGCCAAGGGACAGGTGATGACCCTGCGGCTCGGTCTCGTGGGCAGCAAGATGTACATGTTGCTGGAGTCGGCCGCGCCCGGCGCCGATGTCTATCCGCAGTACTTCATGAACACTCTC
>PMBG01000041.1:9103-9391 GCA_003153755.1 Chloroflexota bacterium | reverse complement strand
GTCGGGCCTGGATGAGCAGCAGCTCACCGGCCTGAACGACATGGATCCGGAGGCATTCCGCGCCGCGGCCCACGAAACCGTGGACATCATGGCCGACTACCTCGCCGGGCTTCGGTCGCGACCCGTGCTCCCCGACGTGGAACCCGGATCGATCCGCCCGCTGTTCGCCCAGAGCGCCCCGGAGAAGCCGGAACCGATCCAAGCCATCCTGGCCGACTACCAGAGGCTCTTCGAACCCAACGTGACCCACTGGCAGCACCCGCGCTTCCTGGCCTACTTCGGCAGTTC
>PMBG01000041.1:0-9026 GCA_003153755.1 Chloroflexota bacterium | reverse complement strand
GAAGGGCCTCTCCGGGCGATCGGACGTGCCGAAGCTGCGCGTATACGCGTCCGAGGAATCCCACTCGTCCATCGAGAAGGACTGCATGGCGCTTGGCCTTGGCGCCGACGCGATCATGAAGATCCCCACGAACGATCGCTTCGAGCTGCGCATCGACGCTCTCGAGGAGGCCATCGCAGCCGACCGCGCCGCCGGGATCAAGCCCATCGCGATGGTCGCGACGATCGGCACGACGTCTTCCACCTCATCGGATCCTGTGGCCGAGATGGCCCGTATCGCCAAACGTGAAGGGATCTGGCTCCACGTGGACGCGGCGTATGCCGGCGCCGTGGCGATCATCCCGGAGCTGCGCGCGCCGTTCGCCGGCTGGGAAGAGGCCGACTCGGTCCTCACCAACGCCCACAAGTTCTTCTTCGTGCCGATGGACGCGTCGCTGCTGCTCACACGGAGGATGCCGGTTCTGCGCGACACCTTCAGCCTCGTGCCGGAGTACCTGCGGACGCTGGACCGCGAAGGACCGATCCGCGACTACAACGAATACACGCCCACTCTCGGGCGAAGGCTCAGGTCGCTGAAGCTCTGGATCCACCTGCGCTACTTCGGGCTCGAGGGTCTGCGGCGCAGGATCCAGCACTGCATAGACATGGCCGGCGATCTGGCCGGATGGATCGACGCCGATCCGGACTTCCAGCGCATGGCGCCGCTCACGTTCTCCACGGTGTGCTTCCGCTACAGGCCGGCCGAGTTCGCCGGACGAGAGGATGAACCGGAGGTTGCCGCGCGGCTCGAGAAGCTGAACGTTGAGCTCATGGCGCGCATCAACCGCACAGGCGAGACATTCCTGTCGCACACGAAGCTGAAGGGCCGCTTCGTGATCAGGGTGGCCATCTCGAACATCCGAGTCGAGGATTCGGACATGGCGGTCGTGTGGCAGGTTGTCAAGACTGAGGCCGCCTCGCTCGCGGAGCCGGCCGGCTAGCGCCGCTCCGGGAGCCCGCCCCAGCCCGCGGTTGGCCGTGCGGATACCATTAATGGGTGAAACCTTCGCTTCGAGAACGTTTGGGCGCTGTCGTCGTAGCCGTGGCGACACCCTGTGTGATCATCGGCGCCTCGGTACTCCTGTTTCTCAACCCAATCTGGGTTGGGTTCGAGCAGGATCGCAGCGGGGCATCTCAGTGGACCGGCTACACGCCGGCGCAGGTGAACCAGGTCACGGGAAGCATCCTGTCCGACCTGGTGTTCGGACCGCCCAACTTCGACGTTCGCGCCCAAGGGCAAACGGAGTCCGTCCTCGACGCGCGTGAACGCGGGCACATGGCGGACGTGCGGACGGTCATGGGGATGCTCGGCGGCCTTGCCGCACTCATGGCGATCGTGCTCCTCGCGGTCGGCGTGGCGAGCCGCGGGCGGCGCTGGTTCTGGCGGGCCGCGGCTACCGGCGCCGGCGCGCTCGTCGTAGGCGTGGTGGTCGTGGGCGTGGCGCTTGCGCTCTTCTTCGATCAGGTATTCGAGTTGTTCCACGAGATCTTCTTTGGAGCGGGCACGTACTCGTTCGACCCGCGGACGGAGAAGCTCGTCCAGCTCTTCCCGGACCAGTTCTGGTCGGAGACGAGCATCGCACTCGCAGCCGTGGTGCTGGTCCTTGGCCTCGTGACCGTTTACGTTGGCCGACGGCGCGCCCGCGGCGAAGATGACGTCTCCCCGGTGGGTGCGGCGCAATGACCGCGAGCTTCCCTCTGGTCCGGATCTTCGGGACGGAGATTCGCGCCCACTGGAGCTGGGTCTTCGTGCTGGCGCTCATCTCGGTCGTCTACAGCGTGGATCTAGCCAACCCGGCCGGTGCGGGCTGGGGGCCGGCGCTCGCCTGGACGACGGCCATCGCCACTGCCGTGCTGGTCTTCGTCTCGGTCACCATCCATGAGCTGGCACACGTTGCCGCCGCCCGCCGCGACGGAATCAAGACGACATCGATCGTGATCCAGCTTGTGGGAGGGTCGTTCGTACTCGATGCGCGGCCCTCCAGCGCCGAGGCGGAGTTCCGCCTGTCCGTCTCGGGGGCTATCGCCAGTGTCGTGCTCGCGCTTCTCTTCGGGTTCGTGGCGCTCTTCTTGACCTTCGGCCCGATGGACATGAACGTCGCTCCGGACGGCGTTCAGGCAATCCACTTTTCGGCCATCATGCTTACCGCGTTCAACCTCTTCATGGTTGTAATCAGCGTGCTGCCCGGCTACCCGCTTGACGGCGCGAGGATCCTCCACGCGATCGTGTGGTGGAGGTCTGGCGATCCGGTTGCGGCACAGGCGGCGACCGTGCGAGTGAGCCGCTACGTCGGCTACTCGTTGATCGTCAGCGGCATGGTCGTGGCGGTGACGGGCGACGACTGGGCTCCGGGACTGTGCATGGTTGTCGCCGGCTGGCTTCTCATGAGTTCCGGCCGGGTGCTCCAGAGGCGCGCCATGCTCCGCGGCCTTCTCGCCGGCCTTCACGCCTCCGATGCCGTCACGAGCGATTTCGCACGCATCCCACCCCAGCTGACGCTCGACGTCTACGCCGCGGAGTACCTGGCCGAAAGGGCCGGCACGGCGGCCCTCGTGTCCCGCGGAGACGAACGGCTCGGACTCATCGGGACGACACAGATCCGGCGCATCCCACGCGGGAAATGGGGAGATACACACTCGGAGGCGGCCATGGTGCCGATGGCGCTGGTCCCCACCGTCGCACCCGAAGAAGACCTATGGGCGGCACTCGAGATCCTGGAGAAGTCCGGACTCGACGCGATGATGATCGGCGCGACCGATGGCGATCCCGTGCTGCTGACCCGACGGGCGGCCGGAAAGCTTCTCCAGGAGAAGGTCGAGGCCCAGAGAATGGCAGAGCTCGCGCTCGGCACCAGCCGGAATCGGCGGTTCCGTGGCCGTTAACGCGCGCGTCCTTCCCGAAGGAGTAAACGAATGAGCATGGACCCGAAGTCCGGCGGCGGCACGTTCGACGCCGGGTCGCGCGCCGAGCGGCGACGGGGCGAACGCGTCGATCGTCTCACGCGGCCGCGAATGGCCGACATCACCGACAGGCCGGTCTACGCCTGGCGTGCCGTTGCCGAGGCAGAGGTGGCGGTCTCCCAGGAGACGCTGAGCGCCATCATCGACGGGACGCTGCCCAAGGGCGACGTGTTCAGCATCTCGGAACTGGCGGGCGTCATGGGCGGGAAGCGGGCCGCGGACCTGGTGCCCCTCGTGCACCCGATCGCGCTAACCGAACTTCTGGTGAACGCTACGCCGGACCGCTCGTCCGGATGCGTCAGGATACGCGTGGAGGCCGCCGCCGTTGGGCCCGTTGGGGTGGAGATGGAGGCCCTTACCGCCGCCGGCGTGGCGGCACTGACGGTCTACGACATGGTTCGAGAAGGAGAGCCGGGAGCCAGTGTTCGGGCCGTCCGCCTCATCTCATCGACCTGCGGTGACGAGGACGAGTACCGGCGAATCGGGGATGGACCGGAGGGCGGACGGCCGCAACGCGGAGCCCGAATCGCCGGACGCGTGGGTCCCTCTCGAAATCCGCACGTGACGCCGCGCCCGAACTCGCACCACCGCCCCTAGCAGGCGGCGAGCCACCACGGGGTCCGACGGGCCGCCTGCCGGGCGCTGCGAACGTCCTAGGACGTTCGCAGAGTCGCCGATACCTGATGCAACGGCTAGAGTGCTGTCATGGCACTTCGACTCAGCGGCTTGGGAGCGGCGTAGTTGTCGGCAAGTGGCGTCCTGAACTTCGTGGTCTTCTTCGGCCTCGGCGTGGCACTGATCGTCGTGGTCGTGCGTGTGCTGGCGATCTCGGCGGCCATCAGCGGTCGCGCTCGCCGGGGCAAGAGGGCGCTGGAGGTCGGGCGCTCGTCCGATGAGGCACTCGCCCGCGTGCTTTCGATCGCCGATGGGTTGCGGCATCGCAAGCTGGACGTCGACGCTGCCGCGGTGCCGCTTGCCGAGGGCGTAGAACAGTTGCGGGGCCTGGCGTCGGCTGCGGAGGCGATCGACAGGAGCATCGGCCGGATCCACGGCCCGACGAGCCTTGCCGGCGAGATACAGCGGGCAGAGCGGGCCGCCGAGATGGTGGAACACGGGCGTTCGATGCTCGCGTCTGGTCTGGGGGACGAACCGGGCGAGGGCGAGACGTCGATCAAGCGGGGATACCTGGGCCTGCTCCATGCACGTGATGCCATCCGCCTGCGGGCCGAAGACGTGGCGGCAGCGGCGCGGCAGCGATCCTGACGCGGGGACTGGAGTTTTCGGAAGCCCGTTCCCGGTCCGCCGATCCGCGGTGATATTCTCCGGACACCGGTTGCTGCCGGCCAGGAGGAACTTCCGATGCGCTGTCCGCGGTGCGGTGAGAGAGAGACGCGAGTCATCGATTCCCGTGACCTGGACGAGGCCAGCATCCGCCGTCGACGCGAGTGTGAGACCTGCGGGACGCGTTTCACCACGTACGAACGGATAGAGGCGCCGAGGCTGGTCGTGGTCAAGCGCGATGGAACCAGGCAGGAGTTCGATCGCGAGAAGCTTGCCTCCGGACTCAGCAAGGCCCTCACGCGGCGTCCGCTGCCCGAGGACGCGGCCGAGCAGGCCGCGGACCAGATCGAGGCGCAGGTTCGGGCAAGCGGGGCGACGGAGATCGATTCTTCCGAGCTCGGCAAGCTCTCGATGGAGAAGCTGCGGGCACTCGACCAGATCGCCTATATCCGGTTCGCCAGCGTCTACCAGAGCTTCGAGGACATCGAGACCCTCAAGCGCGAGGTAGACAACCTTTACGCGCAACGCGGCAGCGGAGCCACTGTCAAATGAGCGTTCTCTCGGATCGCGACATCACGGCGGCGATTACGGCCGGCAGGATCCGGATCGATCCGTACAACGCTTCGGACGTCCAACCGTCGTCCGTCGACCTGCATCTGGATCGCAGCTTCCGGGTCTTTCGCAACAACCGCTATCCGTACATAGACGTCCGATCGCCGCAGCCGGACCTGACGGAGTTGCTGAAGATTGAGGACGAGGAGCCGTTCATCCTGCACCCGGGCGAGTTCGTCCTGGGTCAGACGATCGAATGGGTGGAGATTCCCGACGATCTCGTCGCGCGGCTTGAAGGCAAGTCGTCGCTGGGGCGCCTCGGGCTGCTGATCCACTCCACGGCGGGTTATGTCGACCCGGGCTGGAAGGGAACGCTCACTCTGGAGCTCTCGAACGTGGCCAACCTGCCGATCGCGCTCTACTACGGAATGAAGATCGGGCAGATAAGCTTCCTCGAGATGTCGAGCGCCGTCGAAAGGCCGTACGGCTCGGCGGGGCTGGGCTCCAAGTACCAGGGCCAGTCCGAGCCAACCGCTTCGGCCTTCTTCGAGGACTTCAAGAGCAGCGGAGCGCCTGAGCCAGCCGACGGAGCGGACCGGACTTGACCACGCTCAACGACGCGGTTCACTGGTCCGCCGAACTCGGCGGCGGTACACGCATCGCCGTAATCCAGGCGGGGCACTTCCGCTCCGATGCCGGCGCCCTGCTCGGCGTTGTACCGCGGATGCTGTGGAACGGCCTGGTGACCGAGGAGATCGATCACGACCATCGATTGCTGCAGGCGTTGAACTGCCTGCTCATCGAGACGCCGTCCGGTCGCGCCCTGGTCGAAACCGGGATCGGTGATCGGATCAGCGACAAGGGCCGGACGATGCGCGCCTATCAGGGTCCGTGGATCCTGCCCGCACTCGAAGCGGCGGGTTTCTACGCCGACTCCGTGGATGCCATCGCCGTGAGCCACCTCCACTACGACCACGCCGGCGGCATCCTCAAGGCCGACGGCACGCGCGCCTTTCCGCGGGCAAGGCTGATTGCCCAGCGCGCCGAATGGGAGATCGCGCTCGGCGAGAACCCGCGCCTCGTGGCCAGCTACGACCAGCCCGAACTTCGCCTCGTTCGCGATCTCGGCCTGGAATCCGCCGCGGATGGGGAGGTGGAGATCCTCCCCGGGGTCTCGGTGATCCCGACGGGCGGGCACTCTGCCGGGCATCAGGGCGTGCTGGTGCGCGGCCGCGACCGGACCGTGGCGTTCTTCGGCGATCTGGCCATGCGACCGTGGAGCGCCAACCCCAAGTGGGTTACGGCATTCGACGACTTCCCGCTGGACTCGGTCGCCGTGAAGGCGGAGTTGTTCGCCCGGGCCGCCGACGAGAAATGGACGATCGTTCTGTCGCACGAGCCGCTGCACCCGGTGGGGCGATTGGTGCGGGATCGAGATCGGTTCACGTTCGAGACGATCGCGTAGGTTCCCGCTGCCAGGGCCTGGTGGGGCCAGCGAGCGGCGGCGGCGCGGGGCCGCAGCGATCGGCGGCGCGGGCTGGCCCCGAGGCGGTTCGCCCGCGTAAGCGCCGGGTGACCGGCCGGTGCCATGCTCGGCGGCGTGGCTGATGACGTTCAAGTCGGGCGAATGGTCGAGGCGGTAAGACGCGCGCGGAAGCTGAGTCAATCGGATCTGGCTGGGCGCGCGGGCGTCGGGCGTGAGACGGTCTCGCGGCTGGAGCGGGGACTGCTCGACGGGTTGAGCGTCGGCGCACTGCGCGCCATCAGCCGGGCATTGGGCATGCCGTCGATTGCGCCGCTGGGATGGCGTGGCCCCGAGGTGGACCGGCTTCGCGATTCGCGACACGCGGCGATGGTGGAAGCCGTCTCGCGGATGCTGCTGGCGACCGGGTGGGCCACCCAACCGGAGTACACGTTCAGCCATTACGGCGAGCGCGGCTCAGTGGATGTTCTGGCGCGGCACGTGGAAGGCAGGGCACTTCTCATCTGCGAAATCAAGACGCGCTTGTGGGATTTGCAGGACACGCTCTCGGCGCTCGGTCGGAAGTACCGCCTGATCCCCGAGTTGCTGAAGGACGAGGGGTCGTGGGAGGCGCCGAACGTGGGCGCTGTGCTGTTCATGCCCGACGTGAGCACGCACCGCCACATGATCGAGAGGCACTCCGCGACGTTCGAGGGCGCGCTGCCGGATCGGCAGGTTCGTGTGAGGCACTGGCTCGCGGATCCGTCCGGACCGCTTCGCGGCATCTACTTCTTGCCGGATTCACACCAGATCGACAAACGGAAGGATCCGCCCGGCCGCACGGCTGCGCAGGATCCCCACGCGCCGTCGCGGACGGCGGGAATCGGGCCAAAGCTCGGGTGGCGATCGTGATTCTCGGCGACGTGCGCGTGGTTGGCGGTCGCGAGCCTCCCAAACGCGCCCAAGAAGTCGCCGATTGTCGATTTCATGTGAATCCGGCCACTTCCGACTTCCGACACGCAGCATGGCCCGAACTCGGGCCGATTCACCCGCCTCGAGTGCTCGGACGCGGTACCATGCGCGCCGAGCCCCCGTAGCTCAGTGGAATAGAGCGCCGCCGTCCTAAGGCGGGCGTCGTCGGTTCGAGTCCGGCCGGGGGCGCCAATTCCCGCTATGTGCGGTCGAGAAGGAAGTGGGATGGGGATCCTAAGGCGCAGCGACGACGTCGGCCGCACCCCGGCGATAGACTCGCCGGCAGTGCTCACGGCTTCCACCCGGCTCGCCGAGCTGGCAATTCTCCGCGTCAAGGACGGGAGGGGCGGCGTTCGCGCCGAGGACTACATCACGGTGCTCGCGGCCCTCACCGGGGAGGCCGCGCTCGTCGCCGCGGAGCTGTTCGACATCGAGACGACCCCGATGACACCAGGCGCCGGTGTGTTCGGTGACGGCATCAACGTTGTATTGACCGGCGATGTGATCCTCACCGGCGACAAGCCCGACATCGAGAAGGTTCGGCCCGACAGCGTGGTTGGGATCCTTGTCGAGGAACTGGTACCGGCATGGGTGCCGCTGGAGGCGTTCCGCCCGCTCGACGCCCTCTACGCGTCGGTGGCGGCAAATGTAGGCAAGGCCCCATGGGGACAAGTGACCACGTCCGTGGCGGAGGAGCACCAGCCGCACGTCATCCCGCTCCANNCTGGAGGTCGTCTTCGGGATGGCGAAGATGGTGCCCATGTCGAAAACGGCCTTCGACAAGGTCGCGAAAGAGCGGGCGGGCTAGGGTTCGGCCGTCGCGGGCGGCGACAGCCGCTGCGGATCTCTAGTGGGCGATCTCCCAGATGTGCCCCGCCGGATCGGCGAAGCACGCCGTTCGAATTCCCCACGGCCGATCCATCGGGCCGTTGACGAACTCCACTCCTCTGGCCACGAGCTCCGCGTGAGCCGCGTCGACGTCCTCCACGGTGATCGTGAACTGGGCCCTCGCGCCCGCCGAGCGGTCCGCGACGGACGCAGGCCCGATGAGGCCCGGCGCCTCGGCAGAATCCAGCAGGTTGATCAAGGTATTGCCGAAGTTGAAGACCGCGGACGCGCCGTCCTCGAACATCACCGGCAGTCCAAAAGCCCTGCCGTAGAACTCCCGCGCCGCGGCCAGATCGTCCACGAAGAGCGTGATGGCAGTCACGCCCGTCAAGGGTTGGGCCATTCCTGGGTCTCCTTCCGGTGGCAACCTACCAGCCGCTCGGCGTAGCTCCCAGGCCCGGGCCTTCCAGGGCGCTCGCTCCCATCAGAAGCATGGTCGTCTTGGCCGGCAGCTTGTCCTTGGACACCACGATCGTTCCCTTGGTCCACTGCGAAGGCCAGGTCTTCGAGGCGGCGAGAAGCGTTTCGTAGCTCGCGTGGGTGGGTACGAAGAGGAGCGGCTTGACCTGATTCATCTGGTGGATGCCCTTGTTGTTGGTCTCATCCATCGAGCTCAGCTGGTTGTAGAGCTGTGAGAAGGCGATGTCGACGTGATCCCCGATAACGGCCATCTGGTCGTCGTGGATCGCCGTTTCGCCCAGGTCGCCGAAGTGGACGATGCGCATGCCTTCGACGTCGATCACGAGGATATGATCGGAGTACAGAAGGCCGTCGTTGTGTTCGGCATTGATCGACTGGATCTTCACGTCCGGGAGGTCGATCTTCCCCGGTGAGTAGGTGATCTTCTGCCCGGGGAACTTGGCGAGGAAGTC
>PMBG01000168.1 GCA_003153755.1 Chloroflexota bacterium | reverse complement strand
CAGTTCGCGTCGGGCGCCATGTATCTGGGCTACGTCCGGGTGTAGCTTCGGCTCCGGCACGCCGGTAGGTTCGGTGTCCCGTGTGGCGGTCTCCCCTACCCCGGTTGTTGACCGGTCTCGGATACAACCATATGGTTGTATCCATGGACACAACCTTCAACGTCGACCACGTCTTTGCCGCGCTGGCCGATGCAACCAGGCGTGACATCGTCCTGCGAGCGCTCGACGGTAGTGAGGGAGTCGTGGAGCTTGCCGGGCACTTCCAGATGAGCTTCGCGGCCGTGCAGAAACACGTCGCCGTGCTCGAACGCGCCGGCCTGATTTCCAAGGAACGCTCGGGTCGTCGGAAGGTGGTGCGCACCAACATGGAGGCGCTCCGCCTCGCCCGCGGGCTGCTCGACGAGTACGAGTCGCTGTGGCGTGGCCGCATCGACCGCATGACCGACCTCATAACGCTCAGCAAGGAGACCGAAGCATGACCGTCATCGCCGTTCGCAAGGATCCCAAAGCCCTGACGATGACCCTGATCGCCGAGTTCGAGGCCACACCGGAGCGCGTGTGGGACCTGTGGGCCGATCCGCGCCAGCTCGAGCGCTGGTGGGGTCCGCCCACCTACCCCGCGACCTTCACCGCCCACGACCTCACGCCCGGCGGTCACGCCGCTTACCACATGACCGGGCCGGCCGGAGACCAGATGCACGGCTACTGGGACGTCGTAGAGGTGGACCCTCCGCGCCGGCTCTTCTTCATGGACGGGTTCGCGAACGACGACGGGACACCGAACGACTCACTGCCGCGCAACGAAGGGCGCGTGACGATCGAGCGGATCGATGCCCGCCGAACGCGGATGTCGATCGAGAGCCGCTTCCCGAGCACCGAGGCGATGGAGCAGATCCTCGCCATGGGCATGGAGGAGGGAATCACGCAGGCGGTCGGCCAGATCGACGCCATCCTGATATCCGGAGTCAGCGTGCTCCAAGGGTAGTCACGTCGATCTGATCGACGCCTGCCGAGGCCGGTTCAGGCGCGGCCGGACGCGGGGACTGCCGGTCGAATGCTGTAGCCCGCCTCGGCGATCTGGGCGGCGCGAGTTCGGTAAGCCCCCGTATCCGATGCGGTGCGGGCTCGGAAACCGTCCACCATCCGGTTGTACATGGAGAACGCCGACGCGATGAGCACCGCCAGCTGTACGTCCGCATCGGTCGCGCCCGCCGCCCGTGCGGACGCCACGTCGTCCGCGGTGAGTTCCCGGGGCGCTCGGCCCACCGTGCGGGCGACCCTTATCAGTGCGCGCATCTTTGGCGAGAACTCGTCGAACGACCCGAGCTTGATCGCCTCGATGAGCGGCAGCAGCTGCGTGGATCCGCCCTTCTCGAGAAGAGCCGCGGCATGCGCTCCGTGCGAGTCCATGCAGAAGAAGCAGTCGTTCCCGGCCGACACGGCTTCCGCGAGCATCTCCCGTTCCGCGCGATCGATCGTGGCACCTGGGTACTCGTCGACCAGGAGGGCATCGGCGAGCCCGAGCAGATGGCTGTCCAGCGCCGGCGTCAGCTGTATGGCCACCCGGATCCCGGGGGCTTCGGGCAATCCGCCCACGATCGGTGCTTCTTGCGAGCGCGCGAGGCGCTCATCATCTCGTGCCAACGTCTGCATACCTCCCATATGTGTGAGCGTCCTCAGTCTGGCCGTCGTTCCCAGTAGGAGGCGGAGAGGCCGGCGGATGACCCGTCAGGCAGTCCACGGCGGCGGAAGCTGAGGATCCGTGACAGGCCGCCGGCTATGAGCCGAGCGGAATGTCCAGGCGCGAGATCCCGCCGTCGTTGTCGAACACCCAGACCGATCCACCGATGATCGCGAACGGATCACCCTGGTAGCCGGAAGCGCCGGTCTGCCACTGCGTGCCCGTGGGCTGCCACGTAAGGGGGTCGACTCGCTGCAGGGTCGCGGTTGCCACGCCGTCGTCGTGGACCAGCCAGAACGAACCGGCCTGGATGTCCAGGTAGGCCTCCGAGGTGGTACCCGAGTGGTTCTCGAGTTGGAATATGGGGCTGGAGTCCTCCACCCCGGAATTGCCGATCCTAACGAAGTGGTCGGCATAGTAGGCGGTGTACGGGTCGTCTCCGCCCGGCTCCACGGTCGCCCAGCACTCCTTACCGACCGACTCCAGGCCACGCAACCGGCCCGGCAGGGTGAACGAGGCCAGGACCGTTCCTTGGACCGGGTCGATGTGTGCCACGGTTGTGGTTGTGTCGGGCGTTCCCAGGGTGGTCCCTGTTGTGCCCCAGAACGACCCGCAGGCGAACTGGGCGCCGCCCATGTTGAACGGGATGCGGCCCGCCTCCCGGCCCGTCTTGGGGTCCAGCTTCCGCAGCGGGCCATTCTCCACCAGCGAGTCCCTGACCCAGATGTATCCGGAAGAGCTGCCCACCAGCCCGACATCGGGGATTTCGACTGTGGTCTTGCCGGTCGCGATGTCGAACCGGTCGACGCGGCGCCAGCCCCTGCAGTCGCCCGAACAGCCCGAGCCGCCGAAGATGCCCTCGAACCAGAGGCCGCCGTTCTCCACGGTCAAACCCTCGATGTAGGTCATGGGGGTCTTGTACCTGTACGTGGCGGTGACCCTGCTAGTAGTCAGGTCCACCCGCGCAATGTAGGGGCCTCCGGGCCCGCTATACGGGCTGGGCGCATTCAGTGCGTCGCACACGACAAAGAGGTCGTTGCCGGAAACCGCGTAGTCCCAGCCAAGCGGGTTCTGGCAGTTGGGGACGCGGGCGACGACGGTCGCCTCGACGGCGGTCGCCGTGGCACCTGGCGTTGGCGACACGCTCGGGCGTGGCGACGCGGAGGGCGGTAAGGTCGGAGCGGCGCTCGGACTGGCGTTCGCGGCGCTCGGAGCGGCGATCGGACTGCCGCTCGCGGCGCCGGACGGCGTACGGGCCGCCGATATCCCGAGAGCGAGCCCTCCAGCCAGTGCCAGGCATGCCACCAAAACCACAAGGCCGGCAAGCGCCCGGCGGCCCATGCTGATGTCGTTCACTCTCGACCTGCCCCTCACTTCTATGACCTATCGCGGACCATAGACGATCGGGCGGGCCGGGACGTGATCGCGGGTCGCGAGTCCCCTACTTCCCTATACGGCTCAGGATCGTCTTCGCGAGGGTCACCATGTTCGGTTGGTCGTTCGGGGAGGCGTCCAGCTTGACGAGGTGCAGCGAGAACCAGAGGTTGCCGGTTCGGACGAAGATCGTGTCGCTCTCCTGCCATGCTTCGTCCCCCAGACCGGAGACCGGCGCGAACGTGTGGCCGAGCGTGTCCTTGTCGATGTCGAGGAACTTCTTGGCCCCGTCCCCTACCCCAACCTCAACCTGGGCGACGGACCCGGTGGTTGGGGCCGGCCAGACGCAGTTGGTGGTCGGCGAGCCTTCGGGCAGGACCGCCCCGAGCTTCACGCCGGCGAGCGTGTCGGCTTCGTCCTGCGTCAGAAGCTTGCATGGGTCCGGAAGCGGGGCGTCCGTGACGAGCGGGGCGTCCGTCGCCGCTGCCGTTTCGGTGGGTGCGGTCGCATCGGCCGTGGGAGCCTTGGTCGGCGTGGCAGCTGTCGCTGCGGCGCCCGAGCACGCGGCCAGCGCGAGGCTGACGACGAGGCCGAGCGCCGGCACGCCCAATCGATAACGGCCACCCATGCGTTCGCTCACTGCGCCTGACACGCCGCGGAATCGGGGACTGTCTTCGTCACGGTGTAGACGTTCCAACTCTTCTCAACCTCGTTCTTGAACTTGGTCACGGCTTTGGCCAGGAAGCTCGTGTACTTGCTGAAATCGACGGTCACGCCCACACCGCCGCCCACCCACAGGGCGATCGTGGCGCCCATGCAATTGGCGATTGGGCTGCCGAGAACAGAGCCTTTGCTGACGCCCACGGAGAAGGTCGTGGTGGCGTACGGACCGGCGATGAAGCCTTCCATGCCCAACCCGAAATGGAGCTTGAACTTGGCCGCGAATACGACTCCGCTCGGCCCGAGCGTGATCCCCGAAATGCCGTCGAGCAGCGACTTATTGACCGTGAGCGTGGGGGAAACGACCTGCCCGTCACGTACGCCCATCTCGCCATCGAGGTTGTACGAGGCCCCCGCCTGCAGGGTCGAGTTCTTGCCCGATAGGGCCACTTCGACCAGCACCTTGAACTCGAGCACGATATTGAGCGGGATCCCCAACGTCTCGGGACCCGGCGGGATGGGCAGCTCGACCTCGATCGGGATCTCGAACTTGAACTTGCCGTCGTCCTTGGCGCCTTCGGCCGTTCCGGCTGCGATGTTCACGTCGATGCCCTTGATCCCGTCGAGGATCACGGTTGGGCTGGCGAGGCTTCCGTTCTGGATCTGGACCTTTGCAAGGGCGTGCGGGTCCTGCGTCCGGAAGACGATGGATCCCCCGAGCTTGAGGGTCTCGCCGGCCCTGTAGTCCACGCCGAGCGAGATCTTGCCCGACTCGACGCACGGCTTGACCAGCCACCTTCCCGCCAGCGTGACCTCCTGGCAGGCCTTGCCGGCGGGCGGGAGTTGCTTCGCGGTCGTGTCGCCGAGGAAGCCGCCGGGCGTCATCGTGGCGCCGCGATACGCAGCGAAGCGCACCGCCGGCATCGTCAGCGCGCCCGGAGACGGGGAAGCGCCATTGTCGTTGAGGTTTCCGGCGGGGTCCGAAGAGGCCGAGGCCGACGGGGTCGTCACGTCGGTCGGCGTCTGCGGGAGGGCCTGGTAGGACATCGAGCCGAGGTCGACCGGCTGGTCGAGGTTGAAATTGGCGTCGGCGAAGATTTCGGTCAGCTGCACAGGCCCAAGGGTGACGACGCGGTTGCCACCCTGGTCCGCAAGGCCGATCACCCGGCCTACCGCGCGGCTGGTCAGCAGCATCACCGAGCCAACCTGGAGCTTCGAAGCACCGGGCGCGGCCGGATCGATCGCCCACGTGTGGCCGTCCTCACCGGCCCATCGGATGCTCGCGGGACCGCCGCCCACCACCACGACGTCCGGCTGGAACGTCACCGCCGGATTGGCGGTCGGGCCGTAGCCGTAGGTTCTCAGCGCGTCGTCGGGCGACAGGTTTGGTGGCTGCGCGATTACCGCCGCAGGGCTGGGCGGCGCACTCGATGCCGGCGAACCCGTCGACGGCGGCGATGCCGATCCGCACCCGGCCACCAGGGCCACCAGGACCACCAGGAAGGCGACGGCGATGGCTCCCCCGGGGAACGCGCGTCGACGACTCTCGTTGCCGCGGCCCAGCACCTGGCCCATTCCGCCTCCTACAGAAAGCGGACCTGCGTCGGTCTGGGCGCTTTCGTCTCGCGGGACGATATGGACGAAGTGCAAATCGGGCAACCGCGGACCCACTGGATGCACCGGCTGACTCGCGCGCCGGGCTGCCCGTGTGAGTGGCGACGCTCCCCCACTCCGGCCTGCGGAGCTAAGCCGGCGTCTCCACGAGGTACGTGTGATCGCAGTAAGCGTCGCCTTGCATCAGCGTCTTCGTCCGCTCGAAACGAATGGGCGGATCGAAAGTGGCGCAGACATGGAGATCGGTGGAGCAGACGAGGGCATAGAGCCACTCCTCACCACCGATGGCAGCCGCGAGGTCATGTTGGGGGCAGGACGTGCAGTGGATCCGCAGGCTGTCCGGCGTGCGCTCCATCTTGAACTCGAAACCCTGCCCGGGCAGCGGCTCCCACAGAAGACGCACGAGGTCGTCGAGCGACCGGCCCTCCCGCGCGGTCAGCGATGCCCAGTGAGCCGAGGTTTCGTCCGCGCAAAGCCTCCCAATCAGGTCCAGCACCCGCGCGCGTCCGTGTGAGGCGCTGACGAACTCGAGCGCCTCGATCTTGTCATCCGTCGCCCGCCATGCCCGCGCGATCTCTTGGAACAGCTCGGACTTGGCCCGGTCGAAGGCGTGGCTCGCGACCTTCTCCGGCTCGAACCACCCGTCGAGCCACCCGAGCAAGTCCCGCCAGACCCCGATCTGCTCCGTATTCATAGCCGAATTCTAGGCCAGGGTACGGGGCGGCCGCGCCGCGAACCAGGCCAATCGGACGCGACGCGGGCCATTCCGATGACAAGCCGTAATGACGAGCCGCCGGGCGGAAGTACGCTGGACTATCGACGCCGCCTCGGGCTTCTGACGTGCCCGAATCGTGAAGCTCAAAGGATCGCCAAATGGACGCATCCAAGACATCAGCACCCGATAAGAACCTGCCGCACCCCTTCCAGGCCAACCCCGCAGTCCCGGCCGTCTACCCGGAAGGCTTCCCACTGGTCGCGGAGGAAGGCCGGATTAGCGAACACCCGATTGACGACAGCTGCACACTTTGCGGTGCCCCTCGCAATGAGCGGATTCACGTCGAGGGCAAGGCGGCCGCGGACACTGAGTCGCCGAATTGGGGTTGACCGAACTGGTCCGGAACGTACTCTGCGGTCCAGCGACCCGCTCGAGGATCACCGGCTGAGCCCAAGACGCAAGTCGGCCACCATCCGCCGCACACCCTGGCTCACGGCATCCCTGCTTTGCGCAGGGCTCTTGCTGATCAGCGGGACGGTCACGCCAGCGGCCGGATTCACTCCCATGGTTCCCGATGGCCGGTCTCTTCCCGGTCGGGTGACCGTGCGTCTGGACGGCCAGGACCGCGCTACTGTCGCGATCTCGATTTCGGGCGAGATGTCACATGCGGGGCGGATGAGCGTGGTCTACCTGGTGTCGAGCGCAGCCTATGCGGACGCGGTTGCCGCCGGGGTCGCGGCCGCACGAGACCACGGAGTGATCCTCTACACGACCGCGGACTCGCTGACCTCCAGCGTCGCCAACGAGTTGACTCGGCTGAAACCGACACGTGTGGTGGTCGTCGGCGGGACGACCGTTATCGGCGACGCCGTACTGCGAATGGCGGCCGACCTTCTCGGCTCCGGCACCACCGTGGAGCGGGTCGGGGGCAAGACCGCGTGGGATCTGGCTGCGGCGATCTCTGCTCGGGACTTTGAGCCCGGCATCGATTCGGTGGTCATCGCGGCCGCAGGGAGCTTCTTCGACGCCCTGGTCGCCGGTCCGGCCGCGGCCACGCTGGGCGCTCCCCTGCTACTTGCGGCGGCCGATTCGCTGCCGCCGGCAACCGTCGCCGAGTTGCGGCGGCTACACCCTCGCCGCGTCGTAGTCGTGGGCAACACGGCGGCCGTCTCCGGCGGAGTGGTCGCGGCGATCCAGGCAATGGGCCCCGAGGTGGAACGCGTCGGGGGCGCGGACCGATATGCCACGGCCGCCGCGGTCGCGACGCGCCTCTTCCCATCGGCCACGGCTGTAGTTGCCACTAGTGGCGTCACCGAGCTGGGTGGTCTTGCAGCGGTTCCTCTGGCGGCCGCGTACGGGGCGCCGATTCTCCTCACCGCCTCCGGCGACCAGCTGCCCATCTCCACGCGTGACAGCCTGATCGGCCACAAGCCCCGACGGATCTACGTGGTGGGGCCCCTCTCCGACGTGATCGGCGGCGAGGTAGTTGGGTTCGCCGACGGCACCATCACCATCCCCACCGAAAAGGCCACGTATCCGGCGTCGGACTCCGACTACCACGACCCCGGCGAGCTTCTCACGATTCTCCGGGCCACGGAGATCGCCTATCCGTCGCTCGTTCACATCTTCTCGATCGGGAAGAGCGCGGAAGGCCGCGACATATGGGCCGCCAAGGTTTCGAGCAACGTGGCGCTCGACGAGGACAAGCCCGAGGTTCTCGTGGATGCCCTCCACCATGCCAGTGAGCACCTGGGCGTGGAGCAGGCCCTCTACCTGTTCCACACCCTCACGTCGGACTACGCGACGGACCCGTATGTCCACCGCCTCGTGGACGAGCGGGTGATCTGGATCGTGTTTGCCGTGAATCCCGATGGCTGGGTCTATGACCTGTCGGGGAACCCGTACAACTTCTGGCGAAAGAACAGGCAGCCCAACGAGGGCAGTACGACCATCGGCACGGATCTCAATCGCAACTACGGCTACATGTGGGCCTCCGGCGCCGCCGGGAGCGCCCTCAAGTGGAGCAACCTCTACTGGGGCCCGAGCGCATTCTCGGCTCCCGAAACCAGGGCTATCGCCGACTTCGTCGCAAGCCGCGTCAAGGACGGCAAGCAGCGCATCCGCACGCACGTCACCCTTCACACGCACGGCGAGTTGATCCTGTATCCGTACGCTTACACGTACGCCCACTTCCCGCCGGACATGAAGCCGGACGACTTCGCCGTCTTCCGAAGCATGGCCGCCGAGATGGCGTCGATGAACGGTTATGGATACGAGCAGTCCAGCCTCCTTTTCCCGAGCGACGGCGACGAGATCGACTGGATGTACGGGACGTACGGCATCTTCTCGTTTACGTTTGAGCTATACCCGACAGCCGCGGCCGGCCGAGGCATCGTCTACGTGCCCGGTTCGGTGATCGCGAAGCAGACGGCGAGAAATCGCGGGGCCTTGCTCTACCTCATCGACTCCGCGGCCTGCCCGTATGCCGCCATTGGGAAGTCGGCCGAGTACTGCCCGGCGCTCTGACGGGGGCCGCCGAAGGCGCCGGCCTCGTACGGCATTCAGGGGTCATCGCCCGCCCCCCAAACGTGTGGGCGACGGAAACGCTCCGGAGGAGTAGCCTGGAGGTCTCCCACCCCATCGAAATGGTCTGGAGGTCCAGCGTGACCCGAGGGCCATCGTGCTCGCGCGACTCTCGCCGACAGTCTCGGCCCAAGCCCCGACGAGAAGGGAACTGGGCTTGAGCGTGACTGGAGATCGCGATGCGACGACTAATTGGACGGACCTGGGGGATGGTCCAGCGCCATATTGCGCTAACCCTCGGCCTCGGGGCGGCGGTCATCCTGATCGGCGGCGGCCTGTCGTTGGCGTTGCTCACCGGCGCTTTCAACTCCCCCACTCCGGCAGCCAACACGTACACCTTCAGTGCCGACTGGACGCTGCTGGACCTCGAACGCCACATCGAGGCCGGCGAGGTTGCCACGATCTCCCTGGTCACGGCTCCGTCCGACGTTTCCGTCGCCAAATCGACGGCCTCGACAGATGTCCTCGCTGCCAGGACGACGAGCGGTCAGTGGGTCCGGGTGACCCTGGCCGTATCCCCGGATGACGCCCTGATCGCGCTACGCAGCCTTGGCTTCGGACGCCTCATCGCGGCGGACTCGGTGACCCAGCTACCTCCGACAAACGGCGTGTCCGGCACGGGCTCCGGATCGTCGGATCCATTGAGCAGCGTTCCACAGATCGCCATGATGGTGATGGTGCTCATCGTCGTCGTGGTCCTCATCCGCAGAAACGGCCTGGACAGCGGCAAGGGAACGGGCAGCTACCACGTCATTCTCCCGTCAGACCCAAACCGACTCGACGGTGACAGATCATCGGTGGTGCGCCCGGTAAGGTTCGCCGACGTCGCCGGATGCGACGAGGCCAAGCTCGAACTCACCGAGGTCGTTGAGTTCCTGAAGTCGCCCGACAGATTCCGCGCTCTGGGAGCAGTGATCCCGCGCGGCTTGCTCCTGTACGGACCTCCCGGCACCGGAAAGACAATGCTTGCGCGCGCCACGGCGACCGAGGCCGGCGTCGCCTTCGTGTCGATGTCGGGCTCGGGCTTCGTTGAGATGTACGTTGGCGTCGGCGCAAAGCGGGTACGAAACCTGTTCGCTGTGGCCCGCAAGTTCGGCAAGGCGATCATCTTCGTCGACGAAATCGACGCGCTTGCCAAGGCGCGCGGTGGCAACAACTCAAACGACGAACGCGAGCAGGCACTCAATCAGCTGCTCGCCGAGATGGACGGCTTCTCGTCGTCCGAGTCGATCGTCGTGATCGCGGCCACCAACCGGCTCGACACGCTCGACCAGGCCGTCCTGCGCCCCGGACGCTTTACTCGCAAGGTCAACGTTCCCCTGCCGGATATCGACGGTCGCCGGGCCATCCTGGGGATCCACGCCGTGGGCAAGCCGCTCGAAGATGCCGTGGACATGGAGACGGTGGCACGCCGTACGGCGGGTATGAGCGGCGCCCATCTTGCCGATCTGCTCAACGAAGCCGCAATCTACGCCGCCCGCCGGAGTCACCAGAGGATCACACCCGCCGACATCCACGACGGCTGGCTGAAGTCGATCCTGGGTACGTCCCGCAAGCGCTCTATGGATGAGCGCGAGCGGAGCATCATCGCCGCGCACGAGGCAGGGCACGCCGTATGCAGCCGGCTCTTCGGCGACCGCCGGCGCGTGGAGGAGATCAGTCTGTTCGCACACGGCGACGCTCTGGGCGTCACCGTTTCATCGTCTGAAGACGACTACCTGCCCTCCGAGTCGGACGTTCGCGCAAGGCTTGTCGCTCTCATGGGCGGCCGAGCAGCAGAAGCCATCCTCTTCGAGGATGTGACCGGCGGCGCGGCCAACGACCTCGAGACCTCGTCCGAGATTGCCACGAACATGGTCACGAAATGGGGCATGGGCCACGATCCAGATTCCTTGGATCTGGGCAGGTCCGGCCGTGGCACCCTGAGCCTGCGGGTTGTCGGGGACGACGCCTCACTTTCGGCCGGCGTTCGCGCGGCAATGGACCGGGCGATCGCCTCGATTCTGGACCAGGCCTATACGCAGGCACGCGAGGCGCTCCTTGCCGAAATGAAGCGGCTCACACGTGTCGCTGCGTACCTCTACGAGCACGAGCGAATAGACGGAGCCCAGTTCGACGCTCTATTCGAGGGAACTCTCTCTCCTTCCGCGGATGTCGAGAAGCAGTGGCGCAGTGCCAAGAGCCAACCCAGAAGCTGGGATGAGATCGAGGATCTCGTCGCCACGTCCGTCGTGAGTTCGGGGACTTCGGCGGCCATCCGGGCTTCCACGCCCACGCCTCTACACCCGAAGCGCCAACCCAACCGACCGCACCGCACGGGACTGTCTGCAGTTCGCCTGCTGCTGCTCAACTGGTGGCGCGGCTGGCGGGGCGTTCCCCGGTCGGCCGAGTAGGAACGGCCGAAGAGGCCTACACCTCTACCCCCAACCGACCGACATCTCCGTAGGGGAGAACCCTCAAGTTGGCGCTCGGCGCTGGGTGGCCGCTGCGGCGCGATCGAGGGGGTTCGTGACTCTGTATGACCTGGTCGGAGAGCACTTGTCCAAGTGAAGCGATATCTCGCGACACTCCCACTGCGCAATGTGCTGCTTCTGGCTGCGGCCGCGTCACTCACGACCGTTTCGCCGGTATTCCTGATCGGCGGCGGCGTCGGAGTAGCCATCGACACCGGACAACAGTTCGGCGTCGCGACGGTCGCCGTCCTCGTTCTCATCCGAGCGTACCGCCAGAGTCGGGAGGTCAGCCCGGAACGCCGCTTCGTCTCCAAGTGGGTCGCCATCTCGAGCGCGCTGGCGGCTGTCGCAGTGTCGGTTTGGGCGTTGCCATTTGCGCGTGACATATGGACGGTCGTCGGAGACGCCCTCGTCGCGGTGACTGTTGGCGCGGTGATGGTCTGCCTTGCTCGTGTCATCGTCGGATCAACACCGCGGTCCGTGTGGCTTCGGATCGCCCTCGACACGACCATCCTGCTCTCGGCCTCGGGCACGATTGTCTGGGTAATCTGGCATGGTCTCGCGCCGACGGCCTATCTCAACCCGGGCGACCTGAGCAATGCAGTCGCCGGCACACTCGCGCTTGCCGGCCCCCTCGCCGCGACTCTGGCCTTGCTGGATCGCGGCGTTCCGGTTCGCCTGAGCGGACCGTTCGGGATCCTGACAGGCCTGGTCTTCGGTGGGATCTCCATGGTCGGGTTCCAACTGGCGTCGCAACCGCAGTCGGGCTCGGCGTTCATGCCAATCGTCACTCCGACCGATTATGCCTTCAGCGCGGGTCTTCTACTCTGTGCCTACGGTGCAGCGAGTTGGAAAGCGATCCCGTCGGGCGCCGCCCAGAGCGAGCGAGCGTCCCAGATCCTGGCGGACGTGCTGCCGCCGGTTGCCGCGGCCATCTGCGTCGCGATCCTGGTCCTGTGGCCCTCGGACACGTCGGACGCCGAGGTACTCAAAGTAGGAACGGGCATCGTCGCCGTCCTGACACTTGGCCGGCAAATGCTCCTGACGAGGAACGAACGCCGGGCAATCGTGTCTCAGCGTCAATCCCTGGCCCGTTTGGAGCGAGAGCTTCGCGTCCGAGAGGCTGTGCTCCGCTCGCTATCGCGTCTCGAGGTCGCCGAGACGGCCGAGGAGACTGCGGCACACATCTGCCGCGAGGCCCTGGCGATCGACGGTATCGACACGTCGGTTCTCACCGGCTTCATGCCCAACCGAGCGGCCGTACTGCTGGGCGCCACGCACATGAAGGAGATACCGCGTGGACTTACGGGCGTCTTCCCGGAGGAGCGAGCCCGCGAACTCCACGACCGTGCCGGTACGGGCCCCTGGATCGAGAACCGGCGCCCGGACTCCGTCGCCGGCCGCGGTGGCGTATTCGGACCGGAAATCACGTGCGTGGTAAACGCGCCACTCACCTGGAAAGACGACGTGCTCGGCGTGATATCTCTGGGCTCGTATGGACTCCCGTCGGAGTCCGTCCTGGTCGAGCGACTCAGCACCGCCCGAGAATTCGGTGTCGTAGCCGGCGCCCTGCTTGGCCCGATGCTCGTGGCGCGTGCCCGGCTGGAGGAGATACAGGCTCGCGTGGTGGCAATCATCGAGAACCACGAGTACCAGCCGGTATTCCAGCCGATCGTGGAGCTGGCATCGGGGCGTACCGTCGGCTACGAGGCCCTGACTCGCTTCGCCGATGGCCGTCGCCCCGACCTGTGGTTCGCGGACGCCGCCATGGCTGGCCTCGGCGTACAGCTGGAGGTCGCCACGATGAACGCAGCCCAGGAGGAGGCCGAGTTCCTCCCTTCGAACGCGTATCTGAGCCTCAACGTCTCCCCTGCGCTCGCAACCGCGTTCTTGCCTCTGGTCTCGACCCTCGAGTCTTCCACACGCGACACCGTCCTCGAGATCACCGAGCAGGTTCCTGTGGAGAGCTACACGAAGCTGCGCGCGGCCCTCGACCAGCTGCGCGGGCACGTACGGGTGGCCGTCGACGATGCCGGTGCGGGCTTCGCCGGTCTCCGGCACATTCTGGAGATCCGTCCGCAGATCGTGAAGCTGGATATTGCCCTCGTCCGGGGCGTGAACGCGGATCCGGCCCGAAGGGCACTCATCTCCAGCATGGTGGCGTTCGCGGCGGAGACGGACTGCGCCCTCGTAGCCGAAGGTGTTGAGACGGAGGAGGAACTGGCCACATTGCGCGGGCTCGGGGTGGGCTATTGCCAGGGATATCTCTTCGGCCGGCCGGCTCCGATCGAACAGGTCCTACGCCTGCTCGGCTCGGAGGCAGCCCACCCGGTTCGTCACGATGGATCGAAGGACGAGCGAGCCGTCGCGTAGACCGGCAGCGGCTTCGGCGGACCAGTTGATTACTCGACCTGTCTGAGATCGCGGCTCACGCAGAGACGGTACGATTGGGCAATGCAAGCCACACACTTCCCCAAACTACTTGCGGGCCTCGCGGTTTTGGTCGCCGGCCTTTCGGCGTGTTCCGGCTCGACCGGCACGGCCTCGGTCAGTGCCGGCGCCTCCGCGCCGCTTTCCTCCGCGCCGGTTTCCACCGCTGCCACGGCCGGCGCGGCCGCCCCGGGTACAGTCTCCATCAACGCAGGCGGCCAGGTCGCAGGTAGCTTCTGGGCGGATCAGTTCTTCACCGGTGGCACCACCTTCGCCAACACCGAGACGGTCGACACGTCGCAGATCACATCCAACCCGCCGCCCGCTTCCGTCTTCGGAACCGAGCGCTACGGAGCGATGACGTACACGATCCCCGACCGCTCTGGCGCCCAGACCGTAACCCTCTACTTCGCCGAGACCTACATGACGCGGGCAGGTCAACGCGTGTTCAGCGTGACCATCAACGGCACCGCGGTACTCACCGACTTCGACATCTACGTGAGTGCCGGCGGCGGCAACCGCGCAATCGCACGAACCTTTGCCACCACTGCCAATTCGAGTGGCCAGGTCGTCATCAAGTTCGTAGTCGGCACGGAGAACCCCAAGGTCAACGGCATCACCGTCACGGGCAGCGGCACGACTGCCACTCCCCCGGCCGCGACTCCCACTCCTCCGGCCGCGGCACCGCCCACCAACAGCGCGGACGCCATACCCAGCGCGGGCTGCGGTACAACCCGGACACTGGCGAACGGCACGATCACAATCGACAGCAATGGCTCCCGGTCGTACATCCTCCGCACTCCGGACAACTACGACGCCAAGCATCCCTACCGGCTCGTCCTGGCCTATCACTGGGGGGGCGGCACGGCGGAACAGGTGGCCGACGGCATCGGCGCAACGGAAAGCCCTTTCTACGGCCTCTGGAATCTGGCCAACAACAGCACGATATTCGTGGCGCCGGTGGGCCTGGGTTCGGGTAACAACACGGGTTGGGCAAATAGCGGCGGCCAGGACGTCGAGTTCACGGACGCAATCCTGGGCCAGCTCGAATCCAGCCTCTGCATCGACACGAGCCGGATCTTCGCCAACGGGTTCAGCTTCGGCGCGGCGATGTCCTACGAACTCGCCTGCGACAGATCCAACGTATTCCGGGCGGTCGCCCTCTATTCGGGGTCGCAGCTGAGTGGCTGCTCCGACGGCACGAAGCCCGTCGCCTTCTACGCGTCGCACGGCCTGAGCGACAGTGTCCTGAACATCTCCAACGGCCGGAGCCTTCGCGACCACTTCATACAGGTCAACGGCGTAACGCCGCAAACCGCACCCGAGCCTGCGGTAGGCAGCGGGACGCATGTCTGCACGATATACAAGGGTGGTTCTCCGAAGTACCCGGTCGAATGGTGCGCCTTCGACGGCGACCACAATCCGACCCCGCACGACGCAGGTCAGAGCAACAGCTGGAATCCACCGGAGGCGTGGGCGTTCATCAATCAGTTCTGACCCAGCCGGAGCGGCTGCGCCACCACCTCACTGGCGCAGCCGACGATGCCCTCCGGCCCCTAGGGCAGGGTGAACTTGATCGTCCAGTCTCCCTGGACCCGTACCTCATGCTCCCACGGGCTGCCCTCGGTGGGCGCCGAACCCATCAGCTCACCGGCAGTGACGGTCCAATCGCCGGTTGGGTCATCGACACCATCGCCGGTGTAAAGGATGGTCAGCGCACTGCCCTGGGCGATGGACGAGTGCCCGCCGTTGAGCTCCCGGCCGGCGTGGCTCACGCGCGCAATGGGAGTCCAATCGTGCCCGCTCGACGGCGCGCCGGCGACGCTGAGTTCCATCCGTACCGCCGACGGCGAAGTGATTATCCGATCGACCGTGAGGGTCACCCCGTTGCTCACAGCAGAAGCGCGCGGTGTTGCTTCAAGGGCCGCCGGCACCGTCAACTCGAAGTCGAACTCCGCGTTGACGGGGACATCCTGCGGCGAGGCGGCATCTGAGTTGCCCGAGATCGTGGCCACGGTTACGGAGAATTTCCGTCGGCCGGACGGTGCCGCCCCCGGATCATGATCGAAGAGGTAGAGCGACGCGGTCGTCGTGACGTTGACCGGGTCCGAGCCTCCCGTGGTGTTCTCCCATGTGCCGCCGGCGCTGTCGGCCACCGACACCTTGCCGACTCGCAGGTCGTGCGATCTGTTCTGCGTGTCCACCACTGTGATGCCCACCAGCATCTGGTTGGCATCTGCGTAGGCACGCTCCAGCGTTATCCGGTAGCCATCGACGACCTTGTCCATACGCAGAACCTGTGCGTGTTGCCACATGTAGCCGCCATCCTCGTCGTAGAAGGCGGCGGGGCCACCTGAGGCGGACGTACCGACCAGGAAGGCCGCGGTCAGCAGAACCGAGACGAGCACTGGTGCCACCGTCAGACGTCGGCGGCGTGGCAAGCTGCGCCACCACTGGGCCGGGCGCGGAAGTCGGGCAGGTTGTGACCCTCGCCCGGCGAGATCTGCCGGAAGCTTGTCGAGCGTGGCGGCCAGGGCCTGCGGGATCTCAGCGCAATAGGCATCGACCAGCAGCGACTCGAGCAGCTCGGGCGAGTCCGCAATTGCGGCTCTATTGATCGTCACGGTAGGACTCCCTCAGGGTCTCGAGCGCACGGCTGAGTAGCTTCTGGGTTGCGGCCTCGCTCTTGCCGATCGTTCCGGCGATCTGGCGAGCAGTCAGGCCGCCGGCGTAGCGAAGGACGATCGCCTCTCGTTGCACGGCCGGAAGACCGTCTACCCTGGCGCGGAGGTCCGCCATCTGCTCGCGTTTCATCACCGTTTCTTCGAGCCCGACCGGCTCACGCGGTTCGGCCTCGGCGTCCACGCTCCGGGCGGGCTCCACTACGAGCCGATGTCGGCGCTCGGCACGTCCCGCGTCAAGGGCGGCGTTCCGGGCGATCGTGAACAGCCAGGCTACGATTCCTCCGCCCCTCGGGCGATACCGCGCCATCGAGGAAAATGCACGCTCGAAGACGATTGCCGTGAGGTCCCCCGCCTCGTCGTCCGAACCCGTCCTTGCACGCAGGTATCGGAATAGGCTCAGGTGATGCCGCAGGTAGAGAGCGGCAATGGCTTCAGAGGGTCGCGCCGTCGAGACTATTTCCTCGTCCCGCTCCCCTGCCGCCTCGGAGCTGTCCAAACCAGCCAGCTCGATCCCGGTCACGCTTGCCTCCCTGCCGCATTGTCGCCTGTCTGTAGAACGCGCCACCGGGGGAATCCGGACAATCGGCAGGGAAATACCGCATTGCGGGCCGCGGTCGACGCCACAATGTCGGCTATGACATTCGACCTCGATCGGTTCGTCCTGGCGCAGGACGGCGTCTACGGAGGCGTGCTCACGGAGCTCAGGTGCGGGATCAAGACCGGTCACTGGATCTGGTTCGTCTTTCCGCAGATCGCCGGCCTGGGTTACAGCGAGATGTCACAGCGCTTTGGGATCGGCTCCCTTGACGAGGCACGCGCATATCTCGCCCACCCCGTCCTGGGGTCTCGACTGCGGGAATGCGTCGGCATCGTCCTGACGATCCAGAGCCGGACCGCAGAGCAGATCCTCGGCTCGATCGATGCGATGAAGCTCCGCTCGTGCCTGACGCTATTCCATCGAGCCGCGCCGGACGAGCCGCTATTCCGGCTGGCTCTAGACCGACTCTACTCAGGCGCGTGCGATCCCGCCACAGACGCACGCCTCCAACCCTGAGCCGGCCGTCATCCGCGCGCCTCCCGCGGCACCGGCCTGCGGCACTGTCAGAAGCGGCTAGCCGGATCAGCGCACCGACCCGGCATCGCAACGCCTGCTAGTACTTGGGGCGCCGGGTCTCTTCCTTCTTCTCGCGCCGGATCACGAGGCCCGGTCGAGGCGGGTTCGGGAGGGTTCCGGGAGCCATGTCGGGCTGCTTCGGCCGCGGGCCACGCGCTCTTGCGGCTTCTACCTCGAGGGCGAACTCCGCGGCGCGCTCGGGTGAGATGGCACGCTCCCACTCGGCTGTGATTTGCTTGACCCGCACATTGGCGGCATCGCGCTGTTCGCGCTCGTACCTCGACCGCTTGGTCATCTGATCCTCGTCTGCGATACCGGCATTCCCGCCGACTGGGGTGACAATCTTGCGCCCATTGCGCACGCCTGTCCTGACAGTCTCGCCATGGTGGCCAATGAACGCCGGCTAGCGATCCTGGGAGCAGGACTCGGCCTTTGGGGATAGGCCTTTCAAATGGCGGAGTGGGGCTAGAATCGGCCGATGCTCACCCTTCGACCGGCAGTCGCATCGGATGCGGCCCAGATCCTCCAGTACGTGCGAGACCTCGCCGAGTTCGAGCACGAGCCCGACGCGGTCGTGGCGACGGAGGCGGACATAGCGCGCTACGCGTTCTCCGAACACCCGCTCATCAGCGTCACGATGGCCGAGTGGAAGGGCCAGCCCGCCGGCTTCGCCCTCTGGTTCCTGAACTTCAGCACGTGGGAGGGCAGACCCGGCATCTATCTGGAGGACCTCTTTGTCCGCCCTGCCTTCCGCGGCCACGGTATCGGGAAGGCGCTGCTTCAAGAACTTGCAGCCACGGCTGTCCGAGAGGGCTGGACGCGCTTTGTCTGGAACGTCCTCGACTGGAACGAACCCGCGATCGAGTTCTACGAGAGCCACGGCGCCCGTGTCATGCGCGAGTGGCTCACCTGCCGGGTACAGGGCCTCGCCCTCAGGCGGCTGGCAGAATCCCGCGAGTAGTCCGATCGTCCGGCGCGCGACAACTGGTACGAATTGCGGTCTCGCGGGCTATCCTGGCGACACTCGGGCCTGGTGTCTCTCTGCGCGACAGACGGACCAGATCCGGCTGGAGTAGCCAACGAATGACGCCTCGCCGCCCGCAAGGCCGCCTGCCCGTCAATCTCCACCCCGGGCGGATCGCAATCGGCTACATAGTCGTGGGCCTTGTCTGGATCTACGGAAGCGGTTTCGCGCTGCGCCTGCCCATCTTCAACGGGTTCACCGAGGCGATCGAGATCTTCAAGGGCACGGGCTACGTACTCGTCACGGCCGCCGGGTTGTATGTAGTCCTGGCCCGCCGATCTCGCGCGATCGATACCGCGCAACGGGAGCTCATCGCCGTCGACGAACAGCGGGCGCGGTTGGTGGCCGCCGTGGAGCAGTCTGAAGAGGCGGTAGTCATCACCGACCTGTCCGGCACGATCACGTATGTGAATCCGGCGTTTCAACGAGTCTCCGGGTACACGGAGAGAGAACTCCTGGGCGGCAATCCCAACATCGTCCGCAGCGGCCAACACGAGCCGGAGTTCTACGCGCAACTCTGGGCCGCGCTTCTGCGCGGAGAGACATGGCAAGGCCGGTTCATCAACCGGAACAAGGAAGGCGCCACCTACGAGGCCGACTCAGTCATAACGCCGGTACGGGACGCGCGCGGTGTGGTCGTCGCCTACGCGGGCCTCCAGCACGACACCACCCGAGAGAGAACCCTCGAGCGCTACCTGGCCGAGGCCGGCCGGCTCGAGGCCGTGGGCCAACTCGCCGGCGGCATCGCCCACGACTTCAACAACCTCCTGATGATCGTCCTGGGCCATGCCGAGCTGCTCAGCGCAAGCGACAGCCTCGATGACAGTGCCTGCGAGGACGTGCAGCAGATCGCCCACGCGTCCCAGAGCGCTGCGGCCCTCGTGAGGCAGCTCCTCGCATTCAGCCGCCGCCAGGTGCTCGAGCCTGCGGTCGTGGATCTCCAGCTTCTCGTGGGCCAGTTGCGCCCGATGATCGCGGGGCTCCTTGGATCAGCCATCACGCTCGAGGTCAAGAGCGGCACTGCCCCCAGCGCCGTGCTCGTCGACGCGGGCCAGCTCGAGCAGGTCATCGTCAATCTCGCGGTCAATGCCCGAGATGCCATGCCGACCGGCGGTACGTTCACGATGTCCGTTTCGAATGTCAATATCGGCCCCACCGACGATCGGCCCGAGCCTGTGCGCCCGGGAAGCTACTCCGTCCTGACTGCCAGCGACACCGGCTCGGGGATGGACGCGGCTACGCGCAATCGGGTGTTCGAACCGTTCTTCACGACGAAGCCCCAGGGGCGCGGGACGGGTCTTGGACTCGCCACCGCACACGGGATCGTGAGCCAGTCGGGCGGCTTTCTGTTCGTGGATAGCGAGCTTGGGCGTGGTTCGACCTTCACGGTCTACCTTCCTCATCACGACGGCACCCCGGCGCCACGGTCCGACAACTCGCCTGACCCGATGCCCCGCGGCACGGAATCCATCCTCCTGGTCGAGGACGAGAAACCAGTGCGGGCCGTCATCGAACGTGCGCTCCGGCAGCTCGGATACACGGTGCTCGTCGCCCACGATGGCGAGGAGGCGGCGCGACTCGCGGACGACAACCACCCGTCCCTGCTAATCGCAGACGTGCGGCTCCCGGGGATCGACGGACCTTCTCTGGCGGCCCAGATAGCCGGCAATCATCCCGACCTTGCCGTTCTATTCGTGAGCGGCTATGCGAGCGAGGCGATGATCGAGAACGGCAGTCTTGGCACGGAAGCAGCGTTCCTGGCCAAGCCGTTCACTTCTGATGACCTCGGCCGGCAGGTACGCGCGCTGCTCGATCGGCCCAGGACATCGAAGACCGACCTGAGCACCTCAGACTGAAGGTCCGAGCCCGGATCAGGGGATCCAGTTGAACTCGTCCGGGTTCGGACCGCGGCGACCGTCCGCTCGATGAAGAGCCGTGATCGCGGCCATGTCCGGGGCCGTGAGCGCGAAGTCGAAGATCGCGAAATTCTCGGCTATACGAGCGGGCGTCGTTGACTTCGGGAACACGATATCGCCGCGCTGTATATGCCACCGCAGGGTCACCTGCGCGGCACTGCGATTGAGCCTCGCGGCGATCTTCACGATCACCGGATCGTCAAGCACCTGACCCTGGGCGATGGGTGACCATGCCTCGGTGGCTATGCCCCGTGCCGCGTCGGCGGCGCGCACGTCGTCCTGAACCCAGTAGGGGTGGATCTCGATCTGGTTCACCGCGGGTACCATCGTGGCCTGGGCAGCCAGTCTATCCAGGTGTCCCGCCTGGAAGTTGGATACGCCGATCGCCCGGACCCGGCCGGTCCGATGGATCTCCTCGAGGGTCTTCCATGTCTCGACGAAATCGCCGACGGCGGGAAGCGGCCAGTGGATCAGGAACAGGTCGAGGTAGTCGAGCTTCATCACGGCGAGCGACTCATCGAACGCCCGCAGCGCCGCGTCTCTAGCGTGGAACCCGTTGTTGAGCTTGCTCGTCACGAAGACCTCGGCGCGGTCGATGCCGAACTCCCTGATTCCCTCGGCCACCTCGCGTTCATTGCCGTACATCTCCGCGGTGTCGATGTGCCGGTACCCGACCCTTAGAGCCTCCACGACCGCCGCGCGAGTCTCCGTCGGAGCGATCTGGAAGACGCCGAAGCCGAGCTGCGGGATCTCGACGCCGTTGTTGAGCTTGATGTTCGGCACTGCGGTCACGGGCGTTGTTCTCCTCTGTCGGACTGAGGCCGTTCTGCTTCTGTGAGCATGGTACGTCGGGTGCCACGACGGGGCCGGATGGCAAGGTCCGCGACGCCACTACATGCCGTCGAGGATCTGTCGCACCTTCCGTGCAAGCCGTTCGGGTGTGAACGGCTTGGGCAGCATCTCCAGCGTGCGTCCATCAGCGTCCCGGAACGACTCGTCCGTATCGGCGTGCCCGGAGACGAGGAGCAGCTTGATTTCCGGCCTCAATTCACGCAGACGAGCCGCGAGTTGGGGCCCGCGCATACCCGGCATGATCACGTCACTCACCACAAGGTCAAGGTGATCGGACGTGGTCGCCATCTCGAGGGCCACCGTAGCGTTTGACGCCTCCGAGACAACGTATCCGTTGGACCGCAGTCCAAGGACGGCAAGGCGCCGTACGCTCTCATCGTCTTCCACCACGAGGATGCTCTCGGCGCCGGTTGGCGGCGGGAGCGGCACGCTGACCACGCGGTCCAACCGCGCGTTCTGGGCTTCCGGCAGCAGGATCGTGACCGTAGTCCCGTGGCCTTCCTCGCTGTGAACCCATATGTGCCCGCCGCTCTGCTTGACGATCCCATGGCACGTCGCCAGACCGAGCCCGGTCCCCTCCCCAAGGCCTTTCGTGGTGTAGAAGGGCTCGAACGCGTGACCAAGGACTTCCGGGCTCATCCCTGCACCCGTGTCCGTCACGGCAATCGTTACGTATCGACCGGGTGAAATCTCCGGGTGTGCGGACTGGTACTCGTCGCCTACGACCTCGTTGCCCGTCTCGATGACGAGGTGTCCCCCGTACGGCATCGCGTCGCGAGCGTTCACAGTCAGGTTGATCAGCAGCTGCTGAACCTGCCCCGGATCCGCCATCACGATTCCCAGTCCCTGATCGAGTACGGCGGTGATCTCCACGTCCTCGCCAAGGAGTCTCCGCAGCATCTCGACGGACCCCGCCACAGCGGCGCTGAGGTCCGTGGGAACCGGCTGTATTACTTGCTTCCTCGCGAAAGCCAGGAGCTGCCGGGTCAGGCTCGCCGCCCTTTCGGCCGCCTTCGAGATCTCCGTAACGCTCTCACTGGCAGGATGGCTCGCCGGAAGATCCATGAGCGCGAGCTCGGCGTTGCCGAGGATCGCTGTCAGCAAGTTGTTGAAGTCGTGTGCGACGCCCCCCGCCAGCCGGCCGATGCTCTGCAGTTTCTGTGCCTGAACAAGCTGTTCTTCCAGCGCCCGGCGGTCGGTAACGTCCTGGATCAGGCCGTCCCAACCGAGAAGCTTCCCGCTCGGGTCCAGATGCGGAACGAGCGTGGAGCGAACGAGCCGAATGACCCCATCTTTGCGAACGATCCGATGCTCGACCGCCCTGGCCCAACGCTTCTTCGTGAGTTCGTGGACCTGACCGATCACAGTCTCGCAATCCTCGGGTACCACCATCTCGAGCCATAGGTTCGGATTCGCGGTGAACTCGTTCGGCGAGTAGCCCGTCACCGGCACGCTGCCGGGGCCGTGGTTCGTCACAGGCCGGCCCGCCGGATCCAGGACGACCGTATAGACATAGTCGGTGATCGATTCGGTGATCCGCCTGTATCTCTCCTCGCTCTCGGCAAGCTCCGCCGTTCTCAACGCCACGCGCTCTTCCAGTTCGTCCCGGGCCGCCTGCAACTCCTCACGGAGCGCCGTGCTCTCGATCGACACGGCGGATTGTCTGGCCATCGCGGTGATGAGGTCCAGGTCCGCAGGCCCGTACTCACGCTCTCCGGGCAGATTCGTGACCACGATGACACCCAGCGCCCTATCGTCGTACAGCATCGGAGCCACGACCATTGGCCCGTGACCGCTGGCCCTGCGCCTGGCGTCCACCTCGTCCGACTCCCTGGGGTCGCGAACCCCGCCCGGCGACAAGGTGGCCTCTCGATTGCGCATCACCCACCCGGCCAGCCCGCTCATCAGTTCGTCGAAGTCGATGTCCGGGATCTGCTCGGCGTCCGGTCCGCCGCGAAGTTGCCCCTTGACCGTGCGCCGCTCCATGTCCACGGCGAAGAGATGCACGCGAAAGACCGGCAACGCCTCGACGATCGCGTCCACGACTCGCTGCAGGACCGAGTGCAGACTCTCTGCGGCAACCTGGGAGCTGCTCACCTTGTAGAGTGCCTGGGCGTTCCGGAGGGCTGCAGTCGCGGCCGCGAGCGCCTCTCGATAGCGAGTTTCCGATTCGACAAGCGCCGCCGTCGCGCGCGCGTCCACAGCGCCGGCCCCGACCCCGGCGTCGCTGGTGGCCGGCTTCGTACGCACCTCGCGAGTAGCGCCCATTCAGGCGAGTGTACAGCGCGGAATCCGCGACAAAGGCATTGCCAACCCCTTTGTCGAGAGTCACGTTGCGCGGCCGCATCGCCATCCGTCCGCGAGGCGCACCAGACGCCCTGAACGGCGGGGTATTTGCGCGGGAGGGCTATCCTGAGGACACTGGATGCGCAAACGATTGAACTGGGGTGCGTCGTGTCAGAGCCGAAGATGCTGTCGGCGAGAGCAGAGCTCGAGGCTCGTATCCGAACTCCGCTCGGACTGGATTCCGTGGACGTGTGCCGCATGCGCCTGCTATCGCTGCGGACGCGGATAGACATGAACTGGCCGCAGGAGACTGGCCGCGTCATCCGTCGCGGCGGCCTCAGCCCCGAGTCGCAGACGACGATCTCAGACCTGCTCGCGGCCTTGCCTTCACCCCTCCCGATCTCTACCGGCGCGACCCCCGAATGCATCTTCAATGAGACGGACACGGACCTGCGCCTCGTGGCCGGCCGGGCGGTGGATGCCGGCCTGGCGCTTCTCGAGGGCTCCACGATGGAGCGCGTGTACAACGGCAACATCACGATGCTCGAGAGCTACCATCCCGACGCACCCGCCCCGATCGTCCTCCAGTACCCCACTGTGGGCCTGCTCGTGTCGACCATCATCGGCACCCTGGAAGCCATTTCGGAATTGATAGTCTCAACGGAGTCCCCCAAGCAGCTGACACCCGAGCCCAAGCCTGCCGTCCCGTTGCCCCTCAAGCGCCACGAGCCAAAGCCTGAGAAACACGACGAGCGAGGGCCCGGTGCCCCGCGTATCTGACCTGTATCGCCCCACCCTGGCCACCCTTACGGACCTCTACGAACTCACGATGGCAGCGGGGTACGTGACCGCGGACGTCGCCGACCGTGAGGCCGTGTTCTCGCTCAGCTTCCGAACGCTTCCGTTCGAAGGCGGATATGCCCTGACGGCCGGACTCGAGACCGCCCTGCAGATCCTCGAAGGGATGAGCTTCGAAGGGGCGGACCTGGAGCATCTCCGAGGCCTCACCGGCGGCGCCGGCACGAGACTCTTCAACGACCAGTTCCTTGAGCTGCTCGCGGGCTTTCGCTTCACCTGCGACGTGGACGCGATCCCCGAAGGGACGGTTGCTTTCGCCAACGAGCCGCTGGTGAGGATTCGCGGCCCTCTGCTCCAGGCCCAGCTCGTAGAGAGCATGCTCCTGACCGTGGTGGGCTTCCAGACGCTGGTCGCCACGAAGTCCGCGCGGGTAGTTGAGGCGGCAGGCGGCGGTCCGGTCCTCGAGTTCGGCCTGAGGAGAGCCCAGGGTCCCGATGGGGCGCTGTCGGCGGCTAGAGCGGCCTATATAGGAGGTGTCGCCGCCACTTCCAACGTCCTTGCGGGCCGGCTGTACGGCATCCCGGTGCGAGGTACGCACGCGCATTCATGGGTTCAGGTATTCGACGACGAGCAGACGGCCTTCGACGCATACGCCGACGCCCAGCCCGACAACGTCACGCTCCTCGTGGACACGTACGACTCGCTGGCCGGCGTCGCCCATGCCATAGAGACCGGGCGGAAGCTCAAGGCCCGGGGTGGCACACTCGACGCGATCAGACTCGATTCCGGCGACCTCGCCTACCTATCCATCGAAGCGCGCCGGCTGCTGGACGCTGCGGGTTTCACCGAAACCAAGGTCGTAGCGTCGAACGATCTCGATGAGCACACGATCGCCTCTCTGCGCGCCGAGGGCGCCCGCATCGACATCTGGGGCGTCGGTACCAAGCTCGATACATGCTTCGATCAGCCGGCTCTCGGCGCGATCTACAAGCTCACGGCAATCTGCGAACCCGGCGGCGGTTGGCGCTACCCGGTGAAAGTGTCCGAACTCAGCGCAAAGACCTCGATCCCCGGTGTCCTCGGCGTACGGCGATACGTCGACTCGACCGGCCGGTTCCGCGCGGACATGATCTACGACGAGGACCTCCCCGATCCCGACGGCGACGTCATCGTTGATCCGGCCGACGCTCTCCATATGCGAGCGATCGACCCGGCCTGGAGGCGCGAGGAGTTGCTCGTTCCCGCACTGCGATCCGGAGAGCGCGTGACCGCCGCTCCGTCTCTCGAAGAGATCCGCGGCCGGGCACGCGACCAGCTTGGCAGGCTCCACCCGGCGATCAGGCGGTTGCTCAACCCGCACGTCTACCCCGTGGGTCTGGAGCGCGGCCTGCACAACCGCCGCACCGAACTCGTGCTCGAGCGACGGCGCGGGCACAAGGCCGGCTGAGTTCGGGGCTGCCCGTCTGAAGGCACCCCGAACTGCCTACTGCTCCGAGAGCGTCGTTTCCGGTTCTGCCGGATCGCCCTGATCGACGGCACCCGGCGGCTCACTCGCGTCGGGCGCATCCGCGGCGACGTCCGGCGCGGGAGCGACGCCCGGCGTCGTCCATCGCGCGTCGAGGGCCAAATGCAGCACCGCTGGTCTTCCGGCTTCGAGGGCCTGCCGGAGGGCTGGTTCGAACTCCTCGTCGCTGTTGACGGAGAGACCCAGCGCACCGCAGGCGTCCGCTATCTGAGCGAAATCGACCGAGCCCAGATGAGTGGCGAGTCCGGTCCGGTCCCCGCGGCCGGCCTGACTGCGCGAGATGGCGCCGTAGCGGCCGTTGTCAAAGACGATCGCAACCACCTTGGCCCGCTCGCGAACCGCCGTCTCTATCTCGGCCATTGTCATAGCAAATCCGCCGTCCCCGGCGAGTGCCACGGCAAGCCTGCCCGGTCGCGCCAGGGTAGCCCCGATGGCCGCCGGCAAGCCATAGCCCATCGGGCCGGCGGTCGATCCAAGGAATGTGCCCGGCCGATGGAACCTGTATCCGCGGGCAGCCCACGTGCCGAAGTCGCCCGCATCGGTTGTGATGATCGTCTCGGGCGGGAGTACTCGGGCGAGAGTGGCGATCACACGTCCCGGATGTACTCCGGGTCCATCCCAGGCTTCATCGTCGACGATAGAGGCCACTTCATACGCCGCCCGATCGACCAGGTTGGCGGCCGTCCTCGCATCCAAGGCGGCCGCATCGAAGGCGGCGCGCGCCAGGACTCGCTGTGCCACCCTCAGGAAGGCGGCGACGTCCGCCGCCATGACCACTTCTGGTCTGTTGGCCGAAGCGGCTCCCCGAGGCTCCAGGTCCACCTGCGCCCAGCGTGTGCTCGGTCCGGGAATCTGGTATCCGAAGCTTGTGATCTCACCCAGCCGGGAGCCGAGGACGAGCAATGCGTCCGCCGACTCCAAGCGCTCGAGGACGTTGGGCGGAGCGCCGTTTCCGGTCATTCCCAGGTAGAGCGGGTTGTCGTTCGGGAAGACATCGCCCCGCCGCCACGAGGCAACTACCGGGACCCGAATCGTCTCGGCGAACTTCACCAGGGCATCCGTACTGCGGGCTCGAAGCACCCCCGCGCCCGCAAGGATCAGCGGGCGCTCAGCGCCGGTGAGGAGGTGCAGGATCTTGCGGACGAGGATCGGATCTGGATCGTTGTGGTGTTCGAGATGGAGCGCTGGTGAGTGGCCGTTGCCGCCGGGTGCAACCACGTCGAACACGTCGGCCGGTACCGAGATGAGCACGGGACCCGGCCTGCCTTTGGTTGCCGACGCGACAGCCCTCTCCACGATTGAGGCGGCATCCGCCGGGTCCCTCAGCTCGGCAGCCCACTTGACGATCGGATCGAATGCGCGGACGACGTCCATCTCCTGGAACGCTTCCCGACCCTGCAAGCTGCGCCGTACTCCTCCAACGATCGCGATCACCGGTGCCGAATCGGCGCGGGCGGCGTGCAGGCCGATCGCGAGATTGGCTGCGCCCGGCCCACGTGTTCCGATACAAAGGCTGGGACGACCGGTCAGCTGTGACACGGCTCCCGCCATGAACGCCGCGGAAGCCTCGTGACGGGTGGCAACAAGGCGGACGTGCCGGGCCGAGAGCCCCTCCAGCAATCCGAGGACGCTCTCTCCGGGGACCGTGAACGCGATCTTGACACCGGCACGGGCAAGGCCATCCGCAAGGGCAGCGCCCACCGTCATCGCCTCCGTTTCAACAGGCTGGTTGCCTGTTGGCTCCTCGCCCGCAGGAGCCTCGCCCGCAGGAGCCTCGCCAAAGCCAACAGGCTGGCCGCCTGTTGGCTCCTCGCCCGCAGGAGCCTCGCCCGCAGGAGCCTGGTGCTCGCTCATAGCCATGGCCGCTACTCCTTCGGATCCCCGCGCCGGGTTACCGGGCGGTTCTCACCGGTAGTTCTCGAATTGGAGTGCAACAGGTTCGTCGAGTTCCTTCAGGCGCTTGATGACCGCCTGAAGATCGTCTCGGCTCTTAGCGAATACGCGCAGGGCGTCGCCCTGGATCTGAGATCGGACTTTTGGGAACTCGTCGCGGATCAGCTTGCTGAGCTTCTTCGCCAGTTCATCGCTGAGGCCCCGCCGAAGGGTGATCGTCTGCTTCACCTTGTTTCCACCGGACGGTTCGACCTTGCCCCAGTCGAAGATCTTGAGCGAGAGACCTCGTCGAATGGCCTTCGACTCGATCAGCTCGCGGATCACCTTCGCTCGATATTCGTCGTCCGTGGTGAGAACCAGTTCCGTCTTGCCTTCGGTGAGCTCATACGTCGCGCCCTTCAGGTCGTAGCGCTGCCCGACTTCCCGCTGGACCTGGTCCAGGGCGTTGCGCAGTTCCTGATCGTCGAAATCGCTGACGACGTCGAATGAGGAGTCTCCGGCCATTCAGCCTCCTGACTTCGTGTTGGATGGCTTCCCGAGCCCGGCCATCCTGGGACCACCAGCGTATGTGCAGATTGTGCCCCAGTCGGCGCGGTTGGTCATCACGAATCACCGGCGTCCCGGCCGGCTGTCAACTCAACGGTTCAGCGCCTCCACGAGGAGTTCGGCAATTCGATAACTCTTGCCGCCTCCCATCACGAGCACCGCATCACCTGTACGCACCGCTCCGGCCAGCCATGCCGCGGTTGCCTCCACAGACCCGGGCGCTTCCGACACAAGTCCAGGCCTGAGCCTGCCGGTTGCCTCTGCCAGTGCCGCGGCCGAGGTTATTGTCGTGTCCGGATCGCGACTTGCCCAGATATCGGCGATTGCCACCGCGTCGGCCGTTGCGAGAACCTCCGCGAACTCGGCGAGCATGGCCGCCGTCCGGTGGTAGGTAAGCGGCTCGTAGACCGCCCAAACACGTCGGCCGGGTTCCAGCTGTCGTATCGCCGCGAGAGTCTCACGAATGGCCGTGGGATGGTGGCCGTAGTCGTCGTAAACGACGACTCCCTTGCCTTCGCCCTTCCGCTCGAGACGCCGGCCGACGCCGCCGAACCCCGCAAGCCCGCCGGCGACCGAACGTGGATCCAGGCCAAGCGCGAGAGCCGCCCCGGCCACTCCCAGCGCGTTCGCCGCGTTGTGGCGGCCTGCGAGGCGAAGGCGCAACTCCAGGGCGCTGCCTCGCAATCCGCGGATGGACCCCGTGATCTCCAGAGCCGTGCCTTCCGGTCCGGCGGAGGTCACGCGCCCGATGAGTGCCTGAGCCGGGCCCGCGGCCGTCGCAAAGCGTTCCCTGATCTCGGCCGCACGGCGGTCCTGCGGCCTTGAAGCACCGTCCAGGAGCCAGGTACCGATCACAAGACCGTGCCAATCGCGAAGCTGCTCCAGCACGGCGGTCACTCCCGGATCCGCCACGTTGGCGATCAGGACCGGCTGCCGACCGCCGTTGCGCCTCAACCACGCCGCGAAGCAGTCCACGACCGCCGCACGATCGGCGAACACGTCGGGGTGATCCCACTCGGCAGAGGTGAGCACCGTCACCTCCGGACGGTACGGGTCGAAATTGCCCGCGTACTCGTCGGCTTCAACGACGAACGCCTGCCCGGCGCCTCGCCGCGCCGTCGACGGCAATCCACCGGTCATTGCGCCTGGGAGCAGCGCTCCAACGAACGCCGACGGGTCCGCGCCGGCGGTTACCAGCACGTGTACGAGCCATCCGGCCGTCGTGCTCTTGCCGTGAGTGCCCGCGACGGCCACGAGCCGCCTGTCCACCGCGGCATCGGCGATGACCTGCTGCCAGGGCTCGACAGGAATGCCGGCGGCGCGCGCGGCCTCGAGCTCCGGGTGGTTCGGAGCCACGGCGGTTAGTGCCTTGGTCACGGCGAGACGCTCTGGTCGAGGGGCTCTCGTAACGTGCGAAGCCGAGTGCGCCCAGTCCAGGGCTATCCCAGCGGCCTCGACTGCCGGGCTGTACGGAGACGGACCGCCCGCATCGCACCCCGTGACCAGCGCTCCGGCCTCAGCGGCGAGCAATGCGGCCGCGCTGGCGCCGGCGCCGGCGGCCCCCACCACGTGGATCGCCTCACCCTCGCTTATCCGTCTGGCATCCCGGACGGGCGCAAGTCCGCTGCCAACCGACGCCGCGCCTCGCACGTCGGTCACGTAGCCTCGCCGGGCTCGCCGGAAGCCGCGTCGGCGGTTGCCGTCATAGGAGACTCGAGCCGGCTCAGGAGCAGCTCGACAAGCGCCTGAGCGCTCGCGTGGCGGTTGAAGTCACGATCGCCGTTCCAGAGGAATCGCCGGACTTCCTCACCGTCCCGGCCGGACACGGCAACGTAGGTGAGGCCGATCGGCTTCGCCGCAGTCCCGCCGCCCGGTCCGGCCACGCCGGTCACCGAGGCGCCCAAGTCGGCGCGCAGGCGAAGGCGGACTTCGGACGCCATTGCACGGGCGACCTGAGCACTGACTGCGCCGTGAGCCTCGAGCAGATCCGACGGAACACCCAACAACTCCACCTTTACGTCGTTCGCATACGAGACGACGCCGCCTCGAAAGTACGAGCTGGACCCCGCCAGGTCCGTGATGAGTTTTGCGACCAGGCCACCGGTGCACGACTCAGCGACGGCGACCGATACCCCGCGATCCAGGCATAGGGCCTGCAGGCGTTCAATCAGTCGAAGTTCGGGCTCGCTACCCACTCAGCCCCCCGGGCAACTGGCGACGTTCTTGGGACCCGCGATGTCGATGTAGAGATGCGTCCCGCCGAAGCGACCAACCGTCCCGTTGTCGAGTCCGTTGATCGTGATGAAGGTGTTGTTCGCCCGTGGCGTGTAGATGCATACGGATCTCGCGGCAACGAGAGTCACTTCCCAGCCATCGGGCCGTATGCCGCCGCCGATCGAAACGCCGTCTTGCCAGAGCGCGACCGAAGCCCCCGAACCTGTGCCCTGGATCTTGACGGTGACCGTTACGCCGGTGTACGGCACCGAGACGGTCACCGAAGCCGTCGCCGTCTGACGACCCGTAGTGGCGGCCGTGCCAACGACATTCAGCTGCCAGCTGCCGGGCCCAAGCGTGATCGGCAACGAATAGCTTCCGTCGGTGTTCGGGTGAACCGAAACCGGCGAGGGGCCCGCCGAAGGACTTGGTCCGACGACGACCTTCGACGCAACGGGAGAAGGCGAAGCGGACGCGCCCGGTGAACCTGACGCAATCGGGCTTGGCGAGCCGGCCGTGGCAGGCGGCGGTACGGTGGCCCCGCCCGGCGGCGGCGCACCGAGATACACGGCCGTGAGCGTCACGGTCGCCACCATCCTGCTGGTGCCGGTGACGGTTACCTTGCCGTTCTTGGAAATGGTCCCGTTCGTGGGAGTGGTCACGCCAACCACCGGCGTGGGCGGCGTGGGTGTCACCTCAGGGACTCTGATGATGATCTGAGTCACCTTGCTCGCGTGGTTGGTATCGAGATTGCGGGCCGTGACGTTGAACTGGTTGGAGCCCGGGTGGAGTGTCACGAGCCGCGACCAGTGCCCGGCGTCATCCGCAACCACGGTCTGCAGGGCGCTGGCGTCCTGGTCTATCTCGACCGTAGATCCGGCTGTCGCTGTGCCGTTGAGCGTGTATCCCGTCGTGTTCGCCGGCACATCGATGTTCAGCGCGTTGGGGGTTGTCACACCGAGGGTCGGATACGACAGGAAGCGGGTCATCTGGAAGCCGAAGTAGGCGACCACGATGGCTACGACGACGAGCACGCCCAGCAGGGCGAAGTGGCTCCGCTGCAACACGAACCCGCGACTCGGGATCGCGATGGGCTGCGGCCCGACGACCAGCGCCTGACGCGCGGGCCGGCTGCCTGCCTCTTCGTGCCACGCCTCTTCGATCTGGTCCGCGTCGAGGCCAAGGTATGAGGCGTAGTTGCGCAGGAAACCGCGCGTGTATACGTCGCCCGGCAACTCGGTGAACTCACCGTCCTCGAGCGCCGACAGGTATTTGACGCGGATCTTGGTATCTCGCTCCACGCGGTATATATCGAGGCCCCTGGCCTCTCTGGCCTCGCGGAGTCTATCCCCCACACCGGATCGGCCGGACGCGGACGTCGCGCCGGCGTATCCCTTGCGGCCGATCACTCGGCGCGGTGGTCGTCGAGAGGAAAAGCTGCTGGTCATGCCTCATCCTCGCCGTACCCGGGGTTCGGGCTGGACGGCGCACTATCGCGTATCAGTACTTGTCTGGCGTTCGATCCATCGAACGGGCCGATGTACCCCCGAGCTTCCAGCTGGTCGATGATTCGAGCCGCACGCGCGTAGCCGATCTTGAGGCGCCGCTGTAGCAGCGACGCAGATGCGCGATCGTACTCCTGGATGACGCCGACGGCATCGAGAAGGAGACGGTCGGCATCGTCGTCGGAGATCTCCTCACGGCCACCTTCCGGCTCCTCGCCGGTTTCGATGATGCCCATGTCGTAGTGGGGCTCTGCCTCGGCCCGCCAATGCTCGCAGACGTTCCCGATCTCCTTGTCCGAAACGTAGACGCCCTGGAGTCGTATAGGCCGCGGAAGGTCGGCGGGCTGAAACAGCATGTCGCCGCGGCCGATCAGATCCTCGGCGCCGGGCATATCCAGGATGGTTCGTGAGTCGATCTGGGATGCCATCGCGAACGCGATACGGCTCGGGAAGTTCGCCTTGATCAGGCCGGTAACGACGTTCACGGACGGCCGTTGTGTGGCGAGAACCATGTGAATGCCCGTCGCCCGGGCCTTCTGGGCAAGCCGGACGATGGGGTCCTCGACATTCTTCCCCTCTCGCATCATCAGGTCGGCGAGCTCGTCGATGATGATCACGAGGTACGGAATCTTGTCGGCCGGGTCGGCGCGCGTCTCGTTGTAGCCGGCGAGGTTTCGCGCGTTCGCCCCGGCGAAACGGCGGTACCTGTTCTCCATCTCCACGACGGCCCACTTGAGTGCCGCCTTGGCGCGGTCCGGCTCGGTGATCACCGGGACCATCAGGTGTGGTAGGCCGTTGTAAGCCGAAAGCTCCACCCGCTTCAGGTCCATCAGGATAAGCCGGACTTCGTTGGGGGTGGCGTTGCAGAGGAGGCTGCTGATCAGGGCGTTCACCATGACGCTCTTGCCCGAGCCGGTTGCGCCCGCTATCAGCATGTGGGGCATCTTGGCGAGGTCTGCGGCACGCGCATGCCCTGCCACATCGCGGCCCAGGGCGAACGTCAGCTTGGAGGCTGCCCGGAAGTCCACTTCCTCCAGGATCCGCCGCAAGGCGACGATGTTGAAATCCTTGTTGGGGATCTCGATGCCCACGACGCTCTTGCCCGGTATCGGCGCCTCGATCCGGATCGTGCGAGCAGCCAGGGCCATCGCCAGATCGTCGGCAAGACCTTCGATCCGGCTGACCTTGATCTCCGGTGCGGGCTCCACTTCGTATTGAGTGACGACGGGACCGGCGTTCCAGGTGACCACTCGCGCCGGGATATTGAAGCTCGCGAGCTTAGCTTCCATGATCGCGGCATTGCGCTCGTGATCCATGGGGTTGTCGCCGATCTTTGGCGGCGCGATGTCATCCAGGAGGGCCAGCGGCGGGAGGTGGTACTCCGGCATCGTCTTCAGCGCCGTTGCCACCGCGGTTGTGCCGAGCTCCATGGGGCCGAGCTTGGATTGGGCCGGGGCGTCGGCAGGGGGACGCCCACCCCGGATCGGTGCGCCGTCCCGAACCGAGAGCGGCTCCTTGAGGCCGTCGCCGGATGCTCTCGCGTCCCCACGCGCCGCGGCCGCCTCGCGAGTACTCCCAGGAGTTGCAGGCGGGGCGAACGTCGAGGAGATCACGCCGACGCTGGGGATCGCAACCGGAATCGTGGACACTCGGTCTTCGCCGAAACGTCCCCGCGCGGGTGCGGCCGTTGCCGCTGCTTCAGGTTCGGCCTTGTCCGGCCGGGTCGCGGATCTATCTGCCCGGGCGACGCCGGTGGCGATGGCGGTGGCCGTGCCTGTCGTGGCAGCCGGAGCGGCAGCTACCTCAGGGGCGGGCCGGAATAGATGATCGATCGCCCGCCACATCAGGCGGCCCACCGGAGCCATGACGGCAGGCAGTGACATGTCCAGCGCCAGCAGGAGCCCGGACACCATCAGGATCGTCAGGAATATGCCTGCACCGGGCGCAGTGATGAGGGGCGCCAGGAAGTCGGAGATGGCGCGGCCGATGATCCCACCCGAGGGGCGCGTGCCGGGCGCAAAGAGCACCCCCATGACGCCGGTAAGCGAAACGAGCGATACGCCACTCCCCAACAGCGCCAGCTCCCAGTCCCACTTCTCGCCACGGGCCCGTTCCAGGTAGTAGCCCAACGCCACCAGGCCGAAGGCCAGGATCCATCTGGTACTGCCGAACCACGGGGCGACGGCGTTGCGCTCCAGGTCCGTCAGCTGGCCCTTCGGGATCAGCAGCCCGATGAGCAGCGTGACGCCGAACAGGAGCATTCCGAGACCGATCAGCAGGCGGACGATCTCGCCGGAGATGTTCCAGGTGCGTGCGGGCTGACGCCGGCGCGGCGCAGGCGCCGATCGGCTCGTCCGGGTGGAAGAGGCTCGCGCGGGCATCTACACCTCCACCACGACGGGGAACACAAGGGGCCGGCGACGAGTCTGCTCGTAGAGATAGCGCGACACGGAGTCCTTGATCTGGCTCTTGAGCAGCCCTACCTCACTCGTACGATCACCGGGGCTCTCCACGGCCGCCATGATGTGCTCCACGGCACCTTCCATCAGCGGGTCCCGCTCGTTTCCATGGACAAAGCCGCGCGTCACGATCTCCGGCTTGGCGACGACCTTGCCCGACTGTTTGTCGACGGTTACCACCACGATGAACATTCCGTCGCTGGCAAGGGCACGTCGGTCGCGAAGAACGACCTCCCCTACTCCGCCGACCGAAAGGCCATCCACGAGCACGTAGCCTGAAGTCACCGGGCCGCCGCGACGGGCGCTGCCATCGGCGAAGAACTCGATGGGCTGGCCGTTCTCGATGATGAACACGTTCTCCGGCTCCACGCCCGTCTCTACCGCGAGCCTGCCGTGCTGCACCAGCATCCGGAACTCGCCGTGGATCGGTATGAAGTACTTGGGTCGCGTCAGGCCGAGCATCAGCTTCAGCTCTTCCTGGCNNCTTGAACAGGTTGTCGATCGTGCGGGCCACGTACTCTTCGTTGCCCGGGATGGGGCTGGCGCTCACGATGACCGTGTCGCCCGGGATGATCTCCACGAAGCGATGGTCGCGGTTTGCCATTCGCGCGAGACCGGCCATCGGCTCACCTTGCGCACCTGTGGTGGCGATGACGATCCCGTCCGCCGCCGAACTGCCGATCTGGTCTTTGCCGATGACCTGCCCCGGGGCGTAGGTGAGGTAGCCCAGGTCCGTGGCGATTCGGACGTTCTGCTCCATCGAACGGCCGATGACCGCCACACGCCTGTCGAAATCAGCGGCCGCGTCGATGACCTGCTGGATGCGCGCGATGTTGCTGGCGAACGTAGCGACGATCACGCGGCCCTTGAGGCCTTCCATGATCTCGCGGAACGTCTCGCCCACGGTTCGCTCAGAGAGCGTGTAGCCGGGATTCTCCGCGCGCGTGGAGTCGGACAGAAGGCATATGACGCCGTTCTCTCCGAGTTTGGACAACACGGCGAAATCCGAGCGGCGGCCGTCGACCGGCGTATGGTCGAACTTGAAGTCGCCGGTAGTCACGACAGTGCCCACCGGTGTGTGGAGCGCCATGCCCATCGCGTCCGGGATCGAATGGCTGATGCGGAACGGCTCGATCCGGAAGGCCCCGATCTGGAGCTGGTCGCCGGGATCGAGGGGCAGGAGCGGGTTGTCGTGGAGCTTGTGCTCCTTGATCTTGATGCCCAGCAGGCCGCGTGCCAGCGTGGATGCGTACACCGGCACGCCCGGGAAGTACGGCAGGACATATGGCAGCCCGCCCACGTGATCCTCGTGGGCGTGTGTGATCAGGAACGCCTTGACCTTGTCGCGGTTTTCGCGCAGGTAGGAGACATCGGGGATGACCAGGTCGATCCCGAACATCTCCTCGTCCGGGAACATGAGCCCGCAGTCGACCACGACGATGTCCTCGCCGTACTCGAACACGTACATGTTCTTGCCGATTTCCCCCACTCCGCCCAGGGGGATGATGCGGAGTGGAGTGCTGGTGTCTGCCATTGATGCTCGCGTTGTAGATGAGTCCGTGGTGTCCATCCTAGAAGAGGCCGAGCCGCTCTGTCGGGTCAGAATCCGATGTCGGCTCGTGGTTGTCGGTTAAGAATTCTGGTTTTGTCTCGGGCACGTGCGCGGTTGATCCCGCCTCTGCGACCGCGGCTCGCAGCTCCCTGGAGCGTGTGAGAGCCGCCGGCACGCCCTGCATGTCCGCTCGCGAGGCCGCCTCCACGCCACCGTCCCGAAGAGCGGCGGCCGGGTGATACATGAAATACGCGAGGGAGTTCGGAGCCCCGGACGCGGTGTGCGCCGGCCTGAACGTCCCGTGAACCTGGCTTATCTTCGACCCGGGATTGAAGCGACCCATGGAGAACCTTCCCAGGGTCACGATCAAAGCCGGGTCGAGCGCCTCGATCTGACGGGTCAGGAACTCCGAACAGGCCGAGATCTCGTCCGGTTCGGGATCCCGGTTGTCCGGTGGGCGGCATTTCACAACGTTCGTGATGAACACCTCGTGGCGAGCCCATCCGATGGACTCCAGAAGCTTCTCCAGATAGGCGCCCGCCTGGCCGACAAAGGGTCGGCCTTGCCTGTCTTCGTTGAAACCCGGACCTTCGCCGACGAACATCACTTCGGTGGCGGCCGTTCCTTCGCCGGGAACGGCCCTCGTGCGAGTCTCGTGCAGCCGGCAACGGGTGCAGGCAGCCACTTCCGCTCCGATGGCATCGAGCGCCGCCCGGCGCCTCGCCTCAGCCGTGGCCTCGGGCGAGGCCTCCGTCACGATGCCTCCCCGACTCCGTTCGCCGCTTCACGCCGCGAGCGGGACTTGACCCAACCGCGTTCGACGAGCAATTCCGCGATCTCCACCGCGTTTGAGGCCGCACCCTTTCGCAGATTGTCGCTCACGACCCAGAATGCGAGGCCATTGGCGACGGAAGGATCGGTGCGCACTCGGCCCACGAAGATCTCGTCCTTGCCGGCCGCCTGCGTCGCGATCGGATATGTGTGCGTTTCCGGATCGTCCGAGACCAGCACTCCGGGCACGGCGGCGAACGCCTTGCGAGCCTCGTCCGGCGTTATGTGCCTGGTGGTCTCGACATGGACCGCCTCCGAGTGCGACACGAACACCGGGACGCGGACGGCCGTGCACGAAACCCGAAGATCCGGCAGGTGCAGGATCTTGCGGCTCTCGGTGACGACCTTCCACTCCTCACGCGTATAGCCGTTCTCGAGAAACACGTCGATCTCCGGGAGGACGTTGAACGCGATCGGGTGCGGGTAGACGGTCGCGTTCTTCGGCTCACCGGCCACATGCGCCCTGATCTGCGACTCGAGTTCCGCCAGGCCCTCGGCGCCGGTGCCGGACACGGACTGGTACGTATCGACGATGACCCGCTCCAGGCCGGACGTGTCGCGCAGCGCCATGAGGACGGGCAGCAGCTGCATCGTGGAGCAGTTGGGATTCGCGATGATTCCCTCGTGCCACTCACCGTCCTCAGGGTTCACCTGGCTGACGATCAGCGGAACCGATTCCTCCATGCGCCACGCGTTCGAGTTGTCGATCACCGTGCAGCCGCGCGCGGCGGCCTCTGGTGCGAGCTGGCGCGAGACGTCTCCACCGGCAGAGAAGAGCGCGATGTCCACGCCTTCGAAAGCCTCAGGGGTCGCCTCCCCCACCGTGAGAGTCTGCCCGCCGGCGCTCATAGTCGAACCGGCGGATCGGCCGGAAGCGAGCAGGCGAAGCTCCCCAACCGGGAAGCGGCGTTCGGCGAGGACCTGGATCATCGTTCGACCGACTACGCCGGTCGCACCGACGACGGCGACGGTCAGCGGGCGCGATTCCAAAGGATGTGACTCCACTGTGGTGATAGACGGGTGTGGCCAAGTATACCAGCGACCCGTCGAAGCCCCGGCGTGGATGCATACGCAGGGCGCTATGCATCAACCTATGCATTCAGGATCAATTCGCCGGCGCCGCGTGCGTTTGGTGCTGCTCGCGCGTGTACCGTTCGACATGATGCCGCTCGACATTCCCGCAACCAAGCTCACAGAGCCGGTGACAAGGCGCGCCGGCCCGGCGCGCGCCACCGACGCAGCCGGAGATGCCTTCGAATCGGCCTTCGACGAGAACTGGCTTGCCGTCTTCCGCTTCGCCCTGGCCTGGACGAACGACTGGGCCGCGGCCGAGGACCTGGCACAAGATTCGTTCCTGCGACTGTGGGATCGGCGCCACGAGATCGACTGGACGCGGCCCGTGCTCCCATGGCTGCTCGTAGCGACGCGCCGCCGCGCCACCGACAGGTTCCGGCGCATTCGTCGGGCATTGAATCCCCGAGAAACCGGCGCCGCGCCCATCGATTCGGACGCCCGTCTCGAGTGGCTCGACCTCAGTGCGGGATTCGCCACGCTCTCGGCGCTGGAGCGAACGGCCCTGGTTCTGACGGCACTACTCGACATGGAAGCGGCGGCGGCCGGCGAGGTGCTGGGTATCGGCGCGAATGCCGTGCGTTCGGCGGCAAGCCGCGGACGGCGAAAGCTGAAGGAACGGCGATGAACGATCACGAAAACGGAACTGAAGGTCGCGGCATCGAAGCCGCAGATTCCATGGATCAGTCGCTGCTCCGACGTTGGCGGGTGGCATCCGCCCGCGTGCGGCAGCCATCGACCGCCGAGCTGCTCGGGCGCCGGACTCCAACGGACCGACCCGGACGCAGGCGCGGAGTGGTGGCGGCCGCCCTGGCCGCAACCTTGACAATTGCCGTGGCGTCGGCCGGCGTCGCCGTCTGGGTGTCATACCGGGCCGCCTCGGCCGCCGGGCCCTCATCGAGCGCGACGGCGCCGGTCCAGGCCACTTCCAGTCGCCAAGCCGCCACCGCGTCTCCGAGCGTCGCGCCGATCGCCCTCGCGGAACAGGAGTCCATCTATCAGCTGCAGCGGACGGGATCCGGCGGCTGGGTGCTCACGAACCGGCGGCTACTCATCAGCGACGGAACCACCTGGCGGGAGTGCTGGGTCATTCCGACGGCCCCCGAGTCGTTCTCCGTCTGGCGAGCGTTCGTGGACGGCAGCACCGTGAAGGTGTTCGCTGATCAGTCGATGTGGCTGAGCACTGACGGCTGCGCCGACTGGACCCGGTTCGCGCTGCCGGTGGGACCTGTTGACGTGGCCTTCGTCACGACCAGCATCGGATATCTCGCCGGCATCGGGCAGTTCGACCCGGCCGGCATGAAGATGCTGCCAACCTTGTATCGGACCGATGACGGCGGGCAGCATTGGGCGGTCGTCACGGACTCCTTCGATCGGGCCGACCCTGGTGTTATCCGCCCTGGGTATGTCGGTGTTGGCGTCTCCATTTCTTTCACCGACGTCAACGACGGACTCATGTCAAGCCAATCGATGCTGTGGTCGACGCGCGACGCGGGGCGGACGTGGCAAGTAGTCGACTTGCACATTCCCGCCTCCAGCCAATTCCGGCTCGACTGGGTTAGCGCGCCGGTATCGAACCCGGACGGGTCCGCCGTCATCGTCGCGAAGCTCGACGGCACTCCCGGCATGGACGGCGCCAAGGGCCGTCAGGTGATCTACACGAGCGCCAATCGCGGCGAGAGCTGGAAGGTGGCTGCGACGCTCGACGATCCGGGATCGTTGACGGTCTCCCTCATGAGCCCGTCCACCTGGATCGCTATGGACACGCTCAACGGCACGACGGTCCAGGCCACCAAGAACTCGGGCCTGCCCTGGCGGACCACCGCTATCAAGGCCAGGTGGCAGTTCACCGCCACGTCGGTGAGCTTCGCCGACGTCGACCACGGCTGGCTGGCAGTGATCGAGCCCAACCCGCCGTGCCCGTCGATGACGTCACCCTCCGGCGGGGTGATGCACGTCAGTTGTGACTACGCATTCCTCCCGCCGCAGCACCTCTGGGCAACCGAGGACGGCGGCGCCACCTGGCACGAGGTTCTGCACTAGCCCCGGACACAGAACGAGGGCCGGCGTTTCCGCCGACCCTCGTCGCTGAAGTGCTGGTTACTCTTCGCCGCGGGCCAGATGACGCTGCATCGCGGCCTTGCGAGAGAGGTTGATCCGGCCCTGGCGGTCGATCTCGACGACCACGACCATGACCTCGTCGCCGACCGAAACCACGTCCTCAACGGTGGGAACGTGATAGTCGGCAAGCTCGCCGATGCGGATCAGGCCTTCCTTGCCCGGCAGNNATCCGGGTGACCTTGCCCAGGTAGAGACCGCCGACCTCGACTTCGCGAGTCAGCGACTCGATCCACTGCACGGCCTTGCGGGAGTTCTCGCCCGAGACGGCAGCGATCTGCACCGTGCCGTCGTCCTCGACGTTGATCTCGGTTCCGGTCTCTTCCTGGATCTTGCGGATCACAGAGCCGCCCTTGCCGATGATGTCGCGGATCTTCTCGGGGTTGATCTTGATGGTGATGATGCGCGGCGCGAAGTTGCTCATCTCGGTGCGGCTGCTCGGCATGACCGCATCCATCTTGTCGAGGATCGCCAGGCGAGCGACGCGGGCCTTGGCGAGGCCCTCGCGGATGATCGCCTCACTGATGCCCTTGACCTTGATGTCCATCTGCAGCGCCGTGACGCCCTCGCGAGTGCCCGTCACCTTGAAGTCCATGTCGCCGAACGCGTCTTCCTTGCCGAGGATGTCGGTAAGGACCACGAAGCGGTCGCCTTCGGTGATGAGACCCATCGCGGCGCCGCCGACGGCCGCCTTGATCGGCACACCGGCGTCCA
>PMBG01000038.1 GCA_003153755.1 Chloroflexota bacterium | reverse complement strand
TGCGGGCGCGGGCCGCGCGCACTCGGCCGCGCCGGGCGCCACTCTCCGGCGCGACTCCCCGAACGCGCTACCGCAGGGCCAGGAACCCGTCGAGTTCGGTCGCGGTGGGCATCCCCTCGCGCGCGCCGCTGTGTGTCGTGGCGAGAGCAGCTCCGGCCACGGCGCGCCGGACGGCCTCGGAGAGCGACCGGCCCTCGGCGAGTGCCGCTGCGAGCGCTCCGCAAAACGCGTCACCAGCGCCGGTCGAGTCGACGGTCGCGACCTTGTCCGCCTGGACTTCCCAAACGCGGTAGTCGCCGAGGCGAGCGGCGTCGGCCGGTGCGCCGTCCTCTTCGGGAGAGTCGGCGGCCGGTCCGGTGGCGGGAGCGCGGACCACCGGCTCGGGGTCCTCGCAAGGCTCCGTGCCCGAAACCGCAGGCGCCGGCTCCGTGGACTCCGGCCGGGCTTGGAGCGTGCGTTTCAGACCAGCGCCGATTCGCTCGAGGACCACCACTCCGCCCGCGCCCAGGGTGACGATCACCGCCTTGCGCACACCCGGTCCCTCCGGGCCGGCGTCGAGCAGAACTCGCGCCCTGGCCGATGTGTCGGTGCTGGCGTCGACGCGCCTGCCGGTCCGTCGCGCTTCGGTTTGCAGCAGCGTGGCCAGCTCGGTGCGGTTGGGAGTCACGATGTCCGCAAGGCCGAATAGCGAGCGGTCGATGCCGATCGCCGGTGCCGGGTTGAGGATCGTCGTGGCGCCGGCGGCATGGCCGCAGACGAGCGCTTCGCGTACGACGTGCAGTGGGACCTCGTTGCAGACGAGCAGCGCGTCGCCCGTCAGACGGCCGAGCCGTGCCAGGCAGTCGCGCACGTAGCCGGACTCGATCGCGCCGTTGGCGCCCGGAACGACCGCGATCTCATTCTCGCCCGCGGCATCCACGAGGATCAGGGCTACGCCTGTGGGCTGTCCCGGCAGCGACGCGACCATCGAGGTGTCCACGCGCTCCGACGAAAGGGCGCGGCGCGCTTCCATCTCGAACGTGTCGTCGCCGACTGCACCGATGAACAGCGTGGGTCGCCGCAGGCGGGCGGCGGCCACGGCCTGGTTCCCGCCCTTGCCGCCGTGGAACCGGCGGAAGGTGCCGCCCAGCACGGTCTCACCGGGGAGCGGCAGGCGATCCGTCTGGACGACGAGATCGACGTTGACTGATCCGACGACCAGGACACGACCGCTCATCGGACCGCCTCCCATGTTCCTTTCTGGCCCGCGCTGTTCGGGGCCGCTACGAACCGGTGATGTACTCCCCGCCGTCCACGCCGATGGTCTCGCCGTTGATGAAGTCCGTACCCTCGCCGGAGAGGGCGAGGATCGTGCTCGCCACGTCCTGTGGGGTCGTCATGCGGCCGGTCGGGTTGCGGCGCGTCGCCGCCTCGATGATGGCGTCCTTCTCCGGGATCTTCATCAGCGCCGGCGTCCGCGTCACGCCCGCCCGGATCGTGTTGGCGGTGATCCCGGTGCCCAGGCGTGCCAGCTCCATCGCCAGCTGCCGCGTGTGCGACTCGAGCGCCGCCTTGGCCGACGACACCACGCCGTAGCTGGGGACGACCCGGGTGGAGCCCTCGGACGTCATGGAGAAGATCTTGGAGCCCGTGCCCAGGAACCCGCCGCGCCACAGGTCCTGCACCCAGTAGACNNGGCCTGGTTCCCGCCCTTGCCGCCGTTGTGGCGCTCATAGCTTCCGCCCGTGACGGTTTCGCCCGGGTGGGGCAGGTGGGGAACGTGCGCGACCAGGTCAATGTTGACCGAGCCGACCACGATCACGCGGCCGCTCATGAGCGTCAAAGCCTCCGATGCGGGGCGGCGCCGTACAGCGCGGCGCCCGTGTGTGCTGATTGTGCGGTACGAGCCCGCCGTTGGCACGGCGGGATTGCTATCGAGGATCGGGGGCACGTTTCGGTTCGGTGGCAAGTTGCGGGGTCGGGCGCCGGGCCCGGCCATCGAGCGGCAAGGAAAAGCCCCGTCCGGGCGGGGACGGGGCTAGGAGATGCACGATATGGCGGGCTCGACCGGATTCGAACCGGCGATCTCCAGCGTGACAGGCTGGCATGTTAGGCCGCTACACCACGAGCCCGTGCGACGGCGAAGGATACCAGGAAGAGACATCCCTGTCCGAACGTAAGTTACCGCGCCGCCCGCGGCCCGCGCCGCCGGCCCGCCCACCGCCACCCGCCTCTCGCCGCTCGCCGAAACGGCGCTCTCCGGCGCTCGACCTATACTCGCCCCAACAGTCAGGTGGCTTCCGGCCGCGGCCCGTTGCGCCGCCGGTCCCACCGCCCATCGCGGCCCGCGAAAGACGTGGAATCGATGATCGATCTTCGCAGCGACACCGTCACTCACCCGACGCCGGCCATGCGCAAGGCCATGTACGAAGCCGAGCTTGGCGACGACGTATTCGGCGACGATCCCACGGTCAACGCCCTCCAGGAACGCGCCGCGGAGCTTCTCGGCAAGGAAGCCGCCCTTTTCGTCGCGAGCGGCTCGATGGCGAATCTCGTCTCGCAGCTGGCCCACCTGGGCCGTGGCCAGGAGACGATCGCCGGCGCCTCCACCCACATCGTCGACGACGAGCAGGCCGGCCACGCCGTTGTGGTGGGAACGTCGATCAAGCCAATGCGCGAGAACCCGGACGGCACCTTCGATCTCGCCGACCTCGAGCGCGCCTTCCGCGATCCGAGCGACCCGCACCAGCCCATCACCGGTCTGGTCGCCATAGAGAACACGCACGCTCATTCGATGGGGCAGCCGCTTACGGTCGATTACACGCGGGCCGTGGCCAGGATCGCCCACGCCCACGGCGTCCCGCTCCACGTGGACGGCGCCCGTTTCTTCAACGCCGCTGTGGCTCTCGGGGTGAGTCCCAAAGAGCTCGCGGCCCCGGCCGACTCGGTCGCTTTCTGCCTGTCCAAGGGCCTCAGCTGCCCCATCGGCTCGATGGTGGCCGGCTCGCGCGACTTCATCCACCGGGCATGGCGCGGCCGGAAGCTCGTTGGCGGCGGCATGCGCCAGGTCGGTGTGCTTGCTGCGGCCGGACTCGTCGCGTTGAGTTCCGGTCCGGACGGGATGATCGATCGCCTGGCCGAAGACCATGCCAATGCGCGCCGCCTGGCCGAGGGCCTCGCCGCGATGGACGGCGTGGAGTCGGCCGGGGGAATCGCCCAGCCGGCGCCGGGGAAGCTCGATCCACGCCGGGCAACCACCAACTTCGTCGTCTTCAGCGTTCACCGTAATCGTGCCGCGTACCTTGACGCACTCAAGTCGCGCGGCGTTCTCATGGTCGAATACGCGGATGACACCATCCGGGCAGTCACCCACTACGGAGTCACGGCGGCCGACATAGAGAAAGTGCTCACCGCGTCCGCTGCCGCGCTCCGCGAAACCGCGTTCACCACCACGGCCACTTCCGCAGTTCTGGAGCGATAGATGTCCGAGCTCATTCTCCCGCGTCCCGCGGCACCGTCCAGTCCGGGTCCGCTCGACGACAGGTTCTGGGACATCATCGAGGCCCGCTTCCGCGACCTCGTCGCGAAGCACCCCATCTTCGCCACCTACGTCGGCATCCACGATTACGACGACAAGCTGGACGACGGCACGCGCGACGCCGTGCTCGGGGAGATCGCCGACGACAAGAAGGTCCAGGCCGAGATTGAGGCGATCGATCCGGCCGGCCTGTCGGATGGCGTCCGCATTGAGCGTGAACTGGCCCTCCACAACATCAAGCGCGAGCTGTTCGAGTCGGAGGTCCATCGCGTCTGGGAGCGGCGCTCCACCGCAATGGACGCCGTGGGCGACGCGCTCTTCGCGGTATTCGCCCGCGACTTCGCGCCGCTGCCGGAACGCCTCGGCTCGCTCACCGCGCGTCTGGAAGGCGTGCCTGGCCTCCTGAACCAGCACCGCAGCCGCGCGACCGCGCCGCAGGTCCGGCTCTGGCAGGAGCTGGAGATCGATTCCGGCGAGCAGATGCCCTACCTCTTCAACGAGGTCAGGACCGCCGGGCAGGGCGTCCTCGACGAAAAGGCCCAGGCTCGACTGGACAAGGCAGTCGAAACGGCCTCAGCCGCCGTCACCGAGTACGTCGCCGGTGTGAAGTCGCAAATGGGCGCGACGGTCGAGGAGTGGGCGCTTGGGTCCGACACGCTCGACCAGCTCGTGGGGCTGCGGGCATTCGACGGCCTCGACGCCTCGCAGATCCTGGAGATTGGGCACCAGCAGCTGGCCCTCAACAAGGCGGCCCGGGTGGAGGATGCTCGCCGCATCGACGCCGCCGTTCCGGAGTCCGTCGTAGTCGACCGCGTGAAGTCGAACCATCCGGACACGTTCGAGCAAGCGCTGGCAGCCTACGAGGATGCCATGCTGCGGGCCCGCACCCACATCATCGAACACGAGATCGCAACCATCCCGGACGGCGAGCGGATCTTCGTCCGCCCCACGCCCGAGTACCTGCGCCAGGTCATCCCGTTCGCGGCGTACTTCGAGCCATCCAAGTTCGACAAGAACCCGTCGGGGATCTACATCGTCACGCCGTCCGTGGGCGACGACCCCAACGCCATGCGCGAGCACTACTACGCCGGCATCAGCAACACCAGCGTCCACGAGGCGTACCCGGGCCACCATCTCCAGCTATCGACGTCCACCCGCCATCCGTCGCTCGTCCGCCTGCTCACCGACGCCCCCGAATTCGTCGAGGGTTGGGGCATGTACAGCGAGCTGATGATGCGCGAGCAGGGCTTCGACAACGGCCCCGAATTCCAGGTTGCCCTTCACACCGACGCGATCTGGCGTGCCTGCCGGATCATCCTCGATATCCGGATGCATCGCGGCGAGATGACGGTGGACGAGGCGACGGCCTTCCTGATCGAGCACACGGGCTTCGAGCACGCAAACGCGCAGGCGGAAGTCTTCCGCTACACGTACACCCCGACCTACCAGCTCAGCTATCTCCTGGGCCGGGTGCTGATCCTCCAGCTCCGCGCCGACGAGCAGAAGCGGCTGGGCGACAAGTTCAGCCTCAAGAACTTCCACGACACGCTGCTCCGAAATGGATCGCTTCCGATCAGCTTCCACCGGCGGCTCATGGCGGCGAACGGCTAGCCGATGCTCGTCGTCCCGTCGATCGATGTCGAAAACGGCCGGTCCCGGATCGTCCATTGGCCGGGCGCGGCCGCCGGCGTTGGGTCGCCCACAGACCGCCCGGATCGTATAGCCGAGAGATTCGTCGAGATGGGCGCATCGCTCATTCACTTCGTTGATCTGGACGGAGCGAGGAGTGGAACGCCGGCCAATCTCGAGGCGATCGGGAGGGTCGCAAGCCGGGTGGCCGTGCCGATTCAGGTGGCCGGGGGCATGGAAGGCGGCGACAACATCCGGCTCGCGTTCGCGGCCGGGGCCACGCGCGTGGTCGTCTCGATGTCCATCGCGGACAAGCCGGAGTTGCTCCACGACTGCCTGGAAGTGGCCGGGGACTGGCTTGCTGTCGGGTTGGACCCGCGCCCCGACCGCATTGCCGCGTATCCTTGGCACCGACCGGCTCCGCCGAGCCTCCTCGAACTGGCCGGCGAGCTCGTGGACCACGGCGTCCGCAGGCTCGTCCTGTCGCACGGCGGCGCCCGTCCGGATCTTGGGTTTCTGTCCGAACTGGCTCGAACAACCCGCGCCGAGCTGTTCGTGGCGGGAGGGTCCGTGGATATCGACGCAATAAAGGGCCTGCGAGACGCCGGGATCGCAGGCATCATCCTCGGAGAGCCGCTCCTGTCCGGAGCAATCGACTTCGCCAAAGCCCTGGAGGCCGCTGAATGATCCTCGCTTCAACAAGTAAACGTGCCAGCCGGGTCGCGGCCGTTGGCCTCGCCGCGTTGCTTTTCGCCGCCTGCACGAGCATCCCCACAATCACGCCGTCGCCGACACCCGCGCCCCCCGGCAGCCCGCCGCCCACCGCTCCGGCCTTCTCGCTCGGCCCCACCGTGGGTCCGGATTGCCCGACCTCCGCGCCCGCGCAGTTCACCGGCAAGGCCACCGTCACGCTGACCACCAACTTCGGCAACATCGTCATCGCCATCGACGGCAGCCTGGGTCCCAACGGAGCCGGCGCGTTCGTGGCCCTGGCGCAGTGCGGCTACTACAACAACGTGATCTTCCACCGGATCGTGACCGACTTCGTGATCCAGTCCGGTGACGGCCAGTACGGCCGCGAACCCAACCTCAACACCAGCAAGCTCGGACAGGGCGGCCCGTCCTGGCAGATCCAGGACGACAAGGTGAACACCGCCTACAAGCGCGGCTCCGTCGCCCTGGCGAATACCGGATCGGCCAACTCGGCCAACTCGCAGTTCTTCATCGTTCTGTCGGCAACCGGTGCATCGAGTCTCGGCACCACATACGCCTACATCGGTGACGTCTCTGCCGGAATGGACGTGGTTGATCGGATCGCGCTCGTGCCGCTCGGCGGGGACCCGGCCGCTCCCAGCCAGAATCCCTCCATGCCGCTTCAGCCGGTGGTCATCGAGAGCGTCACCGTTACGACGCCCTAGATCTATCGCGCGTCCAACACGTCGCACTCGGAGGACCGGCGGGATTTCCGCCGGTCTTTCTCGGACATCCGTGGCACCCTAGGCGGGACAACGTGTTGTCGCGCGCCACTGCGCACTCCAACCCACGAGGAGAGACCGATGACAACCGCGACCATCGAGACCGATAAGGGCACGATCGAAATCGAGCTCTACACCCAGGGCGCTCCGAAGGCCGCCGCCAACTTCGTCGACCTCGCGAAGAAGGGCTTCTACGACGGCGTAGTGTTCCATCGCCTGGTGCCCGGCTTCGTGATCCAGGGCGGCGACGGGGAGTACGGCCACATCGACAAGCTCGATCGCGGACGCCTCGGGACCGGCGGCCCCGGCTACAAGTTCGCCGACGAACCGTTCGACGGCGATTATGTCCGCGGCGCGGTGGCCATGGCCAACTCGGGCGCGAACACGAACGGCAGCCAGTTCTTCATCTGCATCGCCGACCTGTCCGGCGGCCGCCTGCCCAAGAAGTACACCCTGTTCGGCATGGTGACCAAAGGCATGGACGCGGTCGATGCGATCGCGGCCGCGAAGCGCGACGGTCGCGACCAGCCGAATGAACCGACCGCGATGATCTCGGTGAAGATCACCGACTGATTATTCGAGCGCGGGTGGCCCGGTAAGGGCCGCAGATCGGTCGGCCCCGGGCACCGAAAATACCGGTACAGGGCCATCTGGCCGGGGCGACGGTGCCGCTCGGCCGGGCAGTCAGTGCCCCTCGGCCGGGAACGTTGTGACGCCGCGCAGGGGTCGTCCCGCCCAGCGCAACGAAGTCATTGCCAAAGCCTCACAAAGTTGCGGTATTTTAACCCAAAAGCCCGCCAAAACCCATGGAACGAAGGCAGAAAGGGCTGTAGACTTTA
>PMBG01000031.1 GCA_003153755.1 Chloroflexota bacterium | reverse complement strand
ACCGGAAAGCGGCACCGCAGGTTCCAATTGGCCCGAGTATAGTCCTGCTGCCAATCGACGCCATAGCCCGAAGTCATGGGCTCAGAGGCCGATCGGCCTAACGTTCAGCTACCCGATCGGGCGAATCGCCGAACGAATCGATGGTCCGGTGGCCATATGACCCGAAATAACAGCCGGGCCCTACTCGATTTCGCGGACCATGATCGCGCCGTATGCGCCGGGACCGATGTGAGCCCCGATGACCGGCCCGATCAGCTGAGTCGTAACGACCGTCGGAGCCGGTCCGGGCAGATGCGCGAGGATCGCGTCGCGGAAGGCGTCGGCGTCCGTGGGCGGCGAGTACAGGACGTGAAGCTCGGTCAGCTGCCGCTCGGTCAGCAGTTCGATGACGCGCGCCGTGGCCTTCGTCCGCGTTCGCTGTTGATCGCCCATGACCACGGCGCCGTCGACGACGGTGATGATCGGCTTGATCGAGAGGAGGCCGCCGATCGCGGCTCTGGCCGGGCTGATTCGGCCGCCCTTACGCAGCCACTCGAGAGTGTCGAGCGCCACGTAGAGGTTCGTGACCTTCACCAGCGCCTCGAGGTGGCGGGCGATCGCCTCGGCCGTCGCTCCGGCGGCGGCCATTGACGCCCCGGTCACGGCGAGCGACCCACTGGCCATCGACGCCGACCGGGAGTCGACTACGGCAATGTCCTTGTCCGGCATCATCTCGCGAGCCATCCGGGCGTGCTTGACCGTGGAGGACAGCTCGGCCGAAAGGCAGACGCACACGACACCGTCGTGCCCGGTCGCAAAGGCGTCCTCGAACGCCTTCTTGAACTGGCCCACGCTGGGAGCCGCGGTGTGAGGGAAGGGGCAGCCGGGCTCGCCGGTTCGCCGCCAGAACTCCTCGGGCGTTATCTGGTCCGGCGAGAAGAAGCTCTCCTCGCCGAACGAGACCGTCAGTGAAACCTGCTTGATGCCCGTCTCCGCGAGGTGCTCGGGCGTGAGGTCGGATCCGGAATCCGTGATGATCGCGACTGTCATTTGTGCTCCCCGGCCGCCGCCACCAGCGGAAGCTCGCTGCCGACATCGGTCATGCCCCCGAGTACGGCCCCTTCATTGGCCCTGAGGTTCATCAATGCCATCCCGCCGACGATGAGGAGCCCGGCCGTGGCGACGATCAGGCCGTCGATGCCCTTCCAGGATGCGGCGATGCCACCGATGACCGCACCGATGACCTGGCCCAGACCCAGGAAGACCGAGTAGAGGCCCATGATCGCACTCCGATCTTCTTCGAAGCCCTCGCTGACGTCGGCGAGCAGACCAAGAGCGGCCGGCGTGGCACCGGACATGAAGAACAGCGCTCCTATCGCGACACCCGCGAGAGCGAGAAGCAATTCAGTGGACGTGCCGCCGAAGTGATTGATCGCGAATATGTCGAAGCTCATCACCACGAACGCGCCCACGCCGATGAGGAGCATCGTCGTGCGTCGGAAGTGCGCGTACACGGCGCCCCAAAAAAGGATGCCGATCCCGAAAACGACGGCCAGTCCAGCCTCGCCGATGCCGAGATTGCCGGCGCCCACATCCTGCATCAAGAACTGCGACGTGTCGGTGATGTTGCCGCGCAGTAGCAAGGGTGCCTGCAGCGCCCAGAGTCCCAGGATTGCGTTTATCGCCAGCCACGTTGGAGTGAACAGCAGGACCTTCCGGTTGGTCGCCACCTGAATGTAGCGCCTGACCTCCAGGCCCAGGTTGCGATCGGAGTGGTGAGATTCGATCTCCGCCTTGTCCTCGCGAGGAACCTCCGACACGCCGTAGGCGTAAAGCAGGAGCGCGACCATGTACAGGCCGCAGTTCAGGAAGAATGCGGGGCGGCCGAAGCGTTCCCAGAGCTGGCCCGCGACCGCAGGCCCGATCGCGAGCATGCCGGCCAGCGAGACGAGTTCGAAGAGGGAGACCACGCGGCCACGAAGCTTCTCGTCGTGGGCGGTCTCGGCGGCGATGAATCCGAGCGTGGACGGGATGGAAGCGGCCGTGGAGCCGCCCTCGAGCAGTCGCGTGAAGAAGAGGACCGGAATGTGAGTCGTGAGACCGGTCAGGAACACCGCGACGGCCCCGAAAGCCGGGCCGATCAGCATGATGACCTTGCGCCCATAGCGGTCGGCCAGCACGCCGAACACGATGGCTCCCGTGAGTTCGGTCGTGTAGAAACCGCCGGTCAGCAGCGCGTTCGTCGCCGGCCCGGTTCCCCGTCCGGTAGTCATGTCGTTGACTAGGTTCACCAGCATGAAGCCGGTGATGGCCGTGCTTACGCGCAGCACGAACGTAGCGACGAGCATAGAGGTGATGGATCGGTTCATTGGCGGATAGCCTACCGGACAGGCGATGGAGGCGCGCCGATCGAACGCCATACCGCGGCCGGTCTCCGCCGCAGGTGGTGAGACGGCCGGATGGCCGGCCGGGGCTATACTCCGGACCGCCGGTGGCTCGCCGCACTCACAACGTCCCGCCACCGGTTCGGCTTGGCCGGCCGCGGCCGGCGCCCCGTGCGGAGAAGCAGCAGTGTCATCCAACATCGCCCAGAACTACCCATACTCGAGCGAGTCCGATGCGGAGCGTCTCGGCGCAGTCGCCAGGGCCACGGAGGCGGACGCAACGCTCGCCGCGAGGATCGCGGCTGAGTCGATCCCCGTCGGGAACGAACCTCGATGGTGGGTCTGGAAGTGCCCGAATCCAGGTTGCACGGGCCTCCTGCACGCTGCCGGCTTCGCGCGCAACGCCCACGCCGTCTACGCGGTGTGTGACGGTTGCGCCAAGACGCTCCTGCGCTGAAGCGCCGGGTCCACTGCGCCGCCGAACGCCGCAGGCGGCTATATCCCTAACTGCGGCAACGATCCGGTGGTTGGCCATCTGAGCTCTTGCACCGCAGCCCTGACACTCGCATCATCGTTCCGACCCGGACCTGGAGGACGCAGCTTGCCATCGCGACACACGCTCATGTCGCGTCACTGCGGCTCGGAGCGTGAGATCGAACGCTCGGTTCGGAACGCCCCGGCGATCGGGCGATGAAACCCGGTAGCGGTGCCGGGCGACCGGCCGGAGTGCCGGACGCCTCCGAATCGGGCGACTCGACGCCCGTTCAGTCGACCTTCGAGCGCCTGTCGGAACGCATCTCCGAACGCGTCTTCATCCTGCCGGACGCAGCCCGAGTCGATGCCCCCACGAGGCGCCGCGCAGGCGTCTTCCGGCGCGCCATGCGTCGCGAGGTCAACCGCATCCGAGACCCGAGACGCCTGTTGATGATGGTCATGCTCGGCTGCGTCGGCGGTTTCGTGCTCGCGGGCCTGATCGCACGAGGCCAGGCAGCCGGCGCCGACGCTCTCGCCTACTGGAACGCGGGACGCCTGTTCGTCAACGGCGGCGACCCCTATCACCCGACGGGCCCCTTTATGCCTTACGTCTACTCGCCGTGGATGCTCCCCTTCTTCGTGCCGTGGTCGAGCATGCCGTGGGATGTTGCATGGTTCTTCTGGCGCGGAGCCACGGTGATCGGGCTCCTGTGGACAGTGCACTGGGCCTACAAGCGCCGGCCGATGACGACCGCGATCCTGCTCTTGATGCTCATGCTGCCGATGGCCGCGAACCTGGACACCGGCAACATCAACCTGCCGCTGACGCTTCTCCTCTTCTGGGCGCAGTTCTGCGGTCCGCGCATTGCCGGACTGCTGTGGATGACGGCGACCACGATGAAGTGGGTTCCGGGCATCTTCTGGCTGTTCATTGCGCCGCGCGGCCGCCTGTGGGGCCTGGCCTGGTTCTTGCTTGCCGTGGTGCTGACGGCCCTTACCCTGCCGCAAACGCTCGTGCAGCTGCAGGTGCTCTTCTCGTTCCAGCGCCCATTCCGGGTCGATTACTTCGTATTCGTATGGGCGCTCGTGCCCTGGGCGTGGCGCCACCCTGAAGCGTTCCGGTGGCTGATGCCGTCAACGTGGCCGGGCGCGGCGCAGGCCGGCAAGGCCTCGGCGATGCTCTGGCGCGGGCACTGGAAGCGCAGCCCTGAGCGAACGGCCGAGAGATTCCGCCGGGTCGCGCGAGCCCGCGTGAGGACGTTCTTCGGTTTCGAGGCTTAGGCCCGCATCTCCGCTTCGAACTCGGGGAAGTAGCGCGAGATCACCGCGAGCCCGAACCGCGGCAGGATCAACTCCTTCGGCTCGCGTGTCAGCAGGAACTCGAAGGCGCGGCGAACGAGCGCGGCCGGTTCGGCGGCACCGGGATCCAGACGTGCCAGCTCGTCTCGCGTCACCGTGACTTCGAACTCGCGGCTCGATCCGCGGTCCGACACTGTGACCCGAGCTACCCATCCGCCCCCCGTCTGCGACGACACGACTTCGATGCTGCTCACGGCTGCGCCTCCGCTGGTTCGGGCTGGCATGACGGGCACCAATAGGTGCGGCGATTCCCGCGGCCATGCTCGCGGGCCACGATGGGCGTTTCGCAGCGGCGGCACGGTTGGGCGGTCCGGCCGTAGACCCAGTGGCGGCCGCGAGCCGCGCCGGCCACCCCTTCGGTGGTGACCCGGATGCCGCGATCCAGGTTTGCCATGAGGAGCCGGCGCGCCGTCTCGATGAGCCTTCGCAGCGATTCGTCATCGAGCGCCGCAACGCGTTCGAACGGGAATTGCTCTTCCACGAATAGCGTCTCGCTCTTGAAGATGTTGCCGATGCCCGCGAGTGCCTGCTGATCCAGTAGCGCCTCGGCAATCGTCAGCTCGACGCGGTGCGGTGCGCGAAGGCGGCGCACGGCCTCCGCGACGGCTTGGGGGCCGAAGTCAGGATCCAGGAGGTCCGGGCCGAGCGCCGACAGAACGGGATGGATCGACGCGGCGCGCGAGTCGTACAACTCCACGGTGGGGGCATCGAAGCAGACCGCGACCGTGCCCGGGACTTCGATGACCAGGCGGGCACGCGATGGCGGACGCCGCCATTTCTCACCGGTCGCGTAGCGGTGCCACGAGCCATGCATGCCCAGGTGGGTCCGCAGCTCCAGCCCCGAGTCGAACGAGATCAGCAGATGCTTCCCGCGCGACTCCACCGAAGTGATGGTCGCGCCGACTATCGCGTCGGTGCGCGGCCCAGGTTGCCTGGCCGACGCCGACAGCACCGACCGGCCCACGAGGTGCGGCTTGAGGGCGGCCGCGATACGGTAGAGCGTGTCGCCTTCGGGCACGGACCTACCGCCGCGGCGCCGACGATCGGCGCCAGTAGTTGTCGTCCGCCGCTGTCTCTGGCGACAGCCCGCGGCCGGCGGCGACCACCCGCCGCGCCCCCGGACGTAGAACGTGACCGCGATACCCGGCCACGAANNGTGACGACGAGCTCGCGGAACCGCCCGTCGTCGACCAGCGTCCGGAGGGCGGCGAGTGCCGGGGCCGCGACATCCGCGTCGTCGGCGGGCGGCAACATCTGCAGCGAGTGACCGCCGCGGTCCACGTACACGGCCGGCGCGCCGTCCACGAGTACGACGTATGCGCCACCGGCGCGCTGCAGGGAGCGGCGGTCGTTCTCCCCGCGCCGCGGCCAGGACAGGGCGGCGCCGTATGGATTGGCCGGGTCCGCTGAGGCCAGCAGATACACGGTTGGGCCGGATGTGCGGTCCGTGCCATCGCTCGAGCCGGGCTCGCGCATCGCTCGGAGACGATCCACGGCACCGGGCAGGGCAAACTGCGCCGCTCCGAGCCCGTCCACGAAGTATCCTCTCCGAATCCGGCCGGACTCTTCCATCGCGCGGAAGATCGGGTAGATGCCGCTGAATCCGCCGGCAATCTCCTCGGACACGACGGCCTCGCGCGTGAGCACGCCGTGCCTCTCCAGCAGAACTGTGGCGGCGGAGTGGAGACGGGTCGTTGCCGCGCCGTTCCCCGTCGCCCGGGCGCCCCCACCCGCAGAGGCAACGGCGACGCCGGCGGCCGGGTTGCCGGCAGGGATCCCGGCCGTGCCGCGCTCGACGAGCGACCACCGTCCGGCGGCCTCCGGTGGGCCCAGCTGCAGCCGGCCGGGCCGGGGACGCCGCTCGCCCGAGGGTCTCCGCCAGCGCAGTGCCCTCAACGGCGCGAAGGTGTCGTTCGTGAGCTCGCCCGCCCACACGAGATCCCAGAGTGCGTCGAGGGTCTCGCGCTCGCCGGCGCCGCCCGCGGCGGAGGCGAGCTCACGGTAGAACGATGCGCCGCGTAGCCGCAGCCGCTCGCGAAGGCGCTCGTGGACCTCTCCCGAGGGTGCCTCCGCCTCGGCGCCGGACGCCATATCGCGCAGCGATTCACGACCCGGCCGGTACAGCACCACCCGGCCGTCATCGCGGCCGAGACTCCCCCGCCCGAGCCAGGCGACTTCGCCGAGCGCACCCAGTTCGTCGAGAAGCCGCGGCTGGTAGCCCGCGATTCGCACCGGCAGCACGTCCCGCTCGAGCACCGAGGCCGGAATCGGGACGCCGGCGAGCTGATCGACAACCTCGGCGAGCCGTTCGAGCGCAGCCTCCGCCCGAAGCGGGGCCTCTGCATCGCCGAGCCCGCGGACTCTCTGCCATGCCGGCAGGAACCGGGCCAGCACGACTTGATCGACGGGTTCGACCTCGCGGCGGAGGCG
>PMBG01000053.1:11394-11531 GCA_003153755.1 Chloroflexota bacterium | reverse complement strand
CGGACGCGAGCGAGTTCCTCGAGGATCAGGTCCACGCGGACGATCGTGTGAGACGTGTACGGCGTGAAGCCGATCTTGGAGAGGCGGATGACCTCTCGTTCCGGCTGGCTTGCCAGAAGGACCTTGCCCGGCGCGGT
>PMBG01000053.1:6269-11324 GCA_003153755.1 Chloroflexota bacterium | reverse complement strand
AGGTCCGTCCTGGCAATGGATCGCAGATCGAGTGACTTCTCCGCGTGGCCCCCAAGCCTTACGACCGCCAGGCCGAGCCTGTACTTGCCCGAATCGTCGTCCTGCTCAACCAGTCCTCGCTTCTGCAGAGTCGCGAGCAACCGGGACGCGGTGGACTTGTGCAGGCCGAGCCGGCGCGCGAGCTCGGTCACCCCGGCTTCGCCTTGCGTCTCGCCAAGTGCGATCAATAGGGAAGCAGCGCGATCCACCGACCGTACTGCGTTTCCGTCGAGCATTGTGGTTTCTCCTATCGGGCGAGTTCCCGAACCGGAAGGCCAGGGGGCCCTCCGCCTGCGTCGGTATCCGCACGCCGTCCCATGCCCGATGCGGGTGCGGCGCTGTTGTCCACCTGTTGCGGCATCCGAGCCGTAAGACGCCTTACCTGTGCCAGAGCCCACCTTCCCGAGTGGTTACTCAAGTAGGAATGGCCTTTGCGTCCCGTGAGGTGCAACGTCTGGGTGAATCTTTACATAGTTACTAAGGATTAGTCAAGGCCTGCAGAGCGCCCTGTCGGACCGACAACATGTCAAGTTGGTGACAGTCAGAATCGCTTCTGGGGCCTCGCGAATGCACCCGTGCGACACGCTCTAGTACTGCAGTACCATCACAGCGATCAACCTGAAGTCACCACGGGCGCCTACCCGTACGAGGCGCCCTTCGCGGAGAGCCAAGTGACAAGTCCGCAGCCCCGCCGGGCGGATGCCTCGGCGCGGATGTCCTCAGGCGCACAGCTGGCGCGCATACGCGCGGAGTTCCCCGCCCTCGCCCGCATGCACGGCGATCTCCCCTACTCATACCTGGACGGGCCCGGTGGCACACAGATGCCACGCCGCGCGATCGCCGCAATGACCGACTACCTGGAGCGCTGCAACGCAAACCACGAGGGCGCCTTTCCGACCAGCCGCGAGAGCGACGAGGTACTGGCCGAGGCTCATGCAGCCGCCGCGGACTTCCTGGGGGCGTCCGACGCCTCCGAGGTGGCATTCGGCCAGAACATGACCACGCTGACGTTCGCGGTGAGCCGGGCGATCGGCCGGAGTCTGAAGCCCGGCGACGAGATCGTGGTCACGAGGATGGACCACGACGCGAACGTGGCACCCTGGCTGGCCCTCCAGGAAGAGCGAGGCGTCGTGATCAAGTGGGTGGGCATCCGCCGGACGGACTGCACACTCGACATGGACGAGTTCGAGCGCGCCCTGAGCCCGCGAACCCGCATGGTGGCCGTGGGCCTCGCTTCAAACGCCGTCGGAACGCTGAACCCGGTTGCGCGGATCGTCGAGATGGCTCACGCGGCGGGCGCGCAAACGTACGTTGACGCCGTGCACGCGGCGCCGCACGTACCGATCGACGTAGTGGCCATGGGCACCGACTTCCTCGTCTGCTCGCCCTACAAGTTCTTCGGACCGCACCTCGGCCTGCTATACGGCAAGCGCGAACGCCTCGAACAACTGGCTTCGTACAAGGTCCGTCCGGCCTCCGACGACGCTCCGGGGAAGTGGGAGACGGGCACGCTGCCCGGCGAATCACTCGCCGCACTGCTCGGAACCTTCGGATATCTGGAGTGGGTCGGCAGCGAGTTCGGCGGCGCGGTGCCGCCGGCGTCACGCCGAGAGCGGCTGGTGGCGGCGATGGGGGCGATCCGCGAGACCGAGCGAGGCCTGGCCCTCCAGGCGCTCGCCAGTCTGGGCGAGGTTCCGGGACTCGAGATCCGCGGCATCGTGGACCCTGCCCGTATCGACGAGCGCGTCCCAACGTTCGCCTTCACCCTGGAAGGTGCGTCACCGCACCAGGTCGCCTCGGAGTTGGGCAAACGGGGAATCGCGACCTGGGATGGCGACTACTATGCCTACGAGTTGATTCGAGCCCTCGGACTCGAGAAGACCGGCGGGATGGTTCGCGTGGGACTCGCCCACTACAACGACCCCGTGGAGATCGAGCGCCTTGCCCAGGCGCTTCGCGAGTTGTCCGGACCGCATTCGGCGCCCAGACCGGATCGGACGTGATGGAGGGAGCATGACCGAACAGGGTCCGGCCGCCCAGACATTCTTCGACGCGATCCGCAACGGCAACGACCTTGCCGTGGATACCGCCGTTGCCGTGAAGTCCAACCTGTTGCGCGCCCGCGACAAGGACGGCATCTCGCCCGTGGTCGCGGCTGCCGCGGCCGGTCACGTGCGCCTCGCCGAACGGCTGGCTGCGCGACTCTTCAAGTCGGGTGATGGCATCGACTTCTTCGACGCCGCGGCCGTGGGCAACGTGGGCGCGATGCGGAATCTTCTTGCGCAAGACCTCGCCGCGATCGATGACCGGGGCTCCGACGGATGCACTGCGCTCCACCAGGCAGCCCGGTTTGGCCAGCTCGAAGCGGCAAGGCTCCTGTTGGGCCGCGGCGCCGATCCCAACGCGGTCGCCATGAACGAGTGCCGCACCACGCCGCTCTACGTGGCCATCGAGGCCCGGCACCGCGACACAGCGAGCCTCCTGCTGGCCCTCGGCGCCTCGCCGAACTCGATCCAGGGTGGCGGATGGTCCCCTCTCCATGCGGCGGCCCGCAACGGGGACGAGGCGATCGTGGACGCGCTGCTCCTGCGCGGCGCCGATCCAACACGAGTCGCCGACAACGGAGAGACCGCGATCGACCTGGCCGAGAAGAACAGTTTCGCCGCGCTCGCCAAGGTGCTCCGCACGGCAGCCCTGCGGCGTTGACTCCCGGGCGCCCGCCCGTCTAGCCCTGCCCCACTCCGAGCCAGCCCGGCAGCTCCCGGGCAAGCGTCGCGAGCGGCAGCGTGCCGTGTCCAAGCAGCGCGTCGTGGAACGCGCGGATGTCAAAGCGCGACCCCAGAGCAGCCGTAACCTCCCTGCGCAGCCGCTCGATCTCGCGCTGACCCACCTTGTACGTAAGTGCCTGCGCGGGAAGGCAGATGTAGCGGTCGGTCTCGATGGACGCCTCCGTGTCGGTGAGGCCGGCCTCGAGCAGCTTCGCTACCGACTGCTCGCGCGACCACGCGAAGGCGTGGATGCCGGTGTCGACGACGAGTCGCGCGGCACGATGGGCCTGGCCGTCGAGCATGCCGAATCGCTCGCCCGCGTCCAGGAAGAGGCCCAGCTCGTCGGCGAGGCGCTCCGAGTAGAGACCCCAGCCTTCCACGTACGCCATGCCGGCCATCCGGGCGCCGAGACGCCGGAACGAGTTGAGGCTCGGGTGTTCGGTCTGGAGAGCGATCTGGAAGTGGTGGCCGGGCACCGCCTCGTGGAAGGTCATCGTGGCCAGGCTGACGTAGCTGCGGCTCGGCAGATCAAATGTGTTTACGAAGTAGATGCCCGGCCGGCTGCCGTCCACAGCGGGCGGGTAGTAGTAGGCCGCCGGAGCATCCGCCTCCTTGTACTCCTCCACGGGCCGGACTTCGCACGCCGACTTCGGCAGCGTCCCGAAGTAGCGCGGCGCGGCATCCATTGCCCGGCCTATCTGGCCGCGGACGCGCTCCAGCAGCTCCTCGACGGACGTCGGAGTGGCGCCCGGCGCCGAGGTGAGCGCCTTTCGTGCGGCCACGGTGTCGTCGCCGAACCCCAGCTCACGGGCGATGACTCGACGCTCCTCCTCGATGCTCGCCAGTTCGTCCAGCCCGATCTGGTGCAGCTCGCCCGCGTCGATGTCGAGCGAGGTCCAGGCCCGGATCTGCGTCTTGTAGATCGCATCGCCGTTCGGCGCCGAACAGAGGCCGGGCTCCCGGCGTGACGCCGCCCGATACGCGCCGAGCAGCGATTCCAGAAACGCCCGATCCGCGGGGCGGACGTACTTGCCGACGGCCTGGACGAGGCGCTCACGATCGGCCGGGGTGGGGGTCCGGCACGCGGTAACAACGGGCGACTGCTCGTCGGGGATGGCGAGCAGCCGCTGCAGCTGGCTGATGACTCGCTCGGTGACGATGCTGGCTGCGGTGAGGCCGCCGGCCAGTCCCTCGCGCACGAGCTCCGCGTTTGCGGCCATGTATCGCGGGTAGTCCGCGAGCCGCGCCAGGAACGCCTCGAACTGCTGCGGCGTCTCCGTCGGCTGGAAAGCGGCAAGCAAGGGAAGCATCGTTTGCGGCCCGTCCATCTGGTCGACGACCTTGAGCCGGTCGATCCGCTGGCTCTGCTGCTCCAGCTCGATGCCGCATATGACACGCATGGTGTCGAGAGTGATCCGTTCTTCGGTGGGCAGGCCGCCGGACGCGGCCGCGTGAGCTTCGATCGCGTCTGCCGCCGACAGCGTGGCGGTATACAGCGCACGGGCCCTGGCGCGGCCGTCGGGTCCCGGGTCGTCCATACGATCGAGGCCCTGCTCGTATCCGAGCAGCGTGGCGCTGACCGGCGAGAGATCAAGGAGCCCGTCCCAGAATCGATCGCTCAGCTCGTTGACGGCTTCAGCCGCGGTGCCGACCTCGCTCACCGAAATCCTCCGCACTCGGCAGCGGCCGGCGCAGCAGACGTCCGGCTGAGGCTGTCGGACCTAGGTTACTCCGAAGCTCCCGATGAGCCGAACAGCGGCAGTTGTTCGCCGGCCGCGTCGGCCGCCGCATCGAGCCCCAGGTACGGCTCCATCTCGGCGAGCGTGATCTCGGGGCGCGCCCCGTACTCGCCGAGGTGGTTCCACTTCAGGAAGTGCCAGTTCCGGTCCACGATCGCCTTGCGCAACAGAGGCGAACGGGCGAGCTTGAACTTGATCAGTTCGCCACGGTCCGCCGGCACCACGAGGAAACGAACCACCTTGTCATCCGCCGGGTAGCGCGCGTGACGAACCATCACCGGCTCTCCGAGCATCGCGGTCCACTCCACCTCGAACAGGAAGGTCGCCTTGCGACGGACGTACCAGGCGCAGTCGACACGTTCGAGCTCGCCTTCCGGAGCCCAGGCGATGAGCGGCAGGTGCACCTCGCGTTCGGCCTGATCCAGCCAGGTGGACAGCGGCCGGCCCTGAACCTTGCGCGTCTGCTGCCGTTTCCCGATCCAGACGCGCATGCCCAGACGGTGTCCGAC